>NZ_MVDI01000001.1:674406-1011610 GCF_002939305.1 Chroococcidiopsis sp. TS-821 | reverse complement strand
GAGAATGCTTATGTCTTAGTGTTTTCCGGACACGGTATGGGTAGCAATGTCATGGACCTTCCCAGTATGGTGTTTCTACCAGAACTGCTGTATCGATTTAACTTTCCAGGTCGAGTAGGAATAGCCGCAGGCGAACGAGGAACACCACCTACACCACCACTTATAACAGGACGTGCCAAGCGGGGCGCTCTTGGAGCACTTTGGAGTCTGAAGCACGATCGCAACCTACTGCGAAGCTTCTTACGGAAACACACTCCAGGTAAAATCTTTGGTCGCTTCGAGCCATATCTTAACTTCCAACAACCAGATTTAATTTCTCCGTTTCAGTTGCAGCAACAATCTGAGCCTCTGTACTATCAACCTGCACTTTGGTATAAACCCTTGTGGTCGCAAATGAAAGCGTTTGCACTCCCGAGCTTTTCTGAAGGGTACATTCGGGTCAATCTTCAAGGTAGAGAACCTGCAGGAATTGTTACAACTGCGGAATATGCAACAGTATGCGACGAACTAAGTCAACATCTGTATCGGCTCATCGATGCGCGCACGGGCAAGCCAATGGTTAAACAGATAATTCGTACGCGTCAAGATGCGACTGAGAACGATCCGAAGTTACCTGATGCTGATTTAGTCGTGATTTGGCAAGAAGAACGCGCAACTGATGTCGTTGATAGCCCTACTTTTGGTCGTATTGGTCCGGTCCCTTATTTTCGCACAGGTAGCCATCGTTCTAGAGGCTTTTTCTTAGCAAAAGGTCCAGATATTGTTCCTGGGTCCAGTTTACCAGTAGGTCATGCACTCGATTTAGCACCGACAATCCTCAACCTTATGGGTGCTGCAATTCCTGAATATTGCGAAGGCAAATCAATGTTAAAAACAGCTTCTGCCTTAGTTGGCTAAGAACACTACATATAGCAAAAGTCAGAAGTCAGGGTCAAAAACTAGTGACGATAGTTTCAAGCTTCTACTATGTCTTAAGCATCTCTTCAATGGCTACAGAACCTAACATCGAGGAGAACTCATAAGGTTCTGAAACCTACTTTTGTTCACTACTTATTAATCAAGATCGACCAAGATGACAGAAACTTTAAGAATTCCTCACTTTGTGCCTACAAAATTGAATTGGAAGGCGTTGAATTATCTGAGTTTGGGTATAGTCAATGCGGCTATTTGGAGCATCGCGTTTTTTTATTTACAAACGGCACCGCGCACATACACGAGTTCTTGGACAGTTGCTTTACCTAAAGGCGGCGAGCAAGCTAATGTCAACTTACCTGGGATTGGAACCGCTTCTTCATCTGCTCAGTCACCCTACAGTAGTAAGTATGACGATCCCCGCGCCAACTATCAATATATCGCTACAACCCAACCTGTACTACAAGCAGCAGCTAGCAAGCTGAATATGGATGTAGATGACTTTGGTAAACCTCGAATCAAGCTTATGGATGATACAATGCTCCTCGAGTTTGAATTTGAGGGAACAACTCCTCATGAAGCACAGCTCAAGTCTCTCGCTTTGCATGAAGCTTTAGAGGAAAGACTCAACGAGCTGAGAACTCAAGAAGCAGCGCAAAAGGATATACGATTACAATCAGCTCTCTCTAAGGCAGGGCAAAAGCTAAAAGAAGCTCAGCAGCGACTTTCTACTTTTCAAGCTCGTTCTGAATTAAACTCTGACAATCAAATTGCTCAGCTTTCTTCTAACATTGAGGCTTTGCGCAAAGAGCAAGTACAAATCATCGCACAACATCAATTGTCAGATGCTCGTTTACAACAACTATCAACGATTTTAGAGCTATCACCGCAACAAGCAGCAGAGGCTTTTAACCTGCAAACTGACCCCTACTTTCAACAAATTTTAAGTGACAACGGTAAGTCTAGTGCAACTCTGGTTGATTTAAACTCGCGCTTGACACCTCACAATCCGTCTGTGATTAACGAGCAAGCGAAACAAGAAGCTTCTCGAACAGCAATGTTAGCACGCAGTCAAGCACTGCTGAATAAGCCTGTAACTCTAGAATATCTGGAGCAACTTAACCTCAACAATAGCCCACCGCGACAGCAGTTGCTGCATGCGTTAGTGTCCGTGCAAGCAGATAAACAAGGATTACAGTCACAAGCTCTCGAACTAGAGAAACAGATGCGAATACTTGAGAATCGGCTCAAAACTTTGACGCAGCAGCAGATTTTAGAAAATAACCTCCGGCGGGACGTACAAATTGCAGAAGCAATCTTCTCCTCCACAATTACTCAACTCGATCTGCGTAGTTCTGATGTTTTTGGTTCTTATCCTCAGATTCAACTAATTGAAGAACCAAGCTTACCAACTTCGCCAAGTTCGCCTAAATCATTCTACGTTTTTGCCGGTGCTAGCTTTGCCTCACTATTTTTAACGACTGGACTTCTTCTCTTTTCGCTCAGTCAACGCCCATCAAGACTTCCTAGGCAAGTTGAGCCTGCCTAATCGCTGTACCAAACTTCCACAAGCAAAATATTGAAGTGCGATCGCTTACTGGTGATGTCATTTTCTCGCTCAGTGAGGTGACACAAAAGTAAGTTTTGTCAATGATTTCACGCAATCACCTGTGCCAATGAAACCTTGTAATTTTGAAGAAAAAGTCATTTGGTATTCTATTCTGGGTACTTATGGGTTCTATTTTACAGGCTTACTTTACTACGTTCCTCCCGCGATCGCTTGGATACTAACTTGCTATCTCATTAGAAAGCTGTGGCTGCAAAAAGACAACGCCTCTGAATGTAACAATATCGCTATCCCTTGGGAAGTTTGGGTATGGATCGTTGCCATGGCAGCGATAGAATTTGCCACGATTTTTGGTCATGCCGATTTCAATTTAGGAAAAGCAAGTCTCATAAAGGCTACATTTGGTTGGGCTAAAGGATGGGCACTTCTAGCCTTATTTCCCCTAATTGGCTGCCTCAATATCAGACCAAAGTTAGTGTGTCGCGCTGTTTGCCTTTTAAGTTTTCAATCCCTTATTTATCTAGCTTTTTGCTATCTAGCATCATTAATACGTTTAAATATTTCTTATACTGCTCCCCTCAATTTTTTTGGTGGAGCAAGATTAGGTTTTTTTGTCACTTTATTCACTATTGAAAATGGCTGGCTTCGTCTACCTTTATTTGCTCCCTGGGCTACTGTTATTGGTTTTGTCGGTAATGTATTCTTACCTTTGTGCCTCCTAGAAAAAAACCTACGACTGCGATGGATTGGCATCTTTGCGTCAATTCTCATGTGCTGGTTTTCTGGTTCTAGAGTTAATATGTTAGCTCTACCTACTGCTTGGATTGCTACTCAAATTTTGTCTAGTTTTCAGCGCCCGTTTCTTTGGCTGTCCGCTGGTTTGTCCAGTTTAGTGACTGGTTTATTCGCATCAAGTTTAATGAGTGCGATCGCGTCCTTTAAAGATTGGATGCGGAGCTTACGCAAGAACTCTAACAGCGACCGCGAAGCTTTAGACAGAATCGCTATCCGACGTTGGGCAGAAGCACCAATTACTGGTCATGGTGTTACTGATTCAGGTCCTAGTAGAATCGTAGATGTTAATATTGGCACTCATAATAATTGGACTGGTTTACTATTTATTAATGGTATTGTTGGTGTTTTAGCTCTTGGCATCGCTTTATCATGTAGCTTTATAAGCTTAGTTATCCGCTCCCAAGGAAGCCAAACAGCTAAAAGTGCACTTCATATTCTCTTAATAATATTTTGCAATACGTTCGTTGATAGCCTTAATATGACTGCTTACCTGGTAGCCCCTGGCTTAATTTTTCTTGGGGCTGTTTTTCGAGAGCCTTTACAAAAACCAGCGAGAAAATTACTACTACCAAGCTCTAGTTAAAACATTATTTCATAGGAGAAAAAAATGAAAAAATACATCAATATATTACAATCTGAAATTGATAAAGCACAAAAATTTCT
The DNA here is from genome assembly GCF_002939305.1 of Chroococcidiopsis sp. TS-821. Lineage (NCBI taxonomy): Bacteria > Bacillati > Cyanobacteriota > Cyanophyceae > Chroococcidiopsidales > Chroococcidiopsidaceae > Chroococcidiopsis > Chroococcidiopsis sp. TS-821. The sequence continues at coordinate 1,007,673 of NZ_MVDI01000001.1, read as the reverse complement.
TGATAAAGAATTAGCTAATAAAAGTTATTTAAAGGTTTTAGAAGTAGGATGCGGTTCCTGCAGTCGCATTCATCTCACTCAACCCAAAGATATGGTTGGTATTGATGTTTCAGAGAAACAACTACAAAGAAACAATACTCTTACTGAGAAAATCAAAGGTGATATCCAAACTTATAAGCTGCCAAAATCAACTTTTGATTTAATTGTATGTTGGTGGGTTTTAGAGCATCTACCGCAACCAAAAAAAGCTTTATTAAACTGCCAAAAAGCTCTTAAAGAGGATGGAATTATTATTATCGCTTCTCCCAACATATTTTCTTTAAAGGGAATAATCACAAAGTATACGCCTCATTGGTTTCATGTTTGGGCATATAGGGTTATCTTTGGTCAAAAATTGGCCGGAATTGAAGATAGAGCACCTTTTCGCACCTTCTTAAGATCTTCTATTTCACCTGCGTCAATTAAGAAATTTGCTCAAGAGAATGAACTCTCGATTGAGTACTTCAGCACTTACGAATCTCCAAAACAAACGAGACTCCGCAAAAAGTATTTCCTGATGGGGTTCTTATGGCAGTCAATTAAATTAGTAACTCATATATTGAGTTTTGGGATGGTTGAGGTAGAAAATACAGAATATATTATAATCTTGAAAAAGCCAATAAAAGAATCTAAATTGATGTCTCAGGAAGCTTTAGAATCTGTTGCTATTTGAGTATCAAATCTATCTCTAATAGCTTAGAGAATTAACCCCGATATTTAATTGGGGGTTTCTTTTTTTCTAACTTAGTGAAAGAAGCAAGTGCAAACTTAGCTAATCACAAGACGTAAACGTTGCCAAATATATTGAGGAATATTGCTAATTCTATTCGAGTTAGCTAACAAAGCTCGTAATCCAGTAAAAGGTAAAGTTATCCATAACCAAATAATTAGAACAACTGGTAAACGAACTGGCTTTTTGCTATAACCTGCTTTTAGCAGCTGCTGTCCACAGCAAAATTGAAAAATGGCAATTTCTGCATCACTCAGTTTTTCTTGCCAGCGATACGCTGGTTCACTAGACAAACCAGAACCATTACTCCAAGAGTTTGAGTACGAGCTATTCACTAAACCAACTGTATGCATCGAGGGTTCATAATCTAAAGATAACCAGTTTGTTAAAGATTTGAGCGATGTTTCTGGACAAGTAACTAAGTTTTCAAATTGTTGAATGTAGACACGGCTTTCTCCAAACTGATCGCGTGCCTTGAGTGCTGCATTAAGAGCAGCTTTCCAAATTAGACTAATAATTATTAAATTGTAAGAATTTTTTATCCTTTGTTTCTCTCTAAGAGACTTGCTACTATCAGACCTCCACTGACTCTTCCAAAAGTCACGATACGACGCAATGACTCCTCCTGGATTGCGAACCATACAAATAACTTTCGCATCAGGATAGCGATTCAGAATCTCAGCGATTTTAAAGATATGTCTAGGAGTTTTTTCTCCAAATATAGTTTTGTTTTTGTTTTGAGCGCAAAGCTGGCAATAAGCTTCAAAATATGAATCTGTTCCACAGCCAATTTGCTGGGCTAAAGAACGTAATTCCATGCGATTCATCCAGCCTTGTTCTGGATCTCCCTTTGCTTCGTACGTCTTATGGGTTAAAGCCAGAAAGTAATCTTCAGTAACTTGTGTTTCTTGAGGCGATAATGGTTTTTGCTCTCGTCCAGCCATCTTCACTCTCAAATCCTCAAAATAATGAGTTTCTTTAGAGATATATACGTTTGAGTGTTTGCTAAGAATCTGTCTCATTAAAGTTGTGCCAGAACGAGAGGTTCCAACAATGAATATCATGCTCTTTGGGGAAGCTTCAATTTTGCTTACTTTCATCGCTTAAATTGCTTAAATAAATATATTATTATTTTTATTCTTCAAATCTTACCTATAGGCAAACGTACACTGCCGATCGCGGGCAATGCTTGCGTTCGCCACATAAACACAGTCAGCTCTTCAAAAGAGGTTAGTAAGCTTCGTCATCAAATTACTAAAAAAGGAAGAGACTAGTTATAAAATTAGTAACAGCAATTCTACAGTTGTAATAGATGCAAATTAAGCTGCTTTATGATACAAGCTACGCGCAGGAAGATAAGACACTGATTTGTCTGCTAGTAAGTTTTGATAAATTTCAACTAACTCATTGTTAAGTGTTTGTATTTCATATTGAGATTCTACACGTTTTCGAGCAGCTAAACCCATGTCTACCCATACTTCTGGATGCCTAATTAGATAACTTAATTTGTGGGCGATCGCATTAGCATCACGCTCAGGAACCAAAAACCCAGAAACACCATCTTCTATTAACTCAGGAATACCGCTGTGTCTAGTTGCAACTACTGGTAAACCCATTGCCATTGCTTCTTTCAAAGTATTGGGTATACCCTCTTGATTTCCATCTTGCGCTGTTACGCTAGGAGCAACAAAAATGTGTGAATTAGTAAGTATATCGATAATTTCCTGCTGATTTTTTTGACCTAGTAATGTAACAACGTTGCTGATATCAAGCTTTTGAATTAGGTTTTGCAACTCCTCTTTTAATTCACCCTCACCAACAATATAGTAATGGATATTTTTGTATGTTTGAGATAATTGAGCAACAGCTTCAATGCTATACTTTATGCCTTTTTTTTCAACTAAACGACCGACGGTGACAATTTGAATCGAGTCATCAGAAGGCAGACACCGAGGTGTAAAGAAGAACTTATCGCAGTCAATTCCCGATCTGTGCGTAATAATTCTCTTGCCATCACCACCATGTTTAACTAGCCAAGTACGGAAAAAGTCGCAAACTGGAAGAAATAAGTCTCCAGTAGCTAAAAGCCGATCGTAAACGCGATCGCCATACTGCTTGATATAGCGGCTAATATCCCAACCGCGAAAGGACGTGACAAGTTTTCCCTTTAATGCTCCAATGTCACGCAATGCTAAAATTTCAAGCGCGTAGCAGCCAAACTGGCAGTGAATAATGTCATACGGTTTTTGCCCAAGCATCGGTATTGCAGTATACAAAATTTTTAAGGAAGTCGCGGCGCGACCATATTTGCAAAAATTGAGCGATCGCAAACAAACCAGGGGGGCTTTATGAAAATTAGTAAGAAGTAATACAAAACCTTTTAACTGACGTAAAAAAAAGTTGTGCGGTATTACAGGAACATAGTAGGTACGATGAAGTAAATTGTATTTTTCTACATGTGGATGCATTTTGCGATCAGAGGGTGGATGTCGTAACGCATAAATATCCACCTCGTGACCTCGCTCAATCAAACCAGTAATTTGATTCAAAACAAAAGTCTCTGACAAAAGAGGAAAAATTCCCACCACAAAAGCAATTCTCATAAAAGATACCTAAAAATACAAACTTTTCTAACTAACTGAAGGCTTGAGCAGAATGCTAAAAAACCAAGTATGACTTTAGGAAATAAGATATTGTCAATATGCCTTCACCGCACAGAGTAAGTCGATAGAGAAAAGTTCATAATATCTAGAAAAATTTTAATCAGTTTTGTTATGCTCCCAAATGCCACTCTTATCAAAAACGAATTTAAGTTGAGGCAGTTAAGCGTTTATCAAACATTTTCTAGCAAGCATTTTCTTAATTTTGAATAGCAAATCTTCTCATTTTTTATTAGAAAAGGAAGGCTATAAACTTATTAAATACAGATTTTTTAACGTTCTCAAATTAAGGCAATTTAAGATTAGCATCGTTATAAATATAATTTAATCATACAAGTTATAACCCTAAATTTTTTTACTGTATTGACGGGCTTGATTGTTTGAAAACATAGTTTTGCTACAGCATCAACTAAAGTCACACATACAGCGAGATTCAGTAACGCTAATTATTAATTTTCTACTAAATAATAAACTTTAAACATTAACAAACCAAAGTTTTTAATATTTAAACTATCGTATAAATTGTAGATACTTTTCAACTGAAGTCAGGGCTACATAAACGAAGTTTCAAAAGTTTTGAATTTTAAATGGGTAAAGCATATCTTACCAGTTGAACTTTGAATTAGAAAAATTTTCTTAACTCACCACTGATAACTTAACAAAAGGTGAACTTTATCTGCCTAGTAGCCAATTTGTTCGCAAAAAACTGTACCAGGAACTTAAACTGCTGCCATAATGAATTTAATAAACGAGTCAGAGTAAACAACCTGCAAATTCCTGAAGCTTGAGATACATTTACTAATAGTACGTCAGTACGAGTCAACAGCCAAGCGATACAGTCAGCTATCAGCTGCATGAGCTTTACTTCATCGCTAGTAAATTGACGAGAAATAATCGTACCCACATGGAATACTCCAACTATTTGCCCATTTACTTGCAAAGGAACACCAAGCATTGAGCTTAGTCCTTTATTGCGGAGAATTGGACTAAAAATCTCTATTTTGGATAAATCTTCGACTATTATAGGTTTGCAATCAGCTGCAACACGACCTGCAAAACCTTGTCCAAAGGGAATTTTAATTTCTGCTGTAATCTCATCTTCTAGTCCAACTGAGGCATATACTATCAAGTGTTGCTGATCCTCAGTCCGTAGTAGAACCGTAACAGTGCTGACATTTATAACTTTACCAATGTATTCCAATAACTGGTGCAGTAGTTTTTGTAGCGTTAAGCCAGCGATCGCAACATCTTTATGCGGTAATTGATTGTTTAGCTTTGTCGTCTTTTCTTCTTCAACTAAACTATCGTCTGTAGCGTTATTTTCTGGGTAAGCGCTCGTTACTTGTTCACCTGACTTTCGGCTTTTGATGACTTTGGCAGGAACCCCCACAGCAATAGAATATGGTGGAATGTCTTTAGTGACAACTGCTCCTGCACCAATTACACTACCTTGACCAATTGTTACGCCGTCTACAATTCTGACTCCGCTAGCTAACCAACAATCATCTTCAATGACTATTCCTTTGTAACTGCTACCTTGTTCTTTGATTTTACGGTTAGGATCTGTGAAAATATGATTATTCGCATAGATGCCTAAATGCGAAGCAATCCGACAATCTCTACCAATCTTGATGGATTTGCCCGACAAACAAGTATAGGGACCAATGTAGGTACAATCTCCAATTTCTATTACACTATTACTGTGAGTTTTAATCACAACTCCAAGATCAAGTTTGACAGAATTTCCTAGCCGAATCGTACTATTTTGACCTTCATTTCTTAAGGAAACTCCCCGATCGATCTTAACTTTATTGCCGATGGCAATTCTGCCAGGGTGAATTATTTCAACTCCAGATTTAATTTGTACTGCGTTTCCAAATTGCGCAAAAAGAGAACGATACACTAGCCTACGTAGAGATTTCCCTAGTAACGATGGTACCCATCCTACTAAGGTAGTTACTACAACTTCTTTCTGGCAAAACCTCTGTGAAGTAGATAGAGCTTTTATGACCTTCATATTTGTAGTTAGTTGAGGTTAGCAAGAATCAATTTTTCACTTTTACACAACATACCTTACAGTAATATTACTATCTAAACGCAGTAATCTAAGACAAGTTAATACTATTTCTCCTTAATTAGCAATAACTCAAATACTAGAAAAAGTAAGTGGAAGTTCTGCTGTTGTTTTTCTCAATTAATGACCATCTTATCAACGCTATAAATAGTCGTTTATTAATTGCTAACAACTGACATAATGAGATAAAATATTTACAATCTAAGCCATAAAAAAATACAACTCGAACAAATAATCATGTCAAATACCAACAAATAGCAAAAATATTAATAGTTTAATTACTCAATGAGAAATAATATAAATTCATTATGCTATTTTTTGTACCTTAATAAGCTTAAGAAACAATTACATGTTCAAAGTTTGACTTACTGCCAAACTTAGCTTGTTTTGTGCTATTTTTTCCTCTAGAATAATTTTATAGAGATTTACTGTATCTACAGCCTCCATACTCATAGTCCGAATAGGCTTAATTCCTTGACGAAGTTTAGACAATAAATTTGGCTCTTCAGATAGCCGTACAAAAGCTTCAGCCCAAGCTTTAACATCAGCAGGAGGTAGTAACAAACCATCAACATTATGTTTGATAAGTTCATTAACTCCTCCTACATCCGAACCTAAAACGGGTAGCTTTGCCGCATGGGCTTCTAAGATAGACATCGGTCTAACATCAAACCATTGTGCAGGTAAAGCTAAAATATCATATGTTGCTAAAACTGAAGGTAACTCTTCACGTGTCAAAGTCTCAGCAATACGAATACGCGGTTCACCCTTTATACTTTGTATAATCTGCTGTCGATATTTTTCATCATCAACTGCACTGCCATATATTGTTAATTCAATGGATATCTTAGCAGGCAGTGATTTGATCGCTTCTACTAAAATATGAATTCCTTTGTTACGATTCCAACGTCCTAAAAATACAACTTGTAAAGCTTGGTTTGCTGTTTTTTTAATATTTCGAGACGATGATAGAAAAATATCAGGTACGCCTGTTTTGCAAATTATCAGCTTCTGTTGGGGAACTCCATTAAGTAATAATGTTTCATAAAGCCGCTCGCTTAGCGTCACTATGCGGTCGGCAAATTTTGCCATTTCTAATAAACCCTGTCTGCGCGCAACTATATAAGCTGGTAACGAAACAGGAGTGAGCAACGCGGTTGCAGCAGTATTAATTGGGGTAGGAGCTTTTTTCAATAAATGTAATAATTTACTTGCTGTATCATTTATGCTTCGAGGCGCGTGCACTAAACTTTGAATTGCTGTATCTGATATTGCTGAAGGAACACCACAACAATGACTACATTTGACTTCATCAATTTTTCCGTCACACACTTCTTGCCCATTTAGCATGAGAGTTTCTCGTTGACAAACAGGGCTAGGTAAACGAATTGAAACAACTGTCGCCATACCCAATTCTTTGGCAAGACGTAGATGAGGTAAACCACATTTTGGCGTCCATTGATGCTGATGATAGATATCTGCCTTTTGCTGTCTTAACCAACGTTCAAAATACTCAAATCTACCATGTGGTAATTCTCCATAATTTGGTTCTGCTTTTGGTTGAGGAAACACAGGGTAGCGATATACTTCTATTCCATTGTGTATATAAGTATTCTCATATTTACTGTCTTGAGCTGCTGCTATTTTGCTTTCTACTCCATATGCTTGAAGAACTGGTAGGAGTTCGCTAAGACGGATTTGAATTCCTCCACATTTTTCTGGTAAGTAACGAGCAACAGCTTGAATAGTTTTCATAAAAGGTAGATGTTTTATTGAAGTATCAGGAATTGGAGTTAGAGTAGTTTGCTCAAAGTTTATCAATTCTATTCAAGTATTTTTTTATAGGAATTGAAGAGATGCTTGGGATATGGTAAAAGCTCATAGCTACGTACGACTGTAGCTTGCTCTTCAACCTGAATCTTAATTGAATAGCTATGTAGCTATTAAAGTTTATTCAAACATTAGTGTTCATAAAAGCACGAATAATTCATCTAATATCATTTAGTTTATTTTAATAAGACAAAAGTTTTTATTAAAATAAAACGATCCCTCTTAAATTGTCGATACAGAGAAGTTCAGGTATTTAATATTCGGCATTTATATAAATTATTTAATAATGCAAAACAACAAGAATTAAGGTATATTTAATTCAATTAAATTAATAAAGTTAAATAAATAATAGAAGTCATAAAGAACCTCTATTTATTATAAGTAATAATTTATATTAATATTTAAAACTAATAGATAATCTATGTATGGCAGAGGCGATCGCATCCTACGTCAAGCAGCCTGCGATCGCTCAAAACCACATTACTTACATCCCAAGGAATCGCGCGTTGCCACACCAGTCTTTGAATTGACTCCACTTGCTTGCGCGCAAAGTTTTTTCACTACGGTTTTATCAAGAACTGCATTGGTAAAATCAGCGCCAGTAATATCAACATCATTAAATATAGAGCGCAGCATCATTGCCTCTTCCATTACGGCATCACTAAGATCGGCTCCTGTAAAATCAACTAGATAAGCAATCCCATTAGTAAAGTCGGCTCCATGTAAATTTGCTTTCATCAACTTCGCGCCATTGAAAACAACACCGCGTAAGTCAGCATTACTGAAATTAGCTGCCTCTAAATCTGCGTTAGCAAACTCAGCAGCTTGCAAGTTTTGCCCTGAGTAATCTTTCCCAATAACTTCTCCAGTAGCTGCACCACGCGAAATAGAAGAGGAACTAGCTGCGCGTGCACTTATCGGAAAGGCAACAAGAAGTAAAAACACGAAAGCAACTACTGCAAGTCGATAGAAACGTTTCATTATCCTTTCAAAAAAACAACAAGGTCTACTAGCGCGGTAAACAACTATGCACTATAGCAGGGGTCAGAGTGGTTGAAAAAGCGTGCGGATGTTGCTTCAGTTGCCGCAAACTTTACAAGATACAGCTTTGAGCTTCTAAAATGTTCTGACTTATACTTCGATAGCCATAACTAACGAGATAGTACTCAAAAGTAAGTGTAGAGCTAATTTTATAGTTAATTTAGGCGCAATTTCTAGAAACCTAATCAAACAAATCTAGCGGAAGATGCCCGTAAATGTCATTGACGACTCCTGATTCCGGAGAGTGACATGACACAAGTACGCCCCGATGCTCTCCAGAATAAGGATTAAGATAACACAAACTGGTAACTGGATTAAATTTAATGTAAACAGCGCCATCAACCGAAGTTAAGTCAAGATTAGGCTGATACCCCAAGGCTTTGGCATAACTTGCCAAAGTTGCTATACCTTGAGTTGCTGTATCAGCACAAATACCCAAGATTTGGTAATCAGAAAAATGACTGACAACCAATACAGCCTGACGAATCAGCATTTTTTCGGCTTCAGAAGTGACTAACTTACCAGCAATACAGTTAAAGTCTTTCAAAAGTGCTTGCGCTGCTTCGACAGTAAGATCGGATTGCTGCTGCGGGTTAGACATGACTTTGTTGAATATCGACTACTTAATACTTATTGTGATATCGTTCGCAACTAAAAAAAGCGGTAGCACTTGAGTGTACCGCGCGATCGCAATAAATTTAAGAGCACTAAGCAGCTTTAGTTAAACCGCTATGTCTAAGTAGCGGCTCAGTACTTGGTTCGCGTCCTCGGAAAGATTGAAAGACTTCCATAGGATGTTTGCTACCACCTAACGCGAGTACTGTATCGCGGAAGCGCTTACCTGTAGCAGCAATTTTTTCAGGTTCTAATCCTGACTCCTCAAACGCTGCGAAAGCATCAGCACTGAGAACTTCCGCCCATTTGTAGCTGTAGTAACCTGCGGCGTATCCACCAGCAAAGATATGACCAAACGAACACAAAAAGGCATCTTCTGGTAGTGGTGGCAGCACGGTTGTGTTTTTCGCGATCCGATTACGTACATCGTTAGCAGTTTCACTACCGCCTGGTTGATAGCGGTGATGTAATTCTAGATCGACTAGGCTAAAGTGCAATTGCCGTAACATGGCGCTACCACTCATGTAGTTACGTGCCGCAACTAATTTTTGATAATAGTGTTCGGGCAGAGTTTCACCCGTTTCGTAATGCTTTGCCATTCCTAGCAAAGTTTCGCGGTGGTAGCACCAGTTTTCCATAAACTGACTAGGCAGTTCGACAGCATCCCATTCAACATTATTAATTCCTGCTGCTCCAGCATAATCAACTTTCGTTAACATATGCTGCAAACCATGCCCAAATTCATGGAATAAAGTTTCCACTTCGTTGAAAGTCATTAAGCTTGGCTTGCCATCGACAGGAGGAGTTTGGTTGCACACAAGATAAGCTACAGGTTTGCGCGTTGTCGTTGTGCCTGCTTCAGTTATTTTGGCACGACCAATGCAATCATCCATCCAAGCCCCACCGCGCTTTTCGGCAGGACGGCTGTAGGGATCGAGATAGAAATAGGCGATCGCCCCAGTTTCGTCCGCAATCTGGAAATATCTCACATCAGGATGCCATACCGGTGCTTGACCATCTGCCGCAGTCACTGTCACGCCAAAAACTCGCTCAACCAAGCCAAATAGTCCGTCTAAAACTTGTGGTAACGGAAAATAAGGACGCAATTCTTCTGCCGTAAAGTTAAACTTTTCTTCGCGTTGGCGTTCTGCCCAATAGCTAATATCCCAGTGTTTCAACTCACTGTCAGCACCTTTAGCCGCAGCAAATGCTTTTAATTCTTCAAATTCTTGCATCGCCGCATCATAGCTTGCACTCCGCAATTCCTCTAAAAGGTTTTCTACTGCTTCAATACTCGGAGCCATTTTACTTGCTAAGCTTAACTCCGCATAACTATTGAAGCCGAGTAATTTAGCCTCTTCTTGACGTAATTGCAAAATCCGTTCAATCAGCGGCGAGTTATCTAAATCACCTGAAGATGCGCGACTAATGTAAGCTTTATACAGTTTCTCGCGTAAATCGCGGCGAGTGCTGTGCTGCATGAAAGGACCAAAGCTAGGAAAGTCCAAGGTAATCCGCCAAGGACCTGCTTCAGGAGTAGCATTTTCTTCGCCAGCAGCCCGCGCGGCTTGTGCGGCTAAACTTTTTAAACTCAAAGGTAAGCCATCAACTTCATCTTGTTGTGTCAGTGTCAAGCTAAAAGCCTTCGTCGCGTCCAAAACGTGATTTGAAAACTTGGTTGAAAGTTCGGCGAGTTCAAGTTGAATTTCGTTAAAGCGCGATCGCTGTTCTCCTGCTAAGCCTACACCAGAAAGCTCGGCATCTCGAATCGCAGCTTCCACGATCCGCTGTTGTGCAGTATCTAAGCTATCCCAGCGATCGCTGTGCCGTAAAGCCTTAAACGCATCATATAGTGGTCTACTTTGATTGAGCTTGTTGTAAAATTCTACAACTTTCGGCTGTACCGTTTCGTAAGCTTCGCGTAGTTCAGGGCTATTTTTAACACCCATCAAATGCCCGACAATACCCCAACTCCAGCGCAAACGCTCTGTAATGCGGTCTAGTGGCTCAACTAAACCACTCCAAGTGGGACTGACATTCGCTTCTAATTCAGCAAGTTCGGTTTCCAACTCACCCAATAGCTGTGTCATTGCTGGCACAACATGCTCAGGCTTGATTTGCTCAAATGGCGGCAAACCTTTACCGATTAGTAATGGATTGTCTGCGATCGTAGTTGCACTCATAACTTGTTTTGGGTTGCTGTATCTTAATTATCATGAACATTTGCAACCCTTGCCGAGTGCAGAAGACCGTAATATCGTTTAATTTTGAGATTAGTAGGTATGGTAGCAGAGGTGCACAGTTGTGGTAAGCGGCAATGAATCATAAAAAGTTGCTCTACATTCTTACCAATTACCCGTTACCAATGACCAAAGTTTTCGTTACGTTTACATTCACCACTCACCGAGAAATTTCAATTACTCTTTCAAGTTTTCCTCTAACTGTCTGCGCTCAGCAATTTCTTTTTCTAGTTCTTGTTTGACAAGTTCAGCTACTGTCGCGCGCAACATTGCCTCTTTCATCTGTTTTAGCACAGTAATATCTTTAATCAGTACCTGCGTTGCTGGTTTACCTAAGTGAATAATGGGTACTTCTGTCATCTCAACATCGATCGCCTCACCATCAAGCCGAACCAATTTTTCTTGGTTAATAACTACTGCTTGTTGGTTCTCTTGCCTTTGACTTTGTTGCGCTTCGACAGCTTCTCTAGAATCGGGGTGAACGAAATCTAAAAACCGTTTACCGATTAGTTTTTCGGGCGTTACTGCACCAAGTAACTTAGCTCCCGCAGCATTGATATATTCAATTTTTCCCTCAATGTGGACAGCGATCGTTTCCGAAGAAAGATCCAGTAAACTACGATACTGTTCTTCACTAGCTCTCAAGGCTTTTTCCGTTTCTTCACGCTGGCGCAGCGCCTCTTCTAACCTCGCTACGTTGCGGCGCAGATTTAGTTGGGTCACTACCTGACGACCCAAAATTTCGAGGGCTTCTTGCTGTTGGGGTGTTAAGTTACGAGGCACGTAGTCGATCGCACACAAACTACCAACGGCAATGTTCTCTGAAGTTATCAACGGTGCGCCCGCATAAAACCGAATCTTAGGACCTGACGTTACCAGAGGGTTACTTGAGAAGCGCATATCTTCACGAGCATCTGGAACTACAAATAAATCAGATTGCAGAATTGTATGCGCGCAAAATGCAACATCTCGTGAGGTTTCTGAAGCATCTAAACCTACTTTTGATTTGAACCATTGTCGGTCAGAATCGACAAGGCTGACTATGGCAATTGGAGTTTCACAAATTTGCGAAGCCAAGCGAGTTAAGTCATCAAAGGCTTGTTCGGGATCGGTGTCGAGAATTTCATATTCGTATAAGGCTTTCAGCCTAGCTTCTTCATTACTAGGTATCGGAGCTTTCATTTTATATTCCTTTAATACGTAATTTTACTAAAACTTAGATTCAGGAAGATGGCAGTAATTGATCGACATCAAGTAGGAATACTGTCAGCAGCGTGTCTGCTTGCGGAATGTGACAAACATGAGTTGCGATCGCGAGTAAATCAGCATGACGATACGAGTCTGGCAAAACTTGAATTCGCGATAACGGCACATCTATCAGCGCAGGCACCGATGCTACAGGGATACCATACAGTTCTCCTACTTTGTTTTCAGCAATAATTAAGTATTTTCCTTTAGCACTAAAGAAGCGCCGATGTAGTTCCACAATCGTAATTTGGCGATCGCCAAGATACGCTAGCCCCACGCCATTAAATCCCGTGCCATATACTGGCATTTGGTTTGTTACTTTATATACAGCATCACTGGGTAACGCTAAATGAATATTACCCATGCTAAACACAACTATCTTTTGTGACTTAACCGTACTTTGGCTGTGAGAATGCTTTAAGCTATAGAGTCTGGAATTGACGAATGTGTTCTTCATTTTATGTTGTGTTCTAATTCAGAAGAAAACTAACTCATTCATTAGCTAAACAGCAGGCACTGTTGTTGCTGTATTTTGTTGAATAATTTCTTTAATTGCTGTAACAAATTCTTGTTCAATATAAGGCTTAGTAAAGTAATTAGTTGCACCTAAATGCTTTGCTAATTGCCGGTGTTTATCACTGCTACGCGACGTTAGCATAACAACCGGAATTTGGAAAAGTTGAGGATCTTGACGACGATGGCTGAGAAACTCAAAACCATTCATATTTGGCATTTCCACATCACAAACCACAAGTTGAACAGCTGATTGTTGCAACTGTTCAATTGCCTCGCGTCCATCGCGTGCTTGCAAAACGCGATAACCCACTTTCTGGAGCGTAAGTGCTAATGTTTGGCGCAGAGTAATCGAATCATCAACAACTAAAACCGTCGTAGTTGTCTCTCTTTTAATAGGAGTTACCGGAGGATTATCACTCCGATCGCTGACAGATAAATCAGAATCAAAATTAGAGTTTGTAGTTATAGCAAACTCAGTTTGAGTACCAGTAAAAGATGCCAATAATTCGGCACCATCAATCACTGGAATGAGGCTACCATTACCGAGAATTGTACAACCGTAGATGTAATTTGGGGGTGCGATCGCCTTACCAAAAGGTTTAATCACCAATTCTTGTTCGGTCACTAAACGGTCTACTTCGATGGCAATAAGATTATTTTCTTGCTCCAATAACAACATTGGAGAAGCCCAATCTTCTGGAGTGGGAACGGCTTCTAAGTTAAGGTTGGGAACCGTTTCAGGTAGCGGACAGCTATATCTCACGACTTCAGCAAAGCGATAGACTGGAATAATACGGTCTTGCCAGTGCAAAAAGCGATATCCGCTGGAGTTTTTAACTTGATTAGCTTCAGGAATTAAGATCTCTGCAATACTATCAGAAGGTAAAGCATAGGCATTCGTACCGACAAAACAAACGAGTAACTTCGCGATTGTGAGTGTTAGCGGAATTCGCAAACTAAATGTGCTACCTTTTCCAGGTTCAGAGGTAACGCTAACGTTTCCTTTCAGCGATCGCAACTGCGCGCGTACAACATCAAGTCCGACACCCCTACCTGACAATTCGCTAACTTGCTTGGCGGTAGAAAACCCAGGCTCAAAGATTAAATCTAACAAGCGTGCTGTCGAAGCTGCGTTAACTTGCTCTGGAGACAACAAGCCCATTTCTAAGGCTTTCGCACGAATCCGCTCTAAATTTAAACCGCGACCATCATCCCGAACTTCGATAATCGTTTGATTACCCTGATGGTAAGCACGAATCTCAATTTTACCTTGAGCGGGTTTACCCTGCTCTAAACGCACATCCGAAGGTTCAATGCCATGATCGAAAGCATTACGTACCAAGTGCAATAAAGGATCGTAAAGCTTCTCTAAAACTGCTTTGTCAACTAAAACTCCAGTTCCACTCAGCTTTAAATCAACAGGCTTATCATACGAGCGCGATAAGTCACGTAACATGCGAGGAAAGCGGTTCAGTACCTCACCCAAGGGCAACATTCTCGCCCACATCAAGTCATCGCGTAAGTGTGCGAGCATTTGACGCTGTCTTTCAATCGTTTCACCCGATTGTCCAGCCAGAAGAACTACGTCACCGACTGTCTCTTCGAGTTGCACCATGTCTTCTAACGTCGCTTGCAACAACGAGTACACCTCGCCGTAACTATCCATCTCTAACGAGTCAAAAGAGGCTAAGGAAGGAAGTAACGTCGCTGGGCTAGAAGTCGCTACCGCAGAAGAAGTAGTCACTAGCTTCTCTAACCCTTCTTTTGCAGGTAACATAACGGCATGATTTGCACTGCGACCTCTGGCATTATGCTCAGAGGCAACGACTATTAAGTCAGACAGATCGCGTAACTGTCGCGCCATTGTTTGGAACTTAGTAAAACGGCGTAAGAGTTCCTGAATCGTTGCTTGGAGTTGTTCGTTTTGCAGCGAAAGACTATTACGATTAATCGCTAACTCACCAACTAAGTTATTCATGCGTTCGAGTCGCTCTAAGTCAACTCGTACCGAAAGCTGAGTCGTAGCACCAGGATTTGTGCTGAGTTGGGGTTTGGGTGATGCAGATATTTTCGTTGTTTTAGCAGTGCTATTCGTATTTTGGGATGCTGCTGGTATGGATGTATCAAGTGCAGAGTTGGCAATCTCTGTAATATTCTTTGGTGCAGAAGTTGGTTGCGCTGTCGTTGCTGCTGAAGTGGTATCAGAAATAGCAGTTGCCGTCCCAAAAAGATCGTCCAAACTCGCTGCTGGTGGCACGTCTTCCGCTGCAATTTGAACCTCAACTTGGTTTGTGGGCGACGCGATCGCTGACTCTACAGTTGTACTACCAAACAAATCATCGAGCATCGAGCCTGCTGCAGGCACATTGCTACTTTCCAATGATGGTTGTGCTGGTGTTGCATTTACAGTATCCTTTGTAGGTTGCTTCAGAAGTTGGGTTAAAGCCTCTGACGGAGTTCCCCCTTGCGCGCGATCGCCTGCGAGAACTGCTAAGCGTGCTGCTTGAAAATCAGCTAGTGCGGTTTGGGCGATTTGGATCGCGGCTTGCGGATGCGCATCGAGTGCAGCGAGGGTTGTCGATGCGATTTCCCCAAATCCTGGTAGATTTAAAAGTTCGGCGATACCTGCAAAAACTTCTGCCTGCGCCCGTAATTCTCCTTCGATGATTTCTCTAGTTTGTGATTGCGCTAAAACTTGCGCTAAACGCTCGATACCTTGAGCAACATCTACTTCAAAAATTGATGCGGCAATATCAACACCCAATTCTACAGAACTCGGAATTTCTGTCGAACCTTTGAGATATTTACCAATTTGTGCTTCAATTTGGGCAAATACTGGCTCAGCCTTTGCCATAGCTTGCTCTGCATCGAACTGCCCAGTATTGAGTTGCTCAATGAGTGGTAGCCGCAGACAGTCGTAAGCCTGAAGTAACAAGTTTTCGACATCAGCATCAATTTCTAATTCTGGATTATGTAGCCCTTTAAAAATATCTTCGAGGCTATGCGCTAAAGTTTTAATAACGTCAAGTCCCACGCTTGCAGCACCACCTTTAATTGAGTGGGCAGCACGCATCATGTTATGAATTTTCGCTGTATTGCGGTCTTCTCTGAGAGTTAGTAAATCTGTTTCAATTGCCTGTAGTAGTTCAGGCGCTTCTTGAATAAAAAACTGATAAGCTTGGTCGCGGATATCAGAATCGATTGCCATATCTATAAAGATTTAAATATAAAAAATAAAAATAGCGCAGAGGTCAGAGGTCAGGGAAAAGAAACCAGATAAACTACTAATCACTAGCTATCAGTCACTCGCGACTTGCCCCCTAAGCCGCTAACTCACTTTAAATTGCCCTACACTCGTTTGCAGCCGATCGGCAACTGTCAGTAACTGCTGGAACGCACTTGATACTTGAGTCGCTTCATCAGAAGTCTGATTAGCGATCGCGGCTACATCATTCATCGTTTGTGTCACTGCATGCGCAGCGTGCGATTGTACCAGCGATGCTTCGCTAATTGCTTGCACTAAGTTACCAATTTCTTCACTAATCGCCGTAATTTGGGTAAGATGTTGACGCGTTTCGTCTACGAGTATTGTACCTTTAGAGACTTGTTCGGTTCCTGCTTCCATCGCTGCAACGACCGCATTTGTTTCTGCTTGAATATCTAAAACCAGCTTTTCAATTTCTCCGGTAGCTTGTGCAGATTGACTTGCTAAGATGCGCACTTCATCGGCAAGTACCGCAAATCCGCGTCCTTCTTCTCCCGCCCGCGCGGCTTCAATTGAAGCTTTGAGTGCTAGTAAATTCGTTTGTGCAGCAAATCTACCAATCAAGTTGACGACTTTAGAAATTTTTTGTGAAGATTCCCCAAGTTGCCTTACTTTTTCTGCAGTTGCGGCAACAGTAGCACGAATCGCTTCGATACCATCTACTGTGCGATTCATCGCTGCATCACCCGCAGCGACAGTCTCAGTTGCTTTGTGGACTGCGACTTCAGCTTGTTTGGCACTTTGCGCTACAGCCCGAATCGAGTCTTCCATCGCTTGCAACTGGTTTAGGGCAGCGTTAATTTCTTCGGCTTGGCGTAAAGCTTCTTGCGATAAAACTTGTACTGAACTTTCGCTATTGTTAGTCGTTGCTGTCACCTGCTCTGCTGCCGTTTTAACATTATTAACAAGTTGTCGCAAACTGGAAATCGTTGCGTTGTATGAGTCGGCGATCGTCCCGATTTCATCTTCAGTAACATTCGCGCGAATCGTCAAATCTCCTTTGTTCAGCGGATCGACTTCCATCAACAATTCAAGTGCGCGTTTTTGCAGCTTTTCTTTCTCTTTGATTTGTTGTTCTAAAAGCTTTGCGCGGTCGAGTGCAAAACCGACTTGTGTTGCTATCTGCGCGAATAAATCAATTTCACCTTGTTGCCAATTCCGTGGTGCAGAGCATTGGTGCGCAATCAATAAACCTAAAAGTTCACCGCCTTGCAGAACCGGAGCAACTAAGTTAGCTTTAACTGCAAACTGTTCGAGTTGTTTAATATGGCACTCAGTTAAACCTGCTGTATAAATATTTTCTGTTGCTTGTACTCGACCTTGGCGATAGCGTTCTACATATTTATCAGCAAAGCACGGATCGTTAATATTAGCACCATTAGCTTGCGGAAAGCCTTCAGCAACTGATTCAGCAATGATAGTACCTTGCCACTTATCGTTGAAAGTATATACAACCACGCGATCGGCTTGGAGTTCTGCACGAATTTCTTTAACAACAGTATTAAAAATGTCTTGTACCTGTGGAAATTGTCCTAGACGTAAAGTAATATCTTTAACAATACGAGTGCGTTCTGCCTCTGCTACTTGGTTGTCGAGTAATTGTTGCAGTCTTGCTGCCATGCTGTTGATGTTATTACCCAGCATCGCCAGTTCATCTTCCCCAGAGATGACAACACGAGTATCGAGCTTGCCTTCTTTAATTTGAGTAACAGCATCACTGGCTTTTAAGATTGGTTTAACTGCACGGTTGGTAAGATAAGCCGCCAGAACACCTACGAGCAATGTTGTTAAACCTGTTCCTAGTAAGAAAGTTAATAGTAATTGGCGTTGAGGTAAAAATACAATGTTGCTAGGAGTACTAACAATCACTCCCCAGTTCAGATTATGTAATTCTCGTAATTCTTCAGCAGCTGCATAAGAAACTAATTTATTTGCTGTTGATTGATTTTCAATAGTTGATGCAATATCGAGAGAATTACCTGCTTGGACTTGATTAAATAACTTGGGAAATTGCTGCTCAAAAGATTTCCCTAAATCTTCTTCGTTTGATGTTAGGAAAATTTGACCAGCCGAGTTGACTACGTAAAACTGCTCCTGACGTCGGTTATCAACATCGAGCAATTTATTAGCAGCTAGCGGCATTCTGGCACGAATAACACCAATATTTTCTCCTGTGACGCTATCTTTAATTGGAGCGGCTATTGTGAAAGTACGAACGACATTAGTCGAGTTGTCAGCAATTTTTGGCTCACTCAAATAAGCGCGACCAGTTTTCAGTGCTTCTTGAAAATACACTGCTTTTCGATGATTGCTGATTGGCTTACCTTTGGATTGTGCTACAACATCGCCATTGAGATCGAACACAGCAATGCTATCGTACATTCCGTTATATGCTGTAACTAAGTTGTTGAGCGCTGTATCTTTAGCCTGGCGAGTCGTAATCGAACGTGTTTGTGGATTGGTGAAGATGTCGAGATTCGCCATCGCTTGTACATCTAAAAAGCGACTTTGGACAAATAACTCTAATCTGTCTTCCAGGTCAATTGCAGTAGACTGCTGCTGGCGAATAATTTGCTGAGTAATGGAACGATTGGCAAAGTAATAAGCCGTTGTACCTACTGCAATCACTGGTAGTGTACTGAGCGCGATCGCCAATGCAGTGGCTTTAGCCCGCAAGCTCATGCGACGTGAATGTGATTTTGGCGGCGGCGATGTTGATTTGTTGGAATTGGGTGCAGGATGTAATGATATAGTCTCTTGTGCTGGACGATCAGCAGTAGGCTTGGGAGAAGTCTGAGTCATTGGATCGAAGCCTCTTTAATTCACTTTGAATTGACTGGCGTTAGCTTGGAGTTTTTGCGCAACGGCTAAGAGTTCTTTGAAAGATTCCGCAACTTGCGTTACTTCTGTGAGGGTTTTGTTCGCGATCGCCGCAACATCTGACATCGTTTGCGTGACTTCTGCGGAGGCTTGGCTTTGCTCGACTGTCACTGTGGCGATCGCCTTGACAAGTTCGCTAATTTGGTTACTAACCTCAGAAATTTTGTTGAGGCTTTGCCGCGTTTCATCAACAAGCCGCGTACCGGCGACAACTTGTTCTGTCCCTGCTTCCATCGCCGCGACGACTTCATTCGTTTCTGTCTGAATGTCTGTCACCAGCTTTTCAATTTCTGCGGTTGCTTCGGTAGATTGGCGGGCGAGGGCACGGACGCGTTCGGCGACGACAGCAAAACCACGTCCTTGTTCGCCAGCATTCGCAGCTTCAATCGCAGCGTTGAGTGCAAGTAAGTTCGTTTGGTCTGCGAACGTACTAATCAGGTTGACCACCTTAGAGATCTTTTGCGAAGATTCGCCCAAGCGCTTGACTTTTTTAGACGTTTGTGCTACTGTCTCGCGAATTGCTAAAATGCCATCAACGGTGCGGTTCATCGCAGTGTCGCCTTCCGCTACAGTTTGGCTTGCTTGTTGTACCGCAGCCTCTGCTTGTTCAGCACTTGCAGCAACGGCGCGAATTGATTCTGCCATTTGTTGAATTCGCGCTAAAGCACTCGTAATTTCTGCGGCTTGGCGCGATGCTTCTTGTGAGAGTTCCGCAACCGAACTTTCTTTTGTCGTCGTTGTTGTCGCTACTTGCTGGGCTGCTTCTTGTACCTGAGTAACGATTTGGCGGAGGCTAGAAATCGTCGCATTGTACGAGTCGGCGATCGTTCCGATTTCATCTTCCGTGACACTCGCCCGAATCGTTAGATCTCCTTGCGTAAGCGGATCGACTTCCATCAAGAGTTCTAACGCGCGGCGTTGTAGCTGTTCTTTTGCAGCTTTCTGCTGTTCGAGAAGATTAACGCGGTCTAATGCGAATCCAACTTGAGTTGCCAACTGCGAAAATAAATCAATCTCAACTTGTTGCCAAGCACGCGGTGCAGAACATTGGTGCGCAATGAGTAAAGCAATTAATTTCCCATTAGTGATAATTGGCGCAACCAAGTTTGCCTTGACCGCAAATTGTTCGAGTTGCTTGATATGACATTTGGTTAAGCCTGCTGCATAGATATTTTCCGTTGCTTGCACGCGTCCCCGACGATACTTATCAACATAGCGATCGGCAAAGCAAGGATCGGCAATTGTAGCTCCCAAAGCTTGTGGAAAACCGTTAGCAACCGCTTCTGAAGTGACCGTACCCTGCCATTGTTCATCAAAGCTGTATGTAACGACGCGGTCGGCTTTGAGTGCTAAGCGAATTTCTTGCACTGCGATATCTAACGTGTTTTGCGTACTAAGCCCTTGGCTGAGGCGAATCGTAATATCTTTTAAAAGTCGCGCGCGTTCGGCTTCTTGGCGACGGGCTTCTAAGTTGGCGGCGATGTTCTGCGCCATGATGTTCATTTCGCGCGAGAGAATACCAAGTTCATCTTGGCGATCGCTATCCACATCTAAATCAAATCCCGCTTCTCCCGACGCAACCTGCTGCGCAAACCGTGACAACTTGCGCATTGGACGCGCAAACGAATTCGCGATCGGAATCGAAATCAAACCGACGATAAAAAGGATACCACCCCCAATGCTGTAGGCAATCAATTGTTGGTTTGCCAACTGATTTTCAGCTTCTAAGAAAGATTTGCCAACAAAGGCTATTCCAACAGGCTCTGCTTGTTCAGGATTAAGAACTTTCTGGTGATCGTAAAGTGGCGTATAAAACGAGAGATACTGCCTACCAATAATACTAGTTTCACCAATAAAATCTTCGCCTTCATTGAGAACTTTTTCGGCTACTTCCCGTGCTAGTCGCGTACCAATTGCGCGTGTTTTATTATCTATATAAGGAACGTTTGTAACGACTCGCCAATCTTTGGCAAATACAGTTGCGACAGGTACATTATAGACTTGGGAAAACTTATCGACTAAACCATAGTTACGGTTAAGTAAACTACCAATAATAACAGAGCCTATAACTCTATTGTTTACTTTGATGGGGTGTACTGCTATTGTCATTAAACCTGCCTTACCACCGTCAATGTCGTATGTTCCTTCCGGAAATGGAGTTTTTTCTTCAGGCAAGTTTCGATTCGGTTGTTGCCGCAGACCAATATTAGCTTGTTTATCTAAACCTAGTTTTTGCAGCGAGCTATTTTTAACGAGTTCTATACCAGACAGAGGTTGTCCTGTTTTCAAAGCATTTTGGACAATAGGAATATCGGTAAGCGAAATTCCTGTAGGTAAAGAAAGCTGACGATATTTGGGTAATTGTAGTTCTTGATTCGAGGTAGGCAAAAGTGGTGGAGTTGTAAAATCGTCATCAATAACCAAAAGATTTTGTGCTACTGATCTGCCTTGCGCATCAGTGATAATTTTAAAGTTTTTAGTTAACTCAGGATTTTCTTGATTCTCATTAATGACGAGATAGTCTTCTATAAATTCGCGACGGGCTGCTACTTGCGCCGGATTATTGAGATCTATTTCAGTCGCTTGTATGATTCTCGCTAAATTTTCCGCTTGCGTTTCTGTATCTACTTGTGTCCAAAGAACATACTCGTTGGCAAAAGTTTGTCCTTGTTGCTGCAAAGTCTGTTTCAAATCTTCTAAAGCGCGCTCTCTATTTAGCGAGATTAACCCTTGCGTCACTACAAGTACAGGTATTGCCGCACTACTAACTAAAAGTAGCGTCAGTTTAGTTCTAAAAGTGAGGTTATCCCAACCACGGCGCAGCCAAGAAAAGGCATTCTTAGACTTGGGCGGAAGCTGAGGTTGCGATCGCAAAGGAGGAACTTGAGAAGTGAAGGAATGTGCGTCTAGCGATTCAGATTTCAAGCTACTAGACGCCGAGTGTTCGCTATCGCTATTATCTACAGATTTTTCCAGGGGACGATCTAACATAGTAAGGAATAAATATAGAAATTAGAGTGTGGAAATGAGGAAAGAAACGAGAAACTAGCCACTAACCCGCAATTCCTAATTAACTTTGAATTGACCAACACTCGTTTGCATTTCGTCGGCGACTGCTAGTAGTTGCTTAAAGGCAGCAGATACTTGCGTTGCTTCATTGGAAGTGCGATTGGCGATCGCTGCCACATCGGACATTGTTTTTGTCACTTCCTCAGAAGCTTGGGATTGCATCACTGATGCTTCGCTAATCGCTTGTACCAAAGAACTAATCTGGGCGCTGACAGCAGTAATCTTGTTCAGACTTTGCCGCGTCTCATCAACTAACCGCGTTCCCGTTACAACTCGTTCGGTTCCTGCTTCCATTGCCGTTACTAAGGCATTGGTTTCTGCCTGAATTTCGGCAACAAGCTTTTCAATTTCTGCTGTTGCTTCAGCCGATTGCCGTGCCAGCGAACCAACTTCATCGGCAACGACGGCAAATCCGCGTCCTTCTTCTCCAGCACGCGCCGCCTCAATCGCGGCGTTGAGTGATAGCAAGCTTGTTTGTTCGGCAAACGAACTAATCAAACTCACTACTTTAGAAATTTTTTGCGAAGATTCACCGAGTTGTCGGACTTTAGCGGCTGTTTCTGCCACTGTTTCGCGAATGGCTTCAATACCGTCAACTGTACGGTTCATCGCGCGATCGCCTGCAAGTACGGTTTCATTTGCTTGTTGTACTGCTGCTTCGGCTTGGGCGGCACTTTCAGCAACAGCTTGAATTGATAGTGACATCTGGCGAACTTTTTCGAGTGCCAGTGCAATTTCTTCTGCTTGACGCAATGCTTCTGTCGATAATTCCGCAACTGCCATTTCACTACTTGACGTTGTATTCGCTACCTGTGCTGCTGCGGTTTGTACTGTAGTAACGATCTGCCGTAAGCTATTGATAGTAGCGTTGTAAGAGTCTGCAACTGTGCCAATTTCATCCGCAGTCACTTTGGCACGGATGGTGAGGTCGCCGCGACTAACGGGGTCAACTTCTTGCAGTAGCTCTAGCGCGCGTTGTTGTAGCTGTTCTTTAGCAGTTTTTTGCTGTTCTAGCAACTTAGCACGGTCTAAAGCAAAGCCGACTTGCGCTGCAACTTGAGAGAATAAATCAATCTCAGATTGCTGCCACGATCGCGGTGCCGAACACTGATGCGCGATTAATAAGCCTAAAAGCTGTCCGCCTTGCACTACAGGAGCGACTAAATTTGCTTTAACTGCAAACTGTTCAAGTTGCTTGATATGACACTCCGTCAAACCAGCAGCGTAGATATTATCTGTAGCTTGTACCCGCCCTTGTTGATAGCGTTCGACATATTTATCAGCAAAGCACGGATCGTCAATATCTGCACCCAAAGCTTGGGGAAATCCAGCGACAACTGATTCTGCAACCACTGTCCCCTGCCATCGCTCATTAAAAGTATAAACAACGACTCTATCAACACGGAGAGCTTGGCGAGCTTCTGTAACAGCAGCCTCAAAAAGATCTTGTATTTGCGTATATTGAACTAACTTTACCGTAATATCTTTTACTTGGCGTACCCGTTCGGCCTCAGCGGCTTGAGTATCGAGCAATTGCTGTAATCGGGCTGCCATTGAGTTGATGTTACTGCCTAGAGTAGCAAGTTCGTCATTACCTTTAACAGGAATGCGACTGTCTAGTTCTCCTTCCCCAAGTCGTTCTACAGTTTCGGCTGCGGTCAAAATTGGTTTAGTTGCGCGGTTAGCAAGATAAGCGGCGAGTAAACCAACCAAAAGCGCGGTGAGTCCAGTTCCTAAAATGAGCGTTGCTTCTAAGCTTTTGAGCGGCGCAAATGCGATCGCCGTCTCTTTGAGAAGAACGATTTGCCAGTACAAATCTGGTAGCCCTTCGAGCGACTGCGTGGGAGTATACGCAGCGATAACTTCCTCGTCATCTTCCATGTCAGTGACAATTTGGGAACCAGATTTTCTCGTAATTAAAGGTCTTCTCAGTCCAGGAAAGTGTTCAAAGAATTCTTCACCGAGATGGTGGTTATCGCCGGTATCCAAAAAGACTGCCCCTGCGGCATCGAGGATATGATACTCGTCTTCGACGCCTGCGGTTAACAGAAAGTTGGCAAGTTGCTTAACAGGCATCCGCGTACGTAAAATTGCGATCATTTCGCCTGTGGTGCGATCGCGAATTGGTGCTGCCAACTGAATGACAAATTCTTCGGATGCTGGCAATCTTGTCGGTAAGTCAATGTATGACTTGGCGTTTTTCTTAACTAACTGAAAATACAGTTGATCGCGCTGGTTTGGTAGTGCAGCACCTTGCGATTGAAATAAGACGTTACCATCAAGGTCAAAAACAGCGATACTGTCGTATACTTTGTAGTTTTTGATGTAAGTATCAAGAATTTCTTGCTTTTGTTGCAGCGTTGTTTGCGCTCGCAACTGCGGATCGGTAAATATTGGTGAACTTGATAGCGTTTGTAAATCTCCATAACGCTCCAGCATAAAGCCATTTGCTTTATTAGCAATCAGCGATGTTTTTTCAACTTGCCCTTGAATCACCTGTCTAACAAAGGCTTGGTGCGCAAACCGGTATGCAGTCGCCCCAATTGCCAAAACAGGTAAAGTCCCCAGTGCGATCGCCAGTGCAGTTGCTTTATACCGCAAACTAATTCCCTTGGACTTTCGCTGTTTAGTTGGTTGGGGTTCTGGTAGCGTTGGTAATTCGTTGGCGATCGCTTCTGTGTTTTGTGGAAGTGCAGTTTCTTCGGTTTGGGGTAACTGGTGATGAACAATCGCCGTACCTTGCCCAAAAGAATTAGGAGCATCACTTGTAGAAGTATTTGTATTGGGTTCAGAAGAGGGAACCATAGGTAAAAACTAATAAAAATAGTTATAGCAGGGGTCTGAGATCAGAGGTCAGGATTATAAGTAACCGTATTGACCGTGGCTATGTTGACATCATTTGTATATCTAAGTTGCTTGCTTACTACAAGCACGCAAATGGCTAATTGCGCATTGCTGTTGGCAAATAACAATTAGCGAGAACAAAAATTATGCACAAATCGAGCTAAATTTAGTAAAAAAATCATCTATAAAAGACTCAGTTTTGAGCCATTCCCGCAATAATTGAGTTACCGTCAAGCACCACTATAATTTCACCTGTTGGTTTGAGCCAATATCCGCGTAGATAAGGAACAAACTCAGGTTTAACTGCTGATTGTGGAGGAGATTGAATGATGTCTGGGTTGCACGATTCGAGATCTTCTACTCGATTTACTAATAAGCCCAGCATCTTTTCCGTGGTATTTTGAGTTCCTAAAGCAAATTTCTCTGATTGAGCATTACGGATAACGATAGCCGTATAAGTTGAATGGTAAGTTGTTTGTTGCGACAACGGAGTCAGCCCCAACAAATGCCCTAAATCGACAATCCACAGAATTTCACCCCGCCAGTTATAAACACCTAGTACCCAAGCTGGCATATGGGGAATTGGTACAACTTGAGTCATCGGGATTGTCAGCACTTCGGTTATCTGATTCACTGCCAGCATAGCTGTTGTATCAGGAACGAGGTGTAGTCGCAAAAACTGTTGAGTTGCACCAGTGGCTTGTTCCGTTGTAATACTGGGTGTCGTGCCTCTAGTCAAAAACTCTGATATCATGGCTCATCTCCTGGCGAGGCGATTGTGATTGCCTTAACCTTGAATTAGTTGTTTAACGGTACGTACGAGTTCTTCTTGATCGACAGGTTTAGATAAGTATGCATCTGCCCCCTGCTTTTTCCCCCAGAATTTATCCATGTCGCTGCCTTTCGTTGAGCAAATCACAACAGGAATTTTGCTGGTACTTGCTTCAGCTTTGAGATCGCGGCAAAGTTCAAAGCCACTTTTATCGGGTAGTACGACATCTAAAACGATCGCATCTGGTTTTTGGCTGCTGAGTTTGTTCATTGCATCGCCACCATCGCAGGCAGTAATTACATTTAAGCCGCTACGACGCAGACAGCTACTAATAATTTCGATTTCAGTAATGGAGTCGTCAACAACTAAAACTGTACTCATTGTTTAACCTCAGAAATGTATCAACTAGGAAAATAAAAGAAACCAATTTAGAAGTCGGAGGTCAGGAATTGCTTCTCTAGGTGACCTCTTCCTAATTACACCTGCGGAGTTTTGTTGAGGTGCGTTTGCGTTACTTCTAGTAACGTTTGAGCATCTACTGGTTTACTTAAGAAATCTGTAGCACCAACAAGTTTGGCGCGGACGCGATCGATGATGCCATCGTTACCAGTGAGAATAATAATTGGCGTATCGCGAAACACAGAAACCTTGCGTAACTGACTGCAAATTTCGTAGCCATTAGTATTGGGCATGACTAAATCTAAAAAAATTAATTCTGGTTTGCGAGTCAGTAGAGTGGCGATCGCGCGTAATGAATCTTGAATCGAGATAAATTGATAGCCTGCAGTTGTTAAAATCTTTTCCAAACTTTGACAAACTAACGGACTATCATCAACACAAGCGATTAAAGCATTTGAGGCGGCGACTACTGGTTGTGACGCAACTGTAGCTGGTGGAGAAATTGGTGGTGCAGCATCAGGAATGTCAACAAATTCAATTAAACCTGATTGAATGTAGGGTAGAAGTGAAGAAGTAACTTCCATCACATCGCGCTTCATTCCCGCGGCAATATCGCGTAGCGATCGCTGTCCATCTAATAATTTTGTCAGATTTTGAAAAACTGCTGGCGAAACTTGCTGTTGTAGCTGTTCGGGTTCGCGAATAATCGGGGCGCGGTTTGGCGAACGATCTGCGAGTTTTGCTTTTTGCCAGTTTTGCCAGGCGTGTTGGGCTTCGGCGAGCGCTTGCCCTGGTTCGAGCAATACAAGTTGAGGCACCGAGAGATTATCTGGCTTCACTTCACCTGTAATATTTGTTGCTTGGGTGATGTCAAATAGCACTTCTGCAACAATTGAAGCAATAATTTTTGCTGCTTGATCGCGCGTTGTTTGTTGGTGTTCTACTGCCGAATACAATAAAAGATATTCCCAAGAGATATCACCGCTAATATTTTCGGTATTCTCTGGAAATTTCAGATTATTGATATCAAGCTGAGGACAATAAGTGAGTAAATTTCTGCGCCAGCGTCTTACGGGATGATGACCACCTGTGGCATACAAAATTCGCCCCAGAAATAGGTAAATAATCCACTCTTGGTTTTGGATATCTTTGAGTAGTAATTTTCCACTAAATCTTTCTTGCTTTAAGCTTGTCAATTTACTGACAAAATCGGTATTGTTGATTGTTCCAGCAAGCATAATATTAAGCTCTTCTCGCTATATCTTTGTGTACTACCAGTTTTCATAGCTTGAATATTTAACTGGGATATATTAATAAAAATCGGTTTATTCTAATATCATTTTTGCTCAATTGTTATTTAAAATATCGATCGTGTAGTTAGGTCAAAACATGCATTTTATTTTACCGATAATTCAGAGCATACAATAAGGTAAAATTACCACTCTGTTTCGATTGCAGCAAATATCACTCCTCGTTAAGTTGAATCGATCATGACATTGCTAGAATTAACTCAGTAACCGTATCAATACTGAATTTATTTCAGCAAGAAAACCATACATAAGTGTTATCGCGGGAGAATAAAACAATCATTAGCATGAAATCATTGTTCTAACTTCCAAACCAAGCATTTTCTGAGATTAAATTGCCAAAAAGATGAACTAATTGCAATACAGAGCTTTTAAAGTTATGCAAGGTTAATAATTAAGTCACAAGCAGCGATCGCGCATAACACATCGCGAGTGCTGTTCATACCCCGCACGCCATGTGATATCACGGCACGTCATTAGGAATACAATCAGTTTCTCTTGCAGCTCGCGCCAGTTTGCGATTGAGGAAAGCGGCTCCTCTGTACGAACTACCTATTCAGAGCAACTTTTGCGCGAAACGCTATGAATAAAGTTGCCGTTTTTTAAGTTTCCCCACAATTTCCTCAAAATCTTTGTTTATATACATAAATTAGAAATATACCGCACGGTTGTTGCGCTCCTGCTTTCTGGTAAAACGTGTCGCAAGCAGGTGAACGACGAGTAACGATGCATAGTTGGAGGCAGTCTATATGTTCGATCGCATTCTCGCTGCAATGGATACCTCTGCAATTGGTAAAGATGTTTTTGAAGAAGCACTATGTTTAGCAAAAGTCAATAAAGCTCGGTTAATGCTGTTGCACGTGTTATCAGGAGAAGCCGAAGGAAGTGCAGGTGTCCCGATATTTCCAACAATGGGATACTATCCTGGCGTAAGCGATCGCACGCTGGAACTTTATCAACAGCAGTGGCAAGAAATGGAAAAACACGGCTTAGATTTACTGCGATCGTATACAGACCAAGCAACCGCTGCAGGTGTTACAACAGAATTTAATCAATGTGTAGGTAGTCCTGGTCGCATAATATGCAATACGGCGCGTGATTGGCAAGCTAACTTGATTGTCATTGGGCGTAGAGGTCTTTCTGGCTTAAGCGAACTACTTTTAGGTAGTGTTAGTAATTATGTTTTACACCATGCACCTTGCTCGGTACTGACTGTTCAACATCGGGTAAGCACGCACTCTGAAGCAACTCAAAAAGAACAAACAAAAGAGAAATTACAAATCAGCAGTTAGTCGTTTTTGGGTAATGGGTAATAGTTAATGGAAAAGCTTTTAGCACTTGGCAGTTAGCAATTAGCTACACAAACGCTAACCAAACGCTATCAATCTCTAACGATCAATTACCCATGACAACGTGAAGTTACGTTTATTTCACGTTCTTGCCATAGTTTCATTTCTATACATAAGTTGGATCGGCAGTGTGAGATCCTAAAAAAAAGCTTAGAAGCAGTTAACGGAGTTGGAACACAGCATGGAACAACATCACAAGTCAACAGTTGTCATTACGGGAGCATCGTCAGGAGTTGGTTTATACGCAACAAAAGCGTTTACTCGTAGAGGATGGCACGTAGTGATGGCGTGTCGAAATTTAGAGAAAGCAAAAAACGCAGCCGAAAGCTTGGGAATACCACAAGACAGTTACACTCTCATGCATATTGACCTTGGCTCACTCGATAGCGTTCGCAAATTTGTGAACGACTTTAGAGCAAGTGGCAAATCATTAGATGCTTTGGTGTGCAATGCTGCGATTTATATGCCTTTGTTGAAGGAGCCACAGCGCAGCCCAGAAGGTTATGAGTTGACAATGACGACTAACCACCTTGGGCATTTTCTTTTGTGCAACCTGATGCTTGAAGACCTCAAAAATTCACCAGCTACAGATAAGCGAGTTGTGATTTTGGGAACTGTAACGCATAATCCTGATGAATTGGGCGGCAAAATTCCTCCACGTCCTGACTTAGGAAACTTAGATGGTTTTGCTGAAGGCTTCAAAGCCCCGATTTCGATGGTTGATGGCAAGAAATTTGAACCAGTGAAAGCTTACAAAGATAGCAAAGTTTGTAATGTGTTGACGATGCGGGAGTTACATCGACGTTATCACGAGTCAACTGGAATTACTTTCACTTCGCTTTATCCAGGTTGCGTTGCTGATACTCCGCTGTTTCGCAACCACTATCCGCTGTTTCAGAAACTTTTCCCCTTGTTTCAAAAGTATATTACTGGGGGGTATGTATCGCAAGAATTGGCTGGCGAGCGCGTTGCCGCAGTAACGATCGATCCTGAATATAAGCAATCAGGTGTTTATTGGAGTTGGGGTAATCGCCAAAAGAAAGATGGTAAACCATTTGTGCAAAAGGTTTCTCCCCAAGCAAGCGATGATACAAAAGCCGAGCGGATGTGGGATTTGAGTGAAAAGCTAGTCGGGCTTGCATGATAGCAAGAAGTCGGGGATCGGAGGTTCGAGGATTGACGATTCAATGGTACCGATCTCTGACTTCACCTTGTGACATCTTAATTCATCAAGCTGAGCGTAATAGCTGATGGTGAGCGTAGCGCTGTTGTAGTTGATGCATGTGATTGAATAAGTTCCAGCAGTATTGCTCGGTGAGTCCGCACGTCACCGCACCCCGCAGTACAACGTTAAAATACCAGTCGCTTGGGGCGAGTTCTTCGGTTAACTTATCGACGACTACGTAAGTGCGAACGTTTTGATAGAGACGATCGCCACTGAAGACGTTGACAATTTCTTGGCGATACCAATTTTGCAGCACGCCTTCGCGTTCGTCTAAATGAGCGCTTAAGCGCCAGGGTAATTGATACAATACGCCTTCTACAACACCACTTTGGTCTTTGATGATGTCTAAAACTCCCGACTTGCGCAGCGGTGAATATGAATAAAACCCTAGGCGATATCCTTTTAGCTGGGCTGGTCCAATGACGTAAATGTGCGTTTTTTCACCGAGCGATCGCTTAAGATCTACCGGACACATACAAGAACCATACGCAAAATAGTAAAACATTGCTTCTGTGGGTTGCGGTGCTGCTTGTCGTACCGGAAAGCTCATAAAGCTGCTATCAAAGTATTTGTCGTTCAGCCAATTTTAGCAGAACTTTTTTGCGATAAAACCACGTATCCCGGTCGACAAAGTGTATTTTCTGTGCATCGTTCATCAACCTTGTTGGAGCAAAGGAGCTTGTGAGGCTGTCAACCGAATTTACATTGTATTAACTGCGCGATCGCTGCTTTCATAACGTTTGCCAAATCCAAGTCATTCTCGAAAAAAAACAGCATTTTTGCCTAAAAAAGTTAGTTGAGCGTTAGTTAAATTTACGTAAAATTACCTAATTTTTTTTAAATTTAGGTATATTTTATTAATTAATTTAGAAGGAGTAAAATTACATATACAAGTATGAAATTTGATAAAGTCCGATCTACTGGGATTATTAGTAGAAACGCACTTAAAACTGCCTTAAATGCTAATTAGCGCCCGATTATGACGAAACCCAGATATATAGAGCAACATACTTCCTGAGACCTATAGACTGGTACAGCCAAAAACAAGATAATACGGGTATCTATATTGCTAATTTAATCACGTCTATGGCAGCTCCGATTGAATTTGAATTGTTTGCTCCATATATCAAAGGAGCAGCCTTGATCGGGGATTTCTCAAACTGGGAAGATATCCCCATGCAAAAAAGTGAAGATGGCTATTTCCGTACAAAAGTAGAATTAGAAGATGGCAGTTACCAATACAAATTCCGCGTTCAATCTAAATCTTGGTTTTTTGAGCCGGATCAATGGGTTGAGGTTGTCGATCCTTATGCAGTAGACATCGATAATCCCACTCAAAATGGAGTTGTACGAATCAAAGATGGAAAACGGATTGTTGACACTTATGTTTGGCAACACGACGATCAGCCTTTACCTGCAAACCATGAATTAGTCATCTATGAATTACACGTAGGCGATTTTTCTGGCGGTGAGGACGATCCTTACGCTCGTGGTAAGTACAAGCACGTTGTTGAGAAACTTGACTATCTCTGCGAACTGGGCGTTAATGCGATTGAACTTATGCCCGTTAAAGAATATCCAGGAGATCACAGTTGGGGGTACAACCCGCGGCATTTTTTCGCGACAGAATCAAGTTATGGTCCTACAGAAGAATTAAAACATCTCATCGATGAATGCCATGGGCGAGGAATTCGCGTCATTATGGATGGTATTTATAACCACTCCGAAGCTTCAGCTCCACTGACACAAATCGATCATGATTACTGGTATCATCATGCTCCCCGCGACCCTGATAACAACTGGGGACCAGAATTTAATTATGAGCATTACGACGAAAATTTAGAAACCTATCCAGCACGACGATTTATTGGCGATAACGTTCGTTTCTGGATTCAGGAGTATCATACTGATGGTATTCGCTTTGATGCTGCACGGCAAATTGCAAACTATGACTTTATGCACTGGATTGTGCAAGAAGCTAAAAAGACGGCTAACATGAAGCCGTTTTATACTGTTGCCGAGCATATTCCCGAAACTCCCAGCATCACTAACGCTGATGGACCAATGGATGGTTGCTGGCATGATAGTTTTTATCACTGTGTTTTAGAACATATCTGCGGTGACACATTTGATTTAGAACGCCTTAAGGATGTCATTGACTGTAAACGTCAAGGCTTCATGGGGACAGTGAATGTTGTTAATTATTTAACAAACCACGACCACAACCACCTGATGGTTGAGTTAGGCGATCGCGAAATCTTTGACGAAGAAGCCTTCAAGCGAATCAAACTCGGCGTGGCAATTTTGATGACAGCGATCGGCGTTCCACTTGTATGGATGGGTGAAGAGTTTGGCGAATACAAACCTAAAACTCCTGATTCTGCCAAAATTGATTGGACATTGCTAGGCAACGATCTCAATCGTGGTTTATTTGAGTACTACAAAGGGATGATTGCGCTACGCAAGCAAAATCACGCGCTTTACACTGAAAACATTGACTTCTTCCACGAAAACCCAGAAGCTAAAGTTCTTGCCTATACGCGCTGGAACGACGAAGGTTCGCGGATTGTCGTTGTCGCTAACTTCTCTGAAAACTTCCTCGGCGGTTATCACGTACCTAATTTTCCTGCAGCTGGCAAGTGGCACGAATGGACAGGAGACTATGATGTAGAGTCTGGAGAAGATGGCATGATGCTTGACATTGGATCTTACGAAGCCAAGGTATTTGTTTGGCAACAGTAATAAGCTAACTAAATATATTAATTCTTTCTCAAGTGAGCTTCATTCGTGTAGCTCACTTTTAGTTTTGTGGTTCAATAGATTGAGAGTTTGTACAACACATTGATCGTTGGATTAGTTATAGCAGGGGTCAGGGTTAAACTCCCTTCAGGGAAATCACGATAAGCTTCGATAATGTCCTAACTCTATTGACTATGACCATAACTCAGTATCTGGACTTTGGTGAAACTTTAGCTCAGCAATTAAAATTGCAGCTAAACTAACGAAACCTATCTTCACAGGTTTCTACACCGTTTGTGGCAATGGTCAATAGCATTAGGACATATTGAAAGCTCAATTCCAAGGTGTTCTCTACCCACTACTCAATCGTTTCGCTCAACGGAGGACACCTATGCACAGGATTGCTGATTCAACTAGCTTTTTATTCTGACCGCCTTTATGCAGCGAATGCTCTTCCATCAGAGCACCTCTAACCCCTGGCTGAGATCTGCTGGTTAGTAGTCCATACAGGTAGACAGAGATTATCGACCCGCGACTTAATTTGCTAGGCTATCTTCTACAATATTGTGCCAATCTCTTTCAGATAAACTCGTGTAAATGGTTCTCCTGCGCCTAAGGTGTAATCTTCGATTAATCCCCGACGACGAATAGAAATATTGTCTCTTTCTTTGACAACGATAGTGGAATCTTCAAAGACGTCTCGCACGAGCATCATTTCTGTTTCGGTCGGATCGTTGAGGACAACCATGTTGCTACCGTAGTAAAACATGCCTTCTTTTTCTAAAACATCCTCGTTGTACTCAGCAATTAGCAAATCAAGCTTGGGATTGCGCAGTAAGTTTTGCACGTTGTTGTTGTACAGTTTATTCAAAACTTTTTGCGAGCGATTAACAAAAACACCATCTTGACAGACTGCACCGATCGTCCAGTCGGGATGCTGCAAAAGAATGTGGTCGATTGTTTCTTGAAGTTCTCCTACAGAAACACGATTGAATGTAATAATCGGTATTCTGGCATGAGTGCCAGACTCAAAAAACGTTTCGAGAATATGTGACGGCACATCTACGCTTTCACCAACAGCAGGATTAAGATGCATAAAAATTCCTGGCGCTGCGTTAATTTCAATGATGCCAAAGTTACCAGACTTCCAAGACTCAGCGAGACTGCGCGTAATGACGTCTATACCCAGGCAAGTTAGTCGAAAATGTTGGGCAATGTCTTGCGCCAAAATGATATTGTCATGATGGACATTGCGCGTTGCATCGATACTAAATCCACCAGCAGAAAGATTAGCAACCTTACGCAGATACACAGTTCGATCTTTTTCTAGCACGCTATCTAATGATAAGCCTTGTTCTTCTAAGTAAAGTTCCATTGCCTCATCGCACTGAATTTTACTCATTGCAGAGGTAGGCGTATCGAGACGCTCTGGCTTGCGATTTTCATACTCAATTAATTCGGCAATTGTCGATTCACCATCACCAACGACTGATGCAGGACGCCTTTCAGTTGCCGCTACAAACCTACCATTAACACAAAGTAATCGAAAATCTGACCCTGAGATACTCTTTTCAACAATGATCCGAATTGGCTGATCTTCCGGGATTGCGTCAACTGCACGATCGTATGCAGATTTGAGTTCCTCAGAATTTTGCACGTCTGCAGTAACGCCAATTCCCTTGTGTCCTGCTACTGGCTTGACTGCAACGGGATAACCAATATCTGCTGCTACAGCTAAAGCTTCTTTGAGCGAGGTAACGAGGTCGCCATTTGGCACAGGAAAACCAAGCGTACTGAGAAAAGCCTTACAGTCATCTTTGCGTGTGGTAAAGTCCGAATCGAGGTGGCTGTCAGCATCGAAGGTTGTGGCTACGCCGCGTACTTGCTTTCTACCATAACCATATTGCATTAACCCTTCATCCCACAGATAAAACGTGGGAATGCGTTTTCGATCGGCAGTGCGCAATAAAGCATAAACTGTAGGACCACCATACACTGATTGCCGAAATTTATCTTGGAGGACTCTCATCTGCTCATCGTAGATGATTTCTCTATTTTGTGTAATGGCTTCAAACCAATCCCAAACAAAATAAACAACTGCGCGAGTAGTTTTGCCATGCAACGATTGCACGGCAATTCTGGCATATTCTGGATAGTACTCAATACTCCAACGATTTAAATGTAAGCCCATGTCGAGTTTTCCGACTTCAGACACGGTGCGGGCAAATAAATGTGCGTGAGATTGATACTTTTCGGTACGCA
This sequence comes from Chroococcidiopsis sp. TS-821, assembly GCF_002939305.1. Classification (NCBI taxonomy): domain Bacteria; kingdom Bacillati; phylum Cyanobacteriota; class Cyanophyceae; order Chroococcidiopsidales; family Chroococcidiopsidaceae; genus Chroococcidiopsis; species Chroococcidiopsis sp. TS-821. Next base: position 972,569 of record NZ_MVDI01000001.1, on the reverse strand, counting down.
GCTGCGGGTAGCGATCGCCTACTGCTGCAACATAGTCTTCTATCGTTAATGGCTCCTGATATTTGGTAAGCGCTAAATCAAAGATTAACGCGCCTGTTTCCAAATAACGATTGGGTCCTTCGTAATGTTTAAAATTAAAAATATCGAATACGTCAGTTGCTCTAGCATTCACTCTAACTACGTCTGTACTTGCGCTTTGTACCATCGAGTCTCTCCCAATAAAACATTACGGACGCTCAGCTAGCTGCGCCTCAACTTCACTACTTAACGAATTACTATGAAGAAGCCGAAGACCAGAGATATGGTGCAATCAGTGCACAACTTGTTAGGGCGTGGCTAGTATTCTCTTGCGCGCGAACGTCCTAAAATATCAAACTCAATAAAACTAACCACGTTTGCGACCAAGAGTAACTTTTCTATAGTTATTTTTCAGCTATCTAAGGGTATAGTTTCGCTAAGGCAGTTATCTAATAACTCAGCTTCTCATCTCGGTAGAGATTTTTTACTTAGATATATAACCTGCGAAAGGTGCGCTCTGACCGCCTCTATGAGTAAATATAAACATTAATTAAAGAAGCTATAGGAGACAGCACGATTATGAACGACATGGAAGCTGCTCTTCGAGAAGAAATTCGGCAATTAGCAGAAGAAGCATTTCATAGAAGACTCATTTCAGGCTACGGTGATGGTCCAACTAAAAATGAATATCAAATTGTGTTTAAAGGAAAGCCAAGACACCTTCCACTCAAACGCGCGCGCGCTTTTTTAGATAACTTAATTTTGCGTAGCCGCGTGCGAGAAGCTTCTTCAGTATAAATAAGTACGCTAGAGTCAGAATCTTAACCTTAAACTTACCTGCTGTCAGCAATAGACCCTGGCTTTAGGGTCTTTTTTATTTCAATATAGATTGTTGCAAATCCACAGCTTATCTTATCTAAAGTAGTGCAGATTTTAGCCTTCTGTATATAAATCTACCAAATGGGTAATAGTACAAACAAAATTATTATGGTTTATTTAACATCTATAAGCAGGATTTATGCAAGTTCTCATTCTTCTCTACACGAGATTGTTTTGTCAGAAGTAGGCGAACAGAGAACAGACAAAGGTTGATTATACTTCTACCGATGGTGCCTAAGTCCTGATATAGAGAAATACTTGGAGGCAATATGGCACAAAGCCAAGCAAAAGGTCAACTGGTTATTATCGGTGGAGCCGAAGATAAAGAGGGAGAATGTACGATTTTGCGTGAGTTTGTTCGTCGCGCAGGAGGAACAAAAGCCAGAATCGTGATTATGACAGCAGCAACTGAACTGCCACGCGAAGTAGGAGAAAATTATATTAGAATTTTTGAACGTTTAGGCGCTGAAGATGTACGGATAGTAGATACAGAAACTCGTGAAGACGCTAGCTCTTCAACAGCATTGGAAGCGATTGAAAAGGCAACAGGCATATTTTTTACAGGCGGAGATCAAGCCCGCATCACAAGTATCCTCAAAGATACAGAAATTGACACAAAAATTCACGAACGCTTTCAAGCAGGAATCGTGATTGGTGGTACGAGTGCAGGAGCGGCGGTGATGCCTGATGTCATGATTGTAGAAGGCGACTCTGAGACAAACCCTCGCATGGAAATTGTAGAATTAGGTCCTGGGATGGGCTTTCTTCCAGGAGTTGTCATCGATCAGCATTTCTCACAACGCGGGCGCTTGGGGCGCTTAATTGCCGCACTGGCACAACAACCTGCTGTTTTAGGATTTGGTATCGATGAAAATACCGCGATGGTTGTGAGCAATAACCAATTTGAAGTTGTTGGGGAAGGGTCGGTTACAGTTGTAGATGACTCGAATGTTACTCATACAAATGTTGATGAAATATTAAAGGATGAGGCTTTAGCTGTTTGTGGAGCTAAGCTGCATATTCTACCGCACGGCTATAAATTCGATCTCAAAGCTCGTAAGCCTATTCTGAATAACGTTCCTTCAGCCTCTGAGTCAGAAAATAATGGCTCCAATAATAACCAAACAGCCGCAACATCAACTGAACAACAGCTATTAGAGCAATTAGCGACCTAGATAGTATTTAAAAATTAATTAACTTATCAAAAGAAGTAGCGATCGCTGCTTCTTTTTAGTCATGTAACTCAATCATAATTGAAAAATGCAACTAACTTTCTTTGATAATTAATAACTCATCGCATATTATTTTGATAAATTTAGAGTTATTCAATAAAAACTCATGTCTAGCAAAATAGAATTTACACTATTTGCCCCTCGTAACGAAAAAGCAGCATTAATAGGTTCTTTCTCAAACTGGATTCAAATCTCCATGGAGAAAGACGAGCAAGGTTTTTTTCGCACTTTTACCGATCTAGAAGATGGTACTTATCAATATAAATTTCGAGTGCAGTCGGTAGAAACAAACCATGATTCAGAGTGGAGAGATGTTATCGATCCTTATGCTACAGAAGTAGATACAGTTACCGGCAGTAGTGTTATACGTGTCAAAGCAGGAAAGAAAGTCATTGATAATTATGTTTGGCAGTACGATCGCGTACCACTTCCACAAAACTCTGCGATGGTTTTATACGAGATGCATATCGCTGATTTTATAGGCGAAGAAAGCAATAATCAACAAAGTAAATACACAAGTGTCATAGAAAAATTAGATTATCTTAGTGACTTAGGAATTAATACTATTCAATTAATGCCAATAAATGCATTTGCGGGAAATTATAGTTGGGGTTACAAAGTACAGCATTTCTTTGCTACAGAATCAAGTTATGGTTCTACCGCAGATCTAAAACGGCTGGTTGATGAATGTCATGCAAGAGCGATAAGGGTAATTATTGATGGAATTTATAACCATTCAGACGAAGAATGTCCCTTATTACTAGTCGATCGCGACTATTGGTATTATCACTCAGCAAAAAATCCCGACGATCCCGATAACTATTGGGGTCCCGAATTTAATTATGAGTATTACGACAACAATCTAAAAATCAAACCTGCTTGGCAGTTTATTGGTGATGTCGTCCGTTTTTGGATTCGAGAATATCATATTGATGGAATTCGATTTGATGCGTTGAAACAGCTAGGAAACTACGATTTCCTGCATTGGATTGCGCAGCAAGCAAAATACGTAGCAGGTAGTAAGCCTTTTTATAACGTAGGCGAACATATTCCGGAAACACCAGAATTAACTGGCGAGTCGGGTTCAATGGACGGTTGTTGGCGTGAAAGCTTTCGGATTTTCGTTTTAGACCATGTTAGCGGTAAAACGGTCGATTTCGATCGGCTTAAAGAAACTCTCGATGCGAAACGCCAAGGATTTCCGTACGCGACAAATGTCGTTCATTACTTGGCTAGCCACGATCGCAATCACTTAATGGTAGAACTCGCCGAACGCGGTATATTTGACGCACAGGCATTTAAACGAGCAAAACTAGCGGTAGTACTACAAATGACCGCAGTTGGAATACCGATGATTGGTATGGGTGAAGAATTTGGTCAAGATACGCGCCAAACTCCGAATCAACCAAATCCGCTCAAATGGTCGCTGTTAGAAAACGCAGCAAATCGCGAACTGTGGGAATTTTACCAAAAATTAATTGCGTTACGCCTGCAAAACCCTGCTTTGCATACAGCAAATATTGAATTTCTGCAAGAAGATCCGCAGACAAAGCTACTCACTTACCAACGCTGGGATGATGAAGGTTCGCGGGTTATCGTTATTGTAAATTTGAGCGATCGCAATCTCACAAATTACCGAATAGACTTTCCCGCAAATGGAACTTGTCGCGAGTGGCTGAGCAATACCATCGTCGAAGTGCAGGAAAATAGTTTACGTATCAACGTATTAGCGCATCAAGCCCAAGTATTCGTTTACCAGTAACAAATTTTCTGTCAGGAACGCGGAGTTTTTAATAACCTCTGACCCCTGATCGCCGACCTCTGACCTCTCATATTCTTAAAGGCTGTGGTAACATGAGAGATTGCTGCAATAAATCTATTTATCTTAATTGAGTTAAATCATGGCTTTGACGCAAGAGCGCAAACAAGAGCTAATTTCCAACTATCAACTTCACGAAACAGATACTGGCTCGTCGGCTGTTCAAATTGCGATGCTAACGGAGCGCATTAACCGCTTAAGCGAACACCTCAAAAGCAATCAGAAAGATCATTCTTCTCGACGAGGATTATTAAAACTGATTGGTCAACGCAAGCGTCTGCTATCCTATCTGCAAAAGGAAGATCGAGAACAGTATCAAAATTTAATTAGCCGCCTTGGGATTCGCGGTTAAGGAGAAATTAATTGCATGGCACCTGAACCTAAAAACAAGCGTTTGCCCTTTGAACCAAGTAAAAAACGTCAAAAACCGGCAAAAGCAAGCAAACAAACTCCTGTCGTCAAAAAAACACAAGAAGTGGCAACCCAAAGCGATCGAGCACCATCGGTCACGCGGGAACAGATGGCAGTACCAAAAGTGGTGAGCGATCGCATGGCGCGACGCATGGCAGCTTTTTGTGGTATACCAACGGCGTTAGGTATGTCTACGTTCATTGTCAGCTACTTGATTGTCAGTCACGGTTGGTTTAAATTGCCAAACGTAGCTGTTTTGCTAGTCAGTATGGGCTTTTTTGGTTTAGGTGTATTAGGTCTATCGTACGGCGTCCTTTCTGCTTCTTGGGATGAAGAAATTGTGGGTAGCATGCTAGGCTGGCAAGAGTTCACCAGCAACTGGGGACGGATGCTGTCAGCCTGGCGCTCAAGACGACAAAAAAACGTATAACAAATTTTTAGTACTTACTCTTCAATAATTGCGATCGCCCTTGATGCTGCACAATCGCGCAGCACTCATCTGTCACTCAGACTACTGAGCAGGCGGGCGTTATATTTGAAATGTGTAGAATTTATTTTTTACAGAGCATAAAACAACAAAATAAGGAATTAACACATGATTGTAGTCATGAAGGTCGGCTCTCCTGAAGTCGAAATTACCCGCGTGAGTGAAGAACTTGCAACATGGGGTTTAACGCCGGAAAAAATTGTTGGCAAGCACAAAGTCGTTTTAGGTTTAGTGGGAGACACTGCAAGTCTAGATCCGTTGCGAATTCAAGAGATTAGCCCTTGGATTGAACAAGTGTTACGCGTTGAGCAACCTTTTAAACGAGTTAGTCGCGAGTTCCGGCATGGGGAAGCCAGTGAAGTAGCCGTTGCTACACCTAACGGTACAGTGTACTTCGGACAACATCATCCTGTTGTAGTAGTAGCAGGACCTTGCTCGGTAGAAAACGAAACAATGATTGTGGAAACAGCACAACGCGTCAAAGCTGCAGGGGCAAAGTTCCTACGCGGTGGTGCTTATAAGCCGAGGACTTCGCCTTACGCGTTTCAAGGACATGGTGAAAGTGCTTTAGAACTGCTAGCAGCAGCACGCGCAGCAAGTGGATTAGGAGTGATTACCGAAGTAATGGATGCGGCTGACTTGGACAAAATTGCCGAAGTTGCAGATGTCGTTCAAGTCGGCGCGCGCAATATGCAAAATTTCTCGCTGCTGAAAAAAGTCGGCGCGCAACCCAAGCCCGTGCTACTCAAGCGCGGAATGTCTGCAACAATTGAAGAGTGGCTAATGGCAGCAGAATATATCTTAGCAGCGGGAAATCCTAATGTAATTTTATGCGAGCGCGGCATTCGGACTTTTGACCGTCAGTATGCACGCAACACACTCGATTTAGCAGTTATTCCTGTATTGCGATCGCTCACCCACCTACCAATCATGATCGATCCGAGTCACGGTACCGGTAAAGCAGAATATGTTCCAGCGATGTCGCTTGCTGCAGTCGCCGCAGGAACCGATTCTTTGATGATTGAAGTCCATCCTAACCCTGCAAAGGCTTTATCAGATGGTCCGCAATCGTTAACGCCAGAACGTTTTGACCGTTTAATGCAAGAACTAAGCGTCATCGGTAAAGCTGTATCGCGTTGGCAACAACCGGCGATCGCTTTATCAAATTAATGGAGGATTGACGTAGTTGTATCAAATTTAGTTGAACATAACTAAATTAACTCGATTTGAGATAACAAAGGTCACAGGTCAGGATGAAAAGCTATGCGTGACAGGGGTTGCGCAATCCAAACTGATAAGACAATACGCAGAACATGGCAGAAGCTCAAAAATATTACTAGAGCTAGCTTTTGACTCTTGCTATATAAAATAAAAAAGCCTGAGATTGCGCTCAGGGCTTGTTTAGCTTGAATTTTATTTATGCAAAAGCCTTAACCAATATTCACTTTCACAACTTTGCTTTTCTCAGCTTCCGCTTTGGGCAAAGTCAAGTTCAAGACACCATTCTTATACTCTGCTTGAACTTCATCATTCTTAATTCGAGCCGGTAAAGGAATCACTCTTCTAAAGGAACCATAACGAAATTCTGAGCGAGTCATACCTTTTTCTTCGGTTTTGGTTTCCGACTTACGCTCTCCACTCACTGCAACTGCTTCTGCTGTCACCTGTACATCCAAGTCTTTGGCTTCCATTCCTGGAATTTCTAACCTTAGATGAACAGCTTCAGGAGTTTCCTCGATTTCAGCAGCAGGGACAAACGTCATACTGGTGCTTGGCTCAAAGTCAGTTGCACGCATCAAGCTATCGAATAGGCGATTCATGTCCCTTTGCAAACTGTCAACTTCGCGAAACGGCTCCCAACGAATTAATGCCATGTTTTTAACCTCCGAATCTGGCTTTCTATTAATAGCTAAAGATCCTGATTTGACGTGAGTACTTAACTTTTAACGAAACTCCAGTCGCTGATTTCTCAGCCAGTTGAGGCACTTAGCTCAACCTGATAACAAGGTATCAAATACAAGAAAGCTGGTGAGTTCGGTTGTTCGCACAGCAAAAGTTCATTTTTCCGTCCTCGTTTGCAGTGCAAAGCTTCCTTCTGCGCGTGAAAACAACGGGCGCGAACTGGGAGATACTCTATTCTCTTTTACTCGTCACTAGCAACTAGCTACTTGTTACGTATTACTCTTCACTCGCCCCGTAAATTCTGATAACGATAAAAAGCGTAGGTATCAAACAAGCCTCCAACAAGGCTGCAAGTCAGTGAGATGACAAGCAATCCATCAACAGGATTACCACTGCCAAAAGTCGCTAAAAACTGCAAAACTTGATTGGCGATCGCCTGAGAAATTCCGTGCAACCCAGGAATGTAACCGACAATCGAAGTACTGACTAACAACGCACCAACAATCAAAATTGGTACGACAAAACTCAGAAAGATTGAGAGTAGCAGCGAACGGAGGAAGTTGGACAAAATGCTCATGCTCATGCAGGCAATTTCCGTTGTTGATAGCCAAAGGACATTTGTTACCTTCTACAATACGAGCGATCGCGCTCAACGCGTGTAAATTTCAACAATCTTAAGTTTTTATTAAAAGATTTATCTACTTGTTCTAAGTGTTGTAAAGTCACTCAGCTATTTTTGCGTTTTCATAACAGCCGATCAAAGCCTGAGTAGCACTTGGTTATCAGGCATTGCGTCAATATTTGAGGAACTCACCACAATTTTGAGAATTCTGAAAAGATTTTTACAGTAAATTAAGCTCGACAAGCTGGTTGCGTTTGCAACTAGAGTTAGACAGCGGCTATTAATTCTAACTGAGCAGCGTTTTTGGTAACGACCAATTCCCAATTACCAGTTACTAATAACCAGCCTTTAAGTTATGTTTGTGTGTACCCACATGTTTAGATTAACATCAACACCTTGAGTGACACGCGCAGTAGTTCAAATTTAGGAATATGGAGTCAGCGGCTGCTGGCGGCAATTTTACTTTGCGGACAAGTCATCGTTCACTTGCTGCAAGGCAAAATTCATCGCCGGAATACACTCGATCAGATGGCAGCTGTAGGACCCGAATCGCTTTTAATTGCCTTGATTACAGCAGCCTTTGTCGGGGCTGTTTTTACTATCCAAGTCGCGCGAGAATTTATCCAATTTGGTGCGGGAAATGCAGTGGGAGGCGTGCTGGCGCTTGCCTTAACTCGCGAACTCGCCCCCGTGCTTACAGCAGTTGTTTTAGCAGGGCGCGTTGGTTCGGCGTTTGCCGCAGAAATTGGCACCATGCGAGTAACTGAACAAATCGATGCGCTGTATATGCTGAGAACTGATCCGATTGATTACCTCGTGATTCCACGCGTGATTGCGTGCTGTGTCATGCTACCAGCTTTGACACTCTTATCGTTAGTAACAGGCATGATCGGGGGATTGCTGATTGTTACCAACGTGTATAATCTTTCTCAAACTACATTTCTCGATTCAGCGCGGAACTTTCTCGATGTATGGGATGTTTGCAGCGCTACGATTAAAGCAGCTTGTTTTGGCGTACTCATTGCGATTATTGGTTGTAGTTGGGGTTTAACAACAACTGGAGGCGCTAAAGGTGTCGGACAATCCACAACAGCCGCCGTTGTGACAGCATTGCTTGCTATTTTTATTAGTAATTTTCTATTGACTGCTTTAATGTTTCAAGGAACAGGCAGCGCAGTGCTACGCGGAATCTGATAACTAAAGGTTTTAAGATAGGAAGTATAGCAGGGGTCAGAGATCGAAGGTCAGAGGTCAGGGTTATTAAAAGCAAGCTATGGTTAAAGCTCTGAGCTTCCTGCCATGTCCTAAGCATCTCTTCAATTGCTATAAAGTGAAGTGTACTTGTAGAACAGGATGCAAAATGACTCCTTCCTCTCCACTTTCATCAACAACGATTGAACTTGCGCCGAGCTATAAGTTACCTATCGCGATTGCGATACTGGCAATTTTGCTGTTACTCGTTTCACCATGGCTTGGCGGTGCGATCGCTTTGTTTGGTCTATTTCTCATGTTTCAAGCAGGAACTTTACGCCTACAATTTACAGACACAGCACTTGATATATATCGAGGTGAAAACTTAATTCGTCACTTCCCCTATCAAGATTGGGAAAATTGGGAGATTTTCTGGTTCAATGTTCCTATCCTGTTTTACTTCAAAGAAGTTAAAAGTATTCATTTTCTCCCTATTATTTTCGATCCCAAACTACTGAAAAGCTGTTTAGAACAGCGCTTTCCTAAAAGAACAGCTAGCAGCTAGAAAAGAAAATAGTTTTTAGGAACTCGCAAATAGTAAGATGATATTTCTTCATTAATTGCTTGCTGAATTTCAATTCATTTTTATGAATCAAGACGAACCACAAACTCCAGAAATAACGAATGAAACCTCTGACGAAGCACAAGCGCAAGCTTCTCCACAAGAATTTCTACCCGAAGGAGATGCAAGTAGCGAATCAGAATCTGAAGTTGATTTTTTAGTCGAGTTAGAACAACTTTCACAAGTCGAAACTGATTTGGAACGCGATCGCGCCATCAAAGCCCAACAACAATTAAGCGAGTTAGAAAGTCAAGCTGCAGAACTTAAAAAAGAAATCGCCGCACTGCAATCGCAGCGTAAAAAACTATCCGAGCAAGTCAATCACGCTCAAACTGCACTTGAACAAGTCATACAAGAATCTTTAGCACAACTCGAACAACGCAAACAGTCGTTACAAATCGCCGTAGAACAACTCGAACGTCGTCAAGAACGAATTCGCGCAGAGATGCGTACCACATTTGCAGGAGTCTCGCAAGACTTGGCAATTCGCGTTCAAGGCTTTAAAGACTATCTTACCGGTAGCTTGCAAGATTTAGCCGCAGCTGCTGAACAATTGCAGATAGCACCAAAAATCTCAAAAGTCAAGGAAGAACCTGAAGAGATTCCCCAATCCAAACCAGTTGAAGAACCACAATCCACACCACAATTCGCCGAACCGCGTTTTCAATCGACGGCAAAGCAAATTCGTCGCTTGCTTGATGAATACCGTGCTGAACCAGATTACTATGGTCCACCGTGGAAACTGCGTCGTACGTTTGAACCCATTCATGCTGAACGTGCCGCGAATTGGTTTTTTACGCAAGGAGGGCGCGGTGCATTACGCACAATGGGTAGCCGCTTACAGAATATCCTGATTGCTTCAGCGGTAATTTCTGTTTTACATGAATTATACGGCGATCGCCTCCGCACGCTCATTCTAGCCAATACTCCGGAACGCCTCGGCGACTGGCGACGCGGTTTACAAGATTGCTTAGGAATTTCGCGCCCTGATTTTGGTCCCGATCGCGGTGTTGGTTTGTTTGAAACTCCTGAAGCGGTAGCCTTAAAAGCTGAACGCCTTGTGAAAGGCAACTTTATGCCGCTGATTATCATTGATGATTCCGAAGATAAAATCAGCTTGGGTCTTCTGCAATTTCCTTTATGGTTAGCCTTCGCTCCCGATCCTCAAAAAATGGTAAGAGAAAGAGAATACGATTTTTGAACGCAGCTATAAGACCTAGTCTGCTTGTATAATGGCTGAAACTGCGTTGTAAATAGAGATGAATGTCAGAATCAGTAAATGTGTTTACTGATCCTCAGCATTCTCCAGAGCTTGAACAACTTCGGCGCGCAGGCTCGATCGAGCATTGGCTAGCGGCGATTATCGGAAGCGACGGCAAAGTGACGGCTGTTGATGTCAATATGCGGTATCGCAAATACCAAACTATCAAGAAACAGATATCCGGAATTGTTCGCTAAAAAATGGTATCTTTGACCTTGTTCATGCGCGTTACGTTCTCATCCATCTTCCTAACTTCCAAGTTGCATTGTCAAGAAAGATCGATTTACTCAAGCTTGGCGGGTGGCTTGTCACCGAAGAAGAACTTGAATTTTTCTGCTGCAAGAGCGATCGCAGGTAAAGATACAGCTTGTTACTCAGTTAACCGCGTCAATTGTGCTATTTCGCGAATGTTTGCAAGTCGAGGTATGAATTAGCCTCTGGATGTGAAACTCCCTGCAATATGTCAACAGTTTGTCTTGCAGCAACTATCTGGCGAAAACGATGCTACCTTTTCTCAAGGAGGCTTAGGAGTCTGCAATAGTCATAACAAATGTCTACTGCGCAACTTGCAGAAAAATACATCGCAACAGGTGAAGCAACGCAGCAGGATATTGAACGATGTTACGAATTTGCAGAAGATCCGCACGCATGGGCAATATACTATTCAACTGTAGGGGTTTCAGCAAAGCAGGCTAATAGCAAGGTAATAGGTCATGGGTAGTTGTTGATTGCTAAACATTTTTTTGGCGCTTAGCAGTTACCAGCGATCAAGTACCAATATTCAAGTAGTGCTAATTTTTACTTACTATAACTTATATGGCAGTTTGGTTAATTTTGTGTGCAGCAATTTTGCTAGTGGCTTACCTGTTGGGCTCAATTCCTACAGGTTACACCGCAGCAAGACTGCTAAAAGGTATTGATATTCGCGAATATGGTTCAGGTTCTACTGGTGCGACAAATGTACTGCGGACACTAGGCAAAGGTCCTGGCTTGTTTGTGTTAGTGATTGATACGTTAAAAGGTATCTTAGCGATCGCCCTTGTTCGCTGGAGTTTCAATTTTGCCGCAAGTCAAAATCTGATTCCTGCCAATATCAGTTTGGCAACCTGGCTATCATGGATGGTAGCATTTGCGGGAATTTTTGCCATTCTGGGACATAGTAAATCGATTTGGTTAGGGTTCACGGGTGGTAAATCAGTAGCAACGAGTTTAGGCGTCTTACTCGCAATGTCGTGGCAAGTTGCATTGTCTACTGCTGCGGTATTTGGTGTAGTTTTAGCAATATCGCGAATTGTTTCACTCAGTTCGATTGCAGGCGCGATCGCAGTTTCGCTCTTGATGCTTGTCTTCGGTCAACCTCTACCTTATGTGCTCTTTGCGATCGCTGCTGGTGTCTATGTCATTATGCGCCATCGTAGCAATATACAGCGCTTACTTGCCGGTACAGAACCGAAAATAGGGCAAAAAATTTCCACAACAGAAGAAAGTGTTGAGCCTTAAAATCATCGCCGGTCAAATAACCAGAAGAATATCAGGTGTTAGTGGCTAGTGACTAGTTACTAACCATCCTTCACTTTTACTAACCAGTTGCCATTTCCAAAATTTATTGATACAAATTCAAAACTGCCTTTAGTTTCCTGCCTCTTTAAGAAAGCAGCTAGAATAGAAGACTGAAGCTTCTTGCAGCCACAATTATGTCTTTGCCTGTTGTTGCTATTATTGGACGCCCAAATGTGGGTAAATCAACGCTAGTCAATCGTTTAGCTGGCGCGCAGGATGCGATTGTCTACGATGAACCTGGGGTCACGCGCGATCGCACTTACTCGAATGCATACTGGCGCGATCGCGAATTCGTTGTCGTTGACACGGGCGGACTCGTTTTTGATGATGATACAGAGTTTTTACCCCTCATCCGAGAACAGGCAAGCTTAGCATTAGCCGAAGCCGTAGCTGCAATTTTTGTGGTAGATGGACAGACAGGACCCACTCCCGCTGATGAAGCGATCGCCGAATGGCTGCGACAGCAACCTGTTCCTGTACTTTTAGCCGTGAATAAATGCGAGTCACCCGAGCAAGGTTTAGCCCAAGCTGCACAATTTTGGGAACTAGGACTCGGCGAACCGTATCCTATTTCCGGAATCCATGGTAGCGGAACAGGAGAATTACTCGATCAGTTAATTACCTACATTCCACCCGTAAGCGAACTTCCTGAAACTGATGAAATTAAAGTGGCAATTGTGGGACGCCCGAATGTAGGCAAGTCAAGTTTGTTAAATGCCTTTGTCGGGACGCAAAGAGCGATCGTTAGTCCTATCTCTGGTACAACCCGCGACACGATTGATACCGTGATTGAACGCCAGGGACAAGTTTACCGCTTAATCGATACTGCCGGTATTCGCAAAAAGAAAAACGTCGAGTACGGTCCTGAATTTTTTGGGATCAATCGCGCATTTAAAGCAATCCGCCGTGCTGATGTCGTTTTGTTGGTGATCGATGCGCTCGATGGCGTGACAGAACAAGATCAAAAACTTGTAGGACGAATCGTAGAAGAAGGACGTGCTTGTGTCATCGTCGTCAATAAATGGGATGCTGTAGAAAAAGATTCGTACACAATCTACGATTACGAAAAGCACGCGAAAGAAAGACTGCATTTTGTCGATTGGGCAGAAATGATCTTTGTCAGTGCAAAAACAGGACAGCGTGTCGAAAAGATTCTAGAGCTTGTGACGCAAGCAGCTGAAGCGCACAAACGCCGAGTTTCTACCTCGGTGATTAATGAAATCCTCGAAGAAGCTGTAAGATGGCATTCGCCACCCACGACGCGTCAAGGGCGTCAAGGTAAAATTTACTATGGCACACAGGTAAGCACTCAACCTCCCTCAATCGCTCTGTTTGTTAATGAAGCCGAGCGTTTCAACACAAACTATCGACGCTACATCGAACATCAATTTCGACAGCACCTAGGCTTTCATGGAACTCCCATTCGTCTACTATGGCGTAGCAAGAAAGCCCGTGACGTAGAAAACACTGCTAATCGTGCAACTCGCGTGTAAAGAGGAGTGAGTGACTAGTGACTAGTTTCGAGTTTTGAGTTGAAGACGTAAAAGTTGTCGTTATTTATTCTCCCCTGCTTCTTCAACTCTCTGACCCCCGACCCCTGACCTCTTCAAAAAATGGATCTACTGCGATCGCTACCAATGGGGCTTTACCTTGAACAACCGCTGACTTGGTTGCATAGGCTCGACCCTAGGGTAAAGTTAGCTTGGTTATTGAGCTTTTTACTCATGCCGATTCTGGCAAATTCTGCTTGGCGAATTATGCTGGTAGGATTACTTGTACTGATTACGTTTGCGGCCAAAATTCCTTTACGAGTATGGCGTCAGCAGATGGGCTGGCTATTAACAGTAGCATTTTTTGTTTTACTACTCGGCGCTGCAAGTCCAGATACGCTCAGTATTGACTATCAACCTCGTCTCCCAAGTGATGAGTTAAGTTTTATTCCACAACCTTCGGATTATCAGTACGTTCTCTTTCAGCGCGGACCAATTACTGTCACCCGTCGTTCTTTGGTTTTAGCAATTCGCTTAAGTACGATTCTGTTTACTTTGATTTACAGTACTAATTTATTTTTATTGACAACTGCTCCTGAGGAAATTACCGCTGGAATCGAAAGCTTGATGCGACCTTTACGCTGGTTCAAACTTCCTGTAACAGAAATTGCCTTAACGTTGACGCTAGCACTACGGTTTATTCCCTTAGTTTTAGAAGAAGTACAGAATTTAGCACGTTCAGTGCGGACGCGGGCAATTAATTGGAAAAAACTAGGGCTTAAAGGTGCGGTCAAAGTCTGGATGATGGTAGCAGAACGATTGCTAGAGAATCTCTTACTCCGAGCCGAACAGATGGCTAATGCGATGATGGTACGCGGTTTTACAAGTCCGAACGAACATCGCGTACAATGGCACGCTCTACACTTAAGAAGCCGTGACTGGATTGCCATAATATGTTTAATAGCTTTTTGGAGTGCAAGATTTGTTTGGGGTAACGAAGCATAAATGCAACCGTGGTATTGGCGATCGCTTCCTCTCAAAAATCGCACTGGTACGCAGATTTTTGCTGCCTTGTTTGCACAAGATACAATTGCAGCGCTGTTAGAAAGTCCTTATCCGTCGCCACCAGACCGCTTACCCCAAGCTCGCTATTCGCTCTGTGCAGGTAAACCTCGGACAATTAACGGTTGTCTCCAAATGTGGATTCCAGCAGTCGGCGAAGTTCTACCTTGTCTTCGTCAGCGGCTTCTGAGTGCTGCAAATCAGCTTGTGGTACCTCCTCACTCGACGCTGCCATTTACGGGAGGTTGGCTAGGGTGGTTAGGCTATGACTTAGCCTGGGAAATTGAAAGACTGCCGACTCTCAAGCAAGATTCCTTACCATTTCCGGTAGCATTTTGGTATGAACCTGAATGCTTTGCAGTCCTCGACCATTGGCAGCAAATCCTTTATCTCGCAACCTCCGATCCGCAACAATTAGACCAGTTAGAACATCATCTAGTAGAATCTCCCTCTACCCCTTTGCTTGCGCCAGTCACCTCAACGAGGGGAACCCCCGCACGGCGCAGGCTCCTTTGCTCCTCTGCTCCTTTGCCCCCCTACCCCCCATCTTTACCACACTTCCTGACTTCTCAGACCGAGTACGAAAACATCGTCTGGCGTGCTAAAAAGTATATTCAAGCTGGAGATATTTTTCAGGCAAATCTTTCGCTGCGGTTTGAAACAGAAACAATAGCCTCAGGCTGGGAAATTTATCAAACATTACACAAAATCAATCCGTCACCGTTTGCGAGTTACTGGCGATCGCCTTGGGGAGAAATCGCGAGTTGCTCTCCAGAAAGATTAGTACAGCTTGTCGGACAACAAGCAACAACACGACCTATTGCTGGAACGAGACCGCGCGGTACGACACCTGAAAGCGATCGCCAGCTTGCCCAAGAGTTACGTTCAAACACTAAAGAACGCGCTGAACACATCATGCTCGTCGATCTCGAACGCAATGATTTAGGGCGCGTGTGTACCTGGGGTTCAGTCGTGGTTGATGAATTACTCGCGATCGAGCGCTACAGCCACGTGATGCATCTTGTCAGTAATATTAAAGGCACTTTGAAAGCAGACTACAGCCCGATTGATTTAATTCAAGCAATGTTTCCTGGTGGAACGATTACCGGTTGCCCAAAAGTCCGCTGTATGGAAATTATTGAAGAACTTGAACCTGTCCGCCGCAACTTATTTTATGGTTCGTGTGGTTATCTTGATTGGCGCGGTAACATAGACTTGAATATCTTAATTCGCACACTTCTATTAGCTCCAACGTCTTCTACAACGACACCTGCCACTCTAAAAGTTTGGGGTCAAGTTGGCGCCGGGATCGTAGCTGATAGCAACCCAGAAAAAGAATGGCACGAATCGCTGTATAAAGCGCAAGCACAACTTGCCGCACTGAATCAAACTAGGGGTGAGGAGTGAGTGGTTAGTGGCTAGTTTTAAGTTTTGAATAGATTTTCCTCTGCTACATGCTCCTAACCCCCGACCCCTGACCTCTACTATAATGATTCGACTAGGAACTGATATTGTTTATATTCCACGCATTCAAGCGGCGCTAGAGCGGTTTGGCGATCGCTTCTTACACCGCGTGTATACTGCAACCGAACAATATGATTGTGGATACGCAATCAATTCACCAAGTCGTCCTTCAATTCATCAGTTAGCTGGGCGTTGGGCGGCGAAAGAAGCAGTGACAAAGGCACTAGCTACAGGTTGGCGAGGTATTAATTACACTGAAATTGAAATTCAGCGTCAAATGAGTGGCGCACCTACAGTATACTTACACGGGAAAGCCGCAGCATTAGTTGCAACTTGGAATAACTTCTCTTGGCAATTGAGTTTAAGTCACGACCGCGACTATGCGATCGCAGTAGCAATTCTGATTTATGAGTAAGCGAGTGAAAGTTAACAAAACTAAGCAGCAGGGTAATTGCAGCTATCGGCAATTAGCACCAAGTTTATCCTACAACTTAGCTTGTTTCACCGATTATTCATAACCCAACAGTAGAATACCGACCCCAAATCAAGATATTATCAGCACTGTGAATTAGGTAGTCTCAACAAAGCAAAATCTTCGACATACCAAGAGGGAATGAGTACAGAACATTACATCAATCATCCAAATTTCGGTCTATTGTACAGAGTCTGTTTTGTTGAGGAACACCAGGAACTGTTTACGACGCTTTATGCGCAAAGACTATTTTTTTTGGTATCGACGACAACATCAGGAATGAAGTTTGAACCAATTGGTCGCTCAGAAGCTCGTTTATTGTTAGAAAATCGCCTACGAATGCTACGCCGTACCGGACAAACTCAAGAATACGAACAGCTACAAACAATTTTGCAACGTACCTTCCAATGAGTTCGATTGCTGAACGGATTGCCGAAATCCGCGAAAAACTGCCACATACAGTCCGCTTAATTGCTGTCACTAAGCAAGTCTCGGTTGCAGCGATGCGAGAAGCTTATACAGCCGGAATCCGAGATTTTGGTGAAAGTCGCGTTCAAGAAGCCGCAAGCAAACAAGCACAGCTACAAGATTTAACCGATGTCACTTGGCACATGATCGGACGGTTGCAGACAAACAAAGCCAAAAAAGCTTTAGAACAATTTCAATGGATTCATTCGGTTGATAGCTTAAAGCTAGCACAACGCTTAAACCAACTAGCGATGCAGATGTCGTGTCAGCCAAAGGTATGTTTGCAGGTCAAATGGCTCAGCGATCCCAATAAAACAGGATGGAGCGTGTCTGAACTGCTTCAAGATTTACCCGCACTGAATGCATGCGATCGCTTAGATATTCAAGGTTTGATGACAATTCCACCCTTAGGATTGAGTGATTTAGAAATTCTTAATCTTTTTGAACAGACGCGCGAACTGGCGACACGCATTCAAAAACAACACTGGTCTAATATGCCAATGCAACATCTTTCTATGGGAATGTCTGACGATTATCTCCTTGCAGTGCAAGCTGGAGCAACGATGGTGAGACTAGGGCGTATTTTATTTGGGGCAAGACCAAAGATATCAAATACTACCGAATCTGAAAGTTAATTGTTGGCGCGTAGCATGAATTTAACTAAACAGTACGAAAAGTTCAGTGGGATCGCGGTTGAAGTACAGGCAAAAAAGATAGTATTAACCAGAGCACTATGCAATTTCGATCGAAGGCAACGAGTTAAGTTTTTAACTTTTGAATGCTAGATACTCTCTAAAAGAGCTTTTCTCAATCAAAAGTGCTGCAAATTCGGGAGAAATCCTGCGTGCGCTAACGCACTCCAAAATCGAAAATCTCGTTGAGGGTAAGACCAAAATAAACAATGAATTAGGAGTAGCGTGACCTAAATTAATCGATATCGCATTTCTACTTGATTAAAATAAGTTTTCCCAGTTAACTAGATAGTTGTGAATAGACAGGGAGAGTGAAACAGTGAGCAAAATTTTTACGAAGATCAAAAAGATTGTTGGATTAGACGAAGATCCGTATATTGACGATGATATTGAATACGAAGTCGATGATAACGGTTACCGCCACACTTACCAGACTGAAACTCCGCAACCAGTCGAAGAAGAATTTCGTCCGCGGCGGCGCGTACGTGAAAGAATTACACTAGAACCTAATCACGAAGTAGGAGCAGCTTCGATGAATAACGTGATCGGCATGCATGAGGCTGGAAATCGGATGTATGAAGTGATCGTGATGGAACCCCGCTCGTTTGAAGAAATGCCACAAGCGATTCAAGCTTTACGCGAGCGTAAGTCGGTTGTTCTTAACCTGACAATGATGGACCCCGATTTAGCTCAACGCGCAGTTGACTTTGTTGCTGGGGGAACTTATGCAATTGACGGTCATCAAGAGCGTGTCGGCGATAGTATTTTTCTATTCACTCCTATTTGCGTCCAAGTGACAACGCAGTCGGGAGTCGTGCAGGAAGTTCCTCAAACGCAAGTGCGTACAGAACGGACAACAACGGTCAACAGCCACGTTTGGTCAGCAGATTCGACTCGAATCGCGCAGTCAAGTTAAACTCGCACTTTGAATTTAACTTATTGCATTTGCTACTACCATTGTCAACACAGGAATTGTTCAGTTGTCTGTTAAGCTTGGCATGATTGGTGGCGGGGTAATGGGAGAAGCGCTCTTATCCCGCTTGATTTCTCAAAACGTTTATCAACCAACCGAGGTGATTGTCGGCGAGAAATCACCAGAACGACGCGATTACCTAGCGCAACAATACGGTGTATCGGTTATAGAAGATAATCGAGTTGTTGCGCAGCAAGCATCTACAATTCTCTTGGCGATCAAACCGCAAGTTTTCGCCGCCGTTACAGCCGAGCTAGGCGAAGCTTTTCTAGCATCAACGCCGTTGATAGTTTCAATTTTAGCAGGAGTTTCGCTGTCGCAGTTAGAAACGGCTTTTCCCCAACTTCCTGTCATTCGCGCCATGCCTAATACGCCTGCCACTGTAGGCGCTGGGATGACTGCATTTGCATTGGGGTCGCGTGCCAGTGCGCGTGACAAACAAACAGCCCAGCAGATGTTTTCTGCGGTCGGAGAAGTCGTAGAAGTTCCAGAAACGCTGATGGATGCAGTCACAGGATTATCAGGCTCAGGACCTGCGTATGTTGCCCTACTCGTCGAGGCGCTATCCGATGGTGGCGTTGCTGCTGGTTTACCGCGAGCGATCGCTACTCAACTTGCACTGCAAACTGTACGCGGAACAGTGCAATTGTTACAAGAAACAAAAATGCATCCAGCTGAACTCAAAGACCGCGTGACAAGTCCAGGAGGCACAACGATCGCCGGAGTTACTGAGCTAGAACGCGGAGGATTTCGGGCGGCGTTGATTGCCGCTGTAAAAGCCGCAGCGCTGCGATCGCAAGAATTAGGCGCAAAGGACTAGAAAAATTCTCTAAGGGTTTTAAGCGTTTATAATTTAATCAAGTCAAGCTGCTCGTCGCTTGCAAGTTAGTCGCATCAGCAAATAGCCAGTTAGTTATTATTGAGTGAACTCGCAACTGTTTCCAACACTAAATTTAGAAAGGATATTTCCGTTTCAACTCGATGAGTTTCAGTTGGCAGCAATTCGAGCATTGAACGCAGGTCGTTCGGTTGTCGTGTGTGCGCCAACAGGTTCGGGAAAAACATTAATTGGCGAATACGCAATTTATCGGGCATTAAGCCGTGGGAAACGGGTTTTCTATACAACTCCACTGAAGGCACTTTCTAATCAAAAACTACGAGATTTTCGCGATCGCTTTGGAGCAGACATGGTAGGACTCCTCACAGGCGATGCTTCCATCAACCGCGATGCGCCAATTGTAGTGATGACTACAGAAATTTTCCGTAATATGCTCTACGGAACGCCTATCGGAGAAGTAGGAACGTCTTTGGTAGATGTCGAAGCTGTCGTTCTCGATGAATGCCACTACATGAACGACCGCCAACGAGGTACTGTTTGGGAAGAATCGATTATTTACTGCCCCTCAACAATTCAATTAGTCGCGCTTTCCGCAACAATTGCCAATAGTCAACAACTCACTGATTGGATCAATCGAGTTCACGGTCCAACAGAGCTCATTTACTCAGAATTTCGCCCAGTTCCTTTAGAATTTTACTTTTGCAACCCTAAAGGGTTATTTCCACTTCTAGACAATAGCAAATCTAAAATCAACCCGCGTTTAAAGCCCAAGCCAGGAAGCAGCGATGCGATTCACGCGAAAGGTGGACGTAGAAATGGGGTGCGACTCGAATCACCAAGTTTGGAATATACGATTTCGCAGTTGGCAGCAAAGGATATGCTACCAGCAATTTACTTTATCTTCAGTCGTCGAGGATGCGACCAAGCTGTTGCCAATTTGGATATGTCGTTAGTTAACTCAGCAGAAGCCGCACAGCTGCGACAACAAATCGATGCGTTTCTCGCCCGCAATCCTGAAGCCGGACGTGCAGGGCAAATTGAACCACTTTATCGCGGTATTGCTGCACACCATGCAGGACTCCTGCCAACTTGGAAAGGGTTAATCGAAGAACTATTCCAGCAAGGACTAATTAAAGTTGTTTTTGCAACCGAAACGCTAGCTGCAGGAATTAATATGCCTGCACGAACAACCGTGATTTCGACGCTTTCTAAGCGTACCGATCGCGGACACCGACTTCTCAATCCCTCCGAATTTCTGCAAATGGCAGGGCGTGCAGGACGTCGTGGCATGGATAAAATTGGTCACGTCGTTACGCTACAAACACCATTTGAAGGTGCTAAAGAAGCTGCGTATCTTGCTACAGCTCAACCCGATCCACTCGTAAGCCAGTTTACACCGAGCTACGGCATGGTGTTAAATTTACTACAAACCCATACACTCGAAGAAGCCAAGGAACTTATCGAACGCAGCTTTGGGCAGTATCTAGCTACATTGTATTTGAAACCACATTATGAGTCCCTTGCCCACCTGCAAGCGCAAGTCGCGCAAATCGAGGCGCAGCTAGAATCTATAGACATGGAACAGGTGGCAAAGTATGAGAAATTACGCCAACGGATTAAAGTAGAACGCCAACTTTTGAAGACACTTCACGAACAAGCGCAAGAAGCACGAGCAGAACAATTAGGTTTAACACTAAGTTTTGCAGTGTCAGGAACGCTATTGAGTCTGCGAGGCAAACACGTTCCTACCGCAACACCCATCCCCGCCGTTTTAGTTGCGAAAACATCAGGTTCGGGTCAAGCACCTTACTTGGTTTGCTTAGGACAAGATAACCGTTGGTATGTCGCAATGACAAGCGATGTTGTCGACTTACATGCAGAGTTACCACGACTAGAAATTGCAGGCGATCTGCTGCCACCAGCAGAAATGCCATTAAAGCCAGGTCAATCGCGGCGGGGAAATCAAGAAACAGCGGCGATCGCGCGGCAAATTCCTAATGTCGCACAATTAAATGCTGCCCCTGAAGTTTTGGCACAACAAGCAAAAGTTGCAGCTTTAGAAGCCCAGTTAGAAGCGCATCCGGTACACAAATCTGATAATCCCGCAACAATCCTCAAGCGCCGCAACAAAATCTTGCAGCTGCAAGCAGAAATAGTCGAACGACAAGCCGAATTAAGTCAATTGTCTCAACATCATTGGGAAGAATTCTTACATTTGATTGAAATTCTGCAACGGTTTGGTTGCTTAAATGAGTTAGTACCAACGCATTTAGGACAAGTCGCAGCAGCAATTCGCGGTGACAATGAGTTATGGCTAGGACTTGCTCTAAGTAGCGGAGAATTCGATCAACTCGATCCGCATCACCTAGCAGCAGCAATTGCAGCCCTTGTAACCGAAAATACCCGTCCAGATAGTTGGGTGCGCTATACTTTAGCTTCTGAAGTCGAAGAAGCCCTCGCCGGATTGCGCTCTATCCGTCGTCAATTATTTCAACTGCAACGCCGTTACAACGTGGCTTTTCCCATTTGGTTGGAATACGACTTAGTAGCATTAGTCGAACAGTGGGCGTTAGGAGTAGAGTGGTCAGAACTTTGCGCGAATACTAGCTTGGATGAAGGCGATGTTGTGCGGCTATTACGCCGGACACTCGATTTGCTATCGCAGATACCTCACATTCCTTATTTATCAGAGGCTTTACAGCGTAACGCCTATCGAGCAATGCAATTACTAGACCGCTTCCCAGTGAATGAAATTGTGGAGTAGTAAGAATCTTTGCCTAAAAAAAAGCAATTAGCGTTGGTTGCTAATTGCTCATGGCTAAAAGCTTCTAGTTCAAGACAAGAAATTTGGTCTACCACGACCACCATTACGACCTACTGCTGGCAGTTCCAACAGCGTACCATCTGTAGCTTGACCCGTACCATCATTCGTAACCGATGCTGTGTCTCCAGGATGTCCGTTAGGAATAAACAGTTGCGGGTGATCGAACGGAGCTTTATCCAACCGCACGCGCTCGTCAGTTAGCGCTTTAAGGAATTCCACTAAGTCATCTTTATCTTGCTCGCTTAAGTTCAGATTTTCGATATCTGGGTCTAAGTTGTTGATATTTTCCTCGTGGAAATCGCCACCGCGATTGTAAAAATCAATGACTTGCCGCAGTGTTAATTGTCCGCCGTTGTGGAAGTAAGGAGCAGTAAGTTCAATGTTACGTAGTCCTGGAGTTTTGAATGCACCATCGACGGCAACGCGATCGCCGGCACCAACTGTCATATTAGGATTGGTACCTAATAGGGCGTTAAATTTCCCTTGCTGTGCTAGTCGCGTTTCCGATAGCGGATTGCCAAAGGGATCTTTCCCGCCTACGCCTAAGTCTTCTTGCGTTGGTCGCACGCCTATGTTGTAGAAGCCATTGTCATAAACTGCGAGTTGTCCGTTACCCATTTCCATCAGTTCAAGCCGCGCATTACGTACGTTTCTCACTGATGCATTTGTAAATTCTGCACCACCATGACAGTTGATACATTTAGCCCTGCCTTCAAATAGTTCTTTACCGCGCACTTGAGCAGACGTCAAAGCACTTGCATTCCCTTCAAGGTATTGGTCAAGCGGTGTATTATTCGAGACGAGCGTCGATTCGTACATTTGTATCGCAAGTCCCATGAACAGCGAGAAATTGTAGTCCATCAGCGTAAATTGCTGACTTGGTAATTGACCAGGGTCGACAATTCCATCGGCGTCTGCGGTTTGGGAAGCTTTTCTTTGCACAAAACTACGATTTCCGTTAGCATCAACGTTGATGAGATACGCAGATTTCCACCATTCAGGCTTAAATGCTGCCTTAATCATGGCAGTGTAAGTTGTGTTCAACCCTGGTTGTCTTCCTCGACTTAGACCACCAAGTACGCTATCGTCAGTCGCGACCAGTTGTTTGCCCAGTGGTCGCAACGCACGTAATTTTTTACCTGTCTCTCTCGGAAGTAGCCGACGCTTTGTTGTACCAACGAGTTTATTGCCAATATCAGGAAAAATCCGACCAGTTGCCGATTCTTCAACCGAACTCAACGGTGGTCCTACGGCTTGTGAAGCCAGTGAAGCATTTCTCAAGCTAATTTTGACTTCTTGCGGCAATGCTGTCGGTTTAGATGCTTTAATAACACGCGCATTTGGATCGCGCGAACCAAACGGGTTGACTCCATTAAATTCGTCTTGTGCCCTACCATCCCAGAAGTTACGGAAGTTGAATACCGCGTTAATTGTACTTGGTGTGTTGCGTTCAGTAACTTGTCGGACGTTGGTTCCATTGACATGAAATACCGCGTCAGGTTGTACTGTAACGTTATCTTGTGCGCTACCTGGAGTCGTACTGTTGAACTTAGCGAGCGGTAAACCTTGCGAACCTGCAACATCATTACTATCTGCAAGGACTGCGGAAGAACGATTATTTGGATCGGCAAGCTTGTGAAATGGAAAGTCGCCTGCTTTAAGCGTGTAGTTAGGTCCACTGCCTACACTAAACGTTTGATCGGGATTAGGGCTACCATCAGCATTAACCCGCAGTAATCCTGGACTCAGCTGATTTTTGGCTCGCGTGTCGGTTCCCGCATGAAAGTGACAACTCGCGCACGCTTGAATTCCATCACTACCAACCTGCATATCCCAGAACAACGCCTTTCCTAAACGGATCGCTGCGGCGCGATCGCTTACAAATTCTCCTAAATTTGCTGGTTCAGGAATCGGTACGGTTTTGAGTGATGTTAACGGTTGTGAGGGTGCTTGCGGCACCAACTGTGCAGATACGGTATGACCTGCGAGTACTGCGATCGCAACTATAACCGTCACTGCTACTCCATATACCTTTTTTGTGAAGTGATTTTTTTGGCGAAAAGTACAATTTTTTAAATGATTAGTTTTCAGGGTTTTTAATAGATTTGCTCTTACTAAATTTAACACCCGCAAACTCTGACTTAACCTTTTTCGGAATTTTTCTCTAAAAATACCTAGTGATAATTTTCGACTCACTCTCTCCGTCCTAAGACATTTACAAAACCTTTGGCAATCTCATCCTGAGTTGTTATTCAGATACCAATTTCGGTCTGTCAGTAACAGTATCGTTGGTGAATAAACATACTTACTAGTTTTCAGCCCAAAAATTTCTAGACTTTATACGTATTCTTCAAGTTGACATAAAGTAAGAATATGAACTACCCAAATAATTCTATTCATTTTCACTGAGAAATGTTGCCTCTACATAAAAGCCATACATAACTTATACACAATTTATACATTTAGGTTTTGGTTCCTTTATATTTAAAAAAAATCTTAAAAAATGTAGTAAAGGTAGTAAAGTGTGTAGATATAGAGTTTCTCGGTGACTTTTGATTTACAAACCTTAAATACCAACTTTCGTACCCGCACCAAATTCTTAGATTATTCTTCAGTAACCTAAGCGTATATAAAGTATTATCATAAAATGGTTAAAATCAATAATAAAAGAATTTAAATCTTAACTGAATACTCAATAGTTTATAAAATATTCAATCGTCTTTGATTAATTCAAATATTATTTGTATGTTACTATTTACCACTAATTGATATCATAAAAGCACTTGATAATGATACTTGCCTGAGTAACAAAAATCCCACACGTATTAGGTATGGGATTGACACAAGATTGCGTTTTGAAATAGTCTAATTGCTTATGGTTTTTAAAGTTTGCATAATCAAAATTTTACGAACTTAAAACCTGTAAGCTCAATTGTTGGCATTGAAACCAAACAACGTGATATATGCTTACCTTGGGACTAGATGACGCCGAGGAGAAACGCCAGGATTGATCACCGCAGCAAATTCCTCTGGCGACAACTTGCTAATAGCTTGATCTAAATCCTCTAAAGTGAAGTTATAACCCCTTTGAGCAGCGATTTTGATGAAAGCTTCTGGATCAGACGTTGCTTTGAGTCTTTCTTGTAAGGCGTGATCTTGTTGTACAGCTTTAAAAAATCGGGCAGCGGTTTCTTGTGCCATGACAATCAATCTCCTTTTTATGAGTATTTCCTGCACTTCCCAGTGCAACCGCACGCTCATGTCATGTCGGCGCTGCTGTAACTACTTTGAGCATAGCTTGCTCAACGGCAAATTTACAGAACTCTTGACATAAATTAAGAAAAATGTAATCTGAACTACTTGCAAATAGCTTATTTAATGGTAGGAGACGTTAGTAATTTAAAAGCGATCGCTGCATTTTTTCTAGTCCGGATCTTGCATCAACATCAGCGCGATCGCAACTCGTTGCTGTTGTCCGCCTGAAAGGTCCCTAGCACGACGAGCTGCAAATTCATTCAGACCAACACGGTCGAGACATTCTACGGCTTTATAGCGATCGTTAAAGGGAAAAAACATTTTCCAAGGGTTGCGATTTCTACCCCATGCACCAAACAGTACATTCTGTAACATACAGAGATTTTTGATACCAGTGTCAGCAAATCGTAGTTTTGCTGGACAAACTCCTCCTGCTTTTGTTAATTCTGCTGTTTCCTCTCCTTGACAAGCAGTGAGCAAGAGAAACGCCGACGATACCAACGCCACAACTCTACGAATTTGATAGTTCAATACCATGACTAAAATCTCCCTTCAGCAAAAACAATTTCACCAAATCAGCAGTAGCTACTTTCTTGGCAAAAAAATGTTATTAATACACCCAAATGTACTCACATTAAAAGTTTAGTAACTCCCTATCTTTTGATAGAAAATGCTTATAAAAATAAACAGCTAAAACTTGAAAAGTTATTTTTTTACTAGCTCTAATTTGACTTCAGCAAAAAACAAAAGTCAAAATTATTAGTTGTTTAAAATGAGATTAAAACGAGTTAAAAAAGTTCAAATAACTCTGATATATAGAGAATTATTAAATTCAGATGTGAGAAGTGTAACTGATACACGTCAAAACAAGAAATGTTTCTTGAATATGCTTGGAGTTATACTTTTCAAGCTATTAATGGTTCTTACTTAAAGAAAGAATTTTTGATTAATAATTAAGCCAGACTATTTGACTTAGTATAAAAATACCTCTATTTATAGAAGTAAAATCTAATGATTTGAGCTAGCTCCACTCAAAATAATATCGCGTCACTATAAAGCGAAATCTATCTAGTTATTCAGCAAAATATACATGCAACCGCACTAGAACGCGACTAGACTTTAACACTAGCACGTTCATATCGCTTCATAACTAATGCTAGCTCATAGCGATCGCCAATAAACTCAGTATCATTTGTAAGTCGCGATGTAGTTTATTATTCGAGAGTCTCAATCGCTGGTGCAACGTGCAAATCAACAAACCTAGCTTGCAAATATTTAGGATGGAAAATATACAGCTTTTTTCATAACTCTCAGTAATTGTATCTAAGAGATAAACGATATCAGATGCTAATGTGCTTGGAGCGCGAATTACGATAGATTGCTTGACACACCAATACTAAAAATCATCAATAAATGCGATCGCACACCGACAATGACTGCCCTAGTACTCAACTTACACCCAGCGATTAAGCTAACCAATGAACAATTCTTCCAACTCTGTCAAAATAACCGCGACTTGTGGCTAGAGCGTACAGATGAGGGAAGATTGACGATCGTGGCACCCAGCGGATGGAAAAGCGGAAATCGAAATGGTAGACTTACGCAGCGCTTATTTAATTGGACAGATGCAGACAGTACAGTCTAGCGTTTGATTCTTCGACTGGTTTCAAGCTACCCAATGGTGCAGAGCGTTCGCCCGACACAGCTTGAATTAAAAGAGAACGCTTAGAAGCGCTAAACCCAAATCCCGCAAATCCCGATCGATTTTACTACTTGTCCCTGATTTTGTTGTTGAATTACGTTCAGCTTCCGATAACTTAGACATACTGCAAAGCAAAAATGCGGGAATATATCGATTGTGGTGCGCGGTTAGGGTTGTTGATCGACCTGCAAAACCAACGAGTAGAAATCTATCGTCAAGGCAAGGATGTCGAAGTATTACAATCGCCTTCAGAGTTGTTAGGAGAGGATGTATTACTCTGATTTGTACTCGATTTAGCACAAATCTTAAACTAAGCTTTGAGCAAGTTTTGAGATATCAAGCAATACGATCGCCAAGACGTACAGCTCAATTCACGGTAGATATTTTTGGACAACATCCCAGCCCGTTAACGATACCCAAACTAACCCAAGCAAAAGAAGAACATTTGTTCCAACGTGCAGCGATCGCATCCAAGTTAAACGATCGATAAACAGCGCACTGACTGCGGAGAGTAAGACTAAGCCAACAACAAGTAAGCCTGCCAGAAAATGCGAAGAGTGACCCAAACTGCCAAAATGACCCAATGTACCAACAATACCAATTGCTAGTAAAAGCAGTACCAACAACACTAAGCTTCCACCAAACATAAAATGCAGCGATCGCAGCCAATTTGGACGCAGCTTGCGTGTTGTCCTAACGTCAAACAACCAAACACCAGTTACAGCTAATAGTAGATAGGCTAGCAGCGACAATCCCATCGACCACGCTGCTATTTTCCACAACCACAGGAAGGACGGAAGATGCAATTTAAACTAAACCTCAGCAAGTGCTACATCTTACCTTAGCGCCACAAAGCAGCTGATTGTTGTCCTTCCTGCGAGGGAAAAGTTAAATTAAACGTTTTATCAAAAATAAATTGTTTATTAGCTTGACCTTACAAAGGGAATTGTCTTAATCTACCGAAGTTAAAACAGCAGCTAAACTTTTTTTATTGCTGATTTCTGGTGATTCTGCGGGTGCGTCTTCTAGCGTGCCATCCTCGGTAATACAAAGGCGATCGCAGGGGATCGTGTCCGAGAGAATTGCACTTGCCATCATACCAGTATGAATTTCCAGCATTGATTTAGGTGGCGCTTCAAACACCAATCGCTGTCCTGGAAACACAACACGTTCAAAATACCAGTTGGGAATATTAGAAATACGAGCAATCTGAATTTTGCTTGTCGCGTTGACATAGCAGCAGACAAGTTGACCAGATTGATTCGGAGGTAAAGGATCTAAAATTTGAGCCATAACCGCCAAGTAGCGTCAAGCCACACCTATGAGATTACACTAGCCAAGCTAACACTGAGCGATCCCCAGTTGCTGTAACCCCGACTACCAACTGATGGCTACAATCAGAATTCCTTTTAGATCCAGAACTACAAGTTTTGTTATGTAGTTAATTAAACTCAATTTTTGCACAATTGGCAATCACTTCGCGCTACAGACAAAAATTTCCGCACGCCGAAGCAAACTGAATGTTATCGTAAAGTTATATGAAAAACTCTTTCATAAAGTCTGTCAATCATTAGGCATCTATCTGGAGATCGGTGTTTTATTAGAGGTCAGAGGTCAAAGATTCAGAGGTCAGAGTTACAACAGGGGCGAAGCATTGCCCGACTAAGTGAATAATTCTGAAGTTCTCTCTAAATCTTCTCATCTTGTTGACTCTCGCGATAAACACCTCTGCAGCTAGTTGCACGGAAGAACAAAAAGAGGGTTCCTCACTGACTCCTATCCGACAATTGCTAAGTTTCAGTCCCAAATAAGCACTATGGAAAATCGGATTCTCTACGTTCGCCTCCCCTGCAACCCCATTTTTCCGATTGGAGTTGTCTACCTAGCAGACCATATTCACAAACAATTCCCCAGTGTTGAGCAACGCATTTTCGACTTAGGAACAGTTCCGCCCCTCGATTTTGGCTCTGCTCTCGATACTTGTATCGATGAATTTCAGCCGACATTATTAGTATTTTCGTGGCGAGATATTCAGATTTATGCGCCTGTCGGAGGTAGAGGTGGAAACCCGCTACAGAACGCCTTTGAATTTTATTATGCGCGGAATCCCTTGATTAAACTACGGGGAGCAATTGGCGGACTCAGACTAGCAGCATCGTATTACACTGAACTGTGGCGAAATTTAGGACTGATTAAACGCGGACTTAGCCGCGCTAAAAAACACTACTCCCAAGCCCGTGCAGTCGTTGGCGGCGGTGCAGTCAGCGTATTTTACGAGCAGTTAGGCGATAAGCTACCAAAAGGAACAATTGTTTCTGTCGGAGAGGGAGAGTTACTGCTAGAAAAAATCATTCGAGGACAAGAGTTTCGGGACGAACGTTGTTATGTTGCTGGGGAAAAACCACCACGCGATCGCCTCATCCACGAACAACCCACGCCGATCGAAAAAAGTGCCTGCAACTACGACTATATCGAAAGTATTTGGTCAGAATTTCAGTACTATCTTCAAGACCGAGATTTCTACGTCGGCGTCCAAACTAAGCGCGGTTGCCCGCACAACTGTTGCTACTGCGTCTACACCGTAGTTGAAGGCAAACAAGTCCGCATTAATCCAGCAGATGAAGTAGTTGCAGAAATGCGACAACTCTACGATCGCGGTATTCGCAACTTTTGGTTTACCGATGCGCAATTTATTCCTGCACGGCGATTTATTGATGATGCGGTCGAATTACTGCAAAAAATCCTCGATGCGGGAATGCAAGACATTCACTGGGCGGCATATATCCGTGCTGATAACCTAACGCCAAAACTGTGCGACCTCATGGTCAAAACAGGAATGAATTATTTTGAAATTGGAATCACGAGTGGTTCGCAAGAACTTGTACGAAAAATGCGCATGGGATACAACTTGCGTACAGTCTTAGAAAACTGCCGAGATTTGAAAGCAGCAGGCTTCAACGACTTAGTTTCTGTTAACTACTCGTTTAATGTAATTGACGAACGTCCAGAAACCATTCGGCAAACGATCGCCTATCACCGCGAACTTGAGCGTATTTTTGGCGCAGACAAAGTTGAACCAGCGATCTTCTTTATTGGGCTACAACCGCATACTCACCTAGAAGAATACGCACTGAAAAACAACATACTCAAGCCAGACTACGACCCAATGAGTTTGATGCCTTGGACTGCGAAGAAACTGCTGTGGAACCCTGAACCCCTTGGTTCCTTCTTTGGCGAAGTTTGCCTAGAAGCATGGCAAAAAAACCCCAATGACTTTGGTCGAGAAGTAATGAACATTCTCGAAGCGCGTCTTGGATGTGCTGACTTAGAAGAAGCTTTATCCGCGCCGATTGAGAGCAACAAAAAGCAGCTTGTCACAGCTTAAATAAAATTGGTAATGGGTCATGGGTCATAGGTAATAAACAATATCATCTTCGCTCACCCAATTACCAATTACCAGTTACCAGATACCACTACTCAAATTCATGTTAGATGGTTCCATCCTGCAACAGCTAGCCACCGCCCACGCTCATACTCAGCGACCCCTTAATTTGGGCGTGTATTACAAAAATACCCTCGTCGCGCTTTGTCATGCCTTAGAGGACTGCGTTCTCACTTCGAATAGTCCACCACTAGTCATTACTGCGTTTCAACAAGGAAAATGGTATCTTCAAGAAGCAGAACGGTACAGTCAAATTGCACAAAAAGCAAGACACATCGCGATTATGGCAGCACCAGATACGGGTTTTGCCGAACATCCGACAAGTCAACTTGCAAATGTTGATTTAGTTGCCTTAGATCCTCAAGATCCTGTAGCGCAAGAGTGGCATCTGATTATTTATTCTCCTAGCTACACCGCAATGGTGCTGTGTCAAGAATTATCTGCCGCTGATTACGGAATCGCAGGTAGACCGACAGTAGACCTTGAGCGTAAGTTTTACGGATTTTGGACATTCGAGCCAGCATTAGTACGAGAAACCGTTGATTTAGCGATCGCTCACATCGGCAAATACAACCCCGAATTGCGCCAAAAACTGATCGCCCAAGTCGCTGCGATCGCCAAAGCGACACCAACACAATTAGACGATCTAGGTTACGCTGTCTCGCGCGTTGTCGATTATCTGCAAATTAGTCAAAGCGGAGTTCATCAGTTAGCACCCGATTCCCAACAGATACTCGACCAAAACTTAGTTTCCAACGAGTTACAAGCATTTTTGCGGCTCGCGCAATTGATTGATTTAGCCGATACCGATAATCCCATGGCAGCAGCAGAAACCGCCGCCTTAGCCGAAACTATTGGACAGTTATTAGACTTACCCGCGTGGCAATTAAAACGCTTGCGCCTTGCAGGATTACTGCATCGCATCGCCCCTGCAACGGTAGGCATACAATACGGTGATGAAGCACCGAGTTGCCCGTTAGTCCCCGCAGCCCAGGTATTGCGAACAATGCCGCGAATGCAGGCGATCGCTCGCATCATCACGCATCAAAACGAGCGGTGGGACGGTAGCGGTCAACCTGCAGGTTTGTCAGAGCAAGACATTCCGCTAGAATCGCGGATTTTGGGCTTAGTTGCGGCATTTCAAAAGCGCGTTACCCAACTCCAAGCATCACAACCACAACAGACTTCGGTCTTGACACAAGCGTTAACTGAATTTAAACAACAGCAGGGACAAGCTTGGGATCCTAAACTGATTGACACGCTAGAACTATTAGTCATGGGTTTGCAACAAGGCTTAGAAATCCCTGTCGCAGCACCAAAAATCAGTGCAGGAATGTGGCTTGTCGATCCCCAAGCGAGTGATGATAGCAACAATGCAAATCAAACAGCAAGGAGTCAGGTGTGAGTAGCGATCGCCCCACATTCGAGCAAAAAAGTAATCGAGATATCGCTGCGCTGCGTTCTGGAGTCAAACACTTACCAGGAGCCAATCTAGAAGATGCGGAGCTTGCAGGTATTGCTCTAGAAGGAGTCAATTTAGCCGGTGCAACACTTGTCGGTGCTAATCTTTCCGGATGCAAACTAGAACGCGCGCGACTAGAGGGTGCCAACCTTCTCGGAACTCAGCTAACAGGTACAGACCTACGCGCTAACCTGATGGGTGCCAACTTGATGCAAGCTGACTTGACAAGTGCCGACTTACGTGGCAGTAATTTGCGCGGCGCGAACTTGATGGGTGCAAAACTAGCACAAGCCACTTGTGCCGGTGCCTTCTTCAGCGGTGCCAATTTAATGAGTAGTAACTTGCAAGGCGCAGACTTACGCGGTGCCGACTTACGCGGCGTCAATCTCAGCAGTGCCAACCTGCACGGCGCTAACTTAAGTCAAGCCGATTTACAAGGCGCATCGCTGCAACAAGCAAACCTCGAAGAAGCCGATTTAAGAGGTGCAAATCTTACCGGAGCAAACCTCACTGGCACAAACCTCCTATGTGCAGAACTAGAAGGAACACATCTCACCGGCGTCAACCTCACAGGTGCGTGTTTAATTGGCACTAATGTTGCTCTACCCTAAAGTTGCTAGAACGGGGAAAACCCCCGCAACTTTGCCATGGCTCCTCTGTGGTTCGTAAATACCTCCCATCATCCATGCATTCCCACCCGCAGTACAATTTCCTCCATCGCTTCTTTCGGCTAGCAAGCATCAACATTCTTTCCAATCTCATGGTACCTATTGCAGGCTTGATAGATGTTGCCTTCCTTGGACACCTAGCAGAAATTCGTCATCTAGCCGGAGTTGCTTTAGCAACCGTGCTTTTCAACTACATCTACTGGACATTTGGCTTCTTACGCATGGGTACAACAGGCACAACAGCCCAAGCCGTAGGACGCCAAGACGAACAAAGCGTTGTCCTCATAGGATTGCGTAACAGTTTACTCGCAGTCTGCTTAGGACTCGCGATTCTACTTTTGCAGCATCCACTCGGCGAACTAGGATTTACCTTATTAAGTGCAGCACCAGAAGTTAAAGCTGCGGGAAGAGATTACTACAATAGCCTAATTTGGGGCGCACCCGCGACTTTGTGCAACTTTGTTCTCATCGGTTGGTTTCTCGGACGCGAACAAAGCGGTAAAGTATTGCTATTGTCTGCAGTCGCAAACGGAGCGAATGTTGTACTTGACTATCTATTTATTGTGCAGGGAGGGTTAGAAAGCGCAGGCGCAGGGCTAGCAACCGCTGTAAGCCAGTATTTGATGTTGGGCGTGGGCGGTATTCTCATCTTCTGGGAACGTCAACAGCTATTCTTTCACCTTCAGAGCAAACAACTTTTAGATTCAACGGCAATCAAAGCGACGTTTACACTGAATCGAGATATTTTAATTCGCACGCTGGCACTCGTTTCAACGTTTGCTTTATTTACTAACCTCAGTTCTGCACTCGGAACAAACGTGCTAGCCACGAATACGCTGTTAATGCAAGTTGTGACGCTTGCTGCATATTTTATTGATGGACTAGCATTTGCAACCGAAAGTCTAGCAGGAATTTTTCAGGGTCAAGCTTCGCGTCTGCTGTTGCCATTACTTTGGGTTTCTGGAAGCGCTAGCCTCGTTGTTGGATTTGTGTTTGCGATCGCCTTTGCGCAATTTCCACTGCCTCTATTCAGGCTATTGACAAATCATACTAACGTTATTGCTCAGATTCGCAATTATGTATGGTGGCTGTTACCTGTACTTGGTTTTGGTTCTTTAGCTTATATGCTCGATGGTTACTTTTTAGGTTTGACTGCAGGACGTGTCTTGCGTCAAGCAAGTTTAGTTGCAGCGATAGTTGGTGCAATCGTGCTAGTTACCGCTTATCGCTTCCAGAGTAACCACCTGTTATGGTTTGCACTATCATGTTTTATGGCAGCACGCGTTATTCCGCTTGCTTTCCAGGTACCAAAAAGTTTAGCCGCAAGCGTATCCCCAACGCCAATATCGCCAAAAATAACAACCCCATAACTCCAGCAAGCGGGTTACGATCGACACCTGTTACCCAATCAGGTACTTGACCGGAATATTGCGTCAATCGCCCAACATTGATGATGTAATATCCCCAAATCAAACCCGCATGTAAACCAATTGCTAAGCCAAGGCAATTTCGCAATCGCTTCGCCCATACCAAAGCAAGTCCCAAGACAACCAATGCAGGGAACTGTGGTAAGGTGCGCCAAATTTCTGTTAGCGGTTTAATAAAATGTAACAGCGCGAATATAATAGCGTTTGCCCATAACGCCGTACTTGGGCGGTAATCGCGTTCTAACTCATCAAGCAACCAACCGCGAAAGAGCAACTCTTCTGCAAAACCAACAGCGATCGCAACAATCAAGCCTTCTAAAACAACTTGTGGTAAGAAACCCGTGCTAGGAAACCAAACTAACCAACCCAACCAACCTTCGACTAAAAATAGACCAAAAACTAAAACAACCCCAATAGTCAGCCCGCAAAGTAAATCTAACCAATTGCGTTGCGTTTTGACTAGACCATAATGCTGTAGAATTTTACGCTGATGATAAACGCGCTTTCCCCACCAGCGTAAAAGGACAACAAATTCTCCATACAACAGCAGCATTGTCAAAATGCTAACAGTGTTGGAATCGTGCCCTAATAAGTAAATTGGGATAGCAATTGGCAACCATACTAGCAATAATGCTAGTAAAAAAAATCCCAGTCTCAAGGGAACTGGATAACGCGCGATACTGCTAATCTTATGCCGCAATGATATTTTAGTTATTCCTCTGGTTCAATCGTGCTGGTTAAACCATGATTTTTCAAGGTTTCACAGTAAAACTCAGCGTGTTCTTGCGCGCATGTAATCACGAGCGCTATCCCGTTTGTGTGCGCTTCCATCATAATGCTAACTGCTTGCGGCTGGGTAATACTCGGCACCGTTTGCATTAATACCTGCACTACATACTCCATGCTGTTGTAGTCATCATTATGAAGTAGCACGCGGTATCGAGGTGCGAGCTTTCTGTTCGTTGATTGCTTCTCAAGAGTTTCGACAGACACTGCTATCCGCTCTTCTCATTCACTACAACAAACTGTTAAAACGTTGCTTAACAGTTATTCACCTATTTTATCCTATCTCTACTGATTCGCAAGCCGCGGTTGTCACTTGCTTGTTGGTTTTCACTACCTACTCTGACTGGGCAACACTGCGATCGCTATCTGAGTGTCTTGATTCTGGATGACTTTGTAAAATTGGATTAAGCAGCAACAAGTGTACTTCAGCTGCTGTGGAGTCAGTATCCATGGACTTTAACTGTGATTTTCAACCGCGACAAATTGTTTACCTAGAAAATGACAATCAACGGTTGTATGCCGAAGTCATTCAAGTCGTAGAGTCGCGCCAGATGTGCTGGGTACGTCCCCTAGTGTTAGTCTCGTATTTCTACGACTTTACCCCCGAACCACCACCTGTAGTTATTGATTTACGCTCTGCTGCAGATCTCTTTTGGCAGAGTACCTTATTTCGCCCTGCTTTAGATACTGAAGTTATTCCTTTTTTAGTTAAATCATTAACTACAGAACCTACTACTGAAAGTCATGCAGCTGCTGTCGCGCAACTTAATCAGTTTGTTCGTCGTGTTTGGCAAACTACTCAGGATTATCCCAGTGCAGAACTTGACAGCGGATGAGGGCGTTCATATATTTTAATAGCCTTGATGCATCTACTTCAGTATCAAACAAGGCAAACTCTGACCTTAACAGCTTCAAAAATTAGGCACGAGCTTAATTCTACCAGCATCCATTTCTGCCATTAATAACTCTAGCGCTTCGTAGTCAATATCAGAAATGTAGCCTTGCGCGGTTAATTCAGAGTTGATTGCATTTTCGATGTCTGGTGTTAGACGCTTGATGTATAACGCTTTTTCTACTAGTTGGCGAATGCCGTATCGACTTCTCATACTAACTCATAGTAAAGTTTTTATTTTATTTTCTCTATTTTCTAATACCTATATCGTAGCAAACATGTACTGTATCATGTTAGTTACGCGATCTGCATCACTGAAATCTTACCCACTATTTATGCCGTAAGATAGATGCTATGAAAAGCATAAAAGACGAACTTTACTTTATCTTTATAAAAACTCCCGTAAGTTGAGAGTTAACTTTAAAGATTACCTGAAAAAAAGATTAATTGGTAATTTTACCTTAATCTACGGGCAAATTGATCTTCTTTGTAGTAGAAGCAACCTAAATTCCTTTACCGTATTCTGGCAATACAAAGTAAACAAGTTAAAGGTATGCAAGAGTTCAAGAAATTTGCAATGCTGTCAAGAAAATGGTTTTTCGTATAAGTGTATACTTTATATTTTTGTAAATCAATGGTAGGTTTAAGCAACTTAGTTTGAAAGATTGCGATTCAGTACTTTACTGAATACACATTTTTCAAATTTATCTCTATTATCAAGTTGTTAACTATCAGGTAATTGGTGAGTAGCTTCAACAAAAACGTATGATGCAAACAATGATTGCCTATCCAAAGATTACGCTCATAAAACCTTACGGTTCTTTCGATGCTGTCAGTGCAGCGGAATTTCAACGACAACTAAAAACAGCAATTACTCAAGATGAGCGCACTAGCATTTTAGTAGATATGGAACATGTAGAATCTATTAATAGTGCTGGTCTAGTTGCCCTAGTTCAGAGCTTAGATCTAGCAAAAGCTTGGGGAAGAAGATTGAGTCTATGCGCGGTATCACCTGCAGTGCGAATCATTTTTGAATTAACTCAGCTCGATCTCGTATTTGAGATCTTTGAAAGCATTGCGGCTTTTGAAGAGGCGATCGCTATTTCTGAGGTAGCAACAGCGCATAGCTACTACTCACAGGAAACAATGTGTGCATAACTTGCTGTACGATTAACAAGTATAAAGTCGGATAGAGCGAACTGTTAACGCTAATAGTGCTAAGGTTGAAATGAGTAGCGCAAACTATTAGCTGATAAGTACAGTGACAGTTGCTGTTGAAAGATTAATTACATCTGAGATATCACGACCTGCGCGTTATCTAGGAAACGAGTTAGGGGCCGTTCACAAGCCGTGGGAAACGGCTAAAGTCCGCTGGGTATTGACTTATCCAGAACTTTATGAAGTTGGTGCATCCAACTTAGGGCACGTTATTTTATACAATATTCTGAACGCGCAACCGCGACAGTTGTGCGATCGCGCCTACCTACCTGCACCTGACTTAGCTAATAAACTGCGCGCCACGCAAACGCCTTTATTTGCCGTTGAGTCTAAGCGTGCTTTACAAGAATTTGATATTCTCGGCTTCAGCCTGAGTTACGAGCTTGGCGCTACCAATATTCTAGAAATGTTGGATTTAGCTGGAATTCCACTGACATGGAAAGATAGACAAGCGTCAGATACTTATCCGCTCATTTTTGCAGGCGGGCAAACCGCAACCTCTAACCCCGAACCCTACGCGGACTTTTTCGACTTCTTTGCTATAGGAGACGGCGAAGAATTACTTCCAGAAATCGGCTTAGTGCTCGAAGAAGGTAAAACACGCGGGCTAAGCCGTCGAGAGTTATTACTCGACTTGGCACAAGTTCCTGGAGTTTACGTGCCGCAATTTTATGCTATGGCAGGTGATGGCTCAGTACATCCATTAGATGCAAACGTGCCAAGAAGAATTCTCCGCCGCGTTGCTGCACCGATTCCTGCGTACTCAATTGGCTTAGTTCCCTACGTCGAAACCGTCCACGATCGCCTTACAATTGAAATTCGGCGGGGTTGTACGCGGGGTTGTCGTTTTTGTCAACCAGGAATGCTGACACGTCCAGCACGCGATGTCGAACCCGAAGCGGTAGTCAGCGCAATCGAACAGGGAATGCGTGCTACAGGTTACAATGAGTTTTCACTGCTGTCTTTGTCATGTTCGGATTATCTATCGCTCCCGGCGGTAGGTATGGAAATTAAAAATCGCTTGCAAGCGGAGAATATTTCCTTATCGTTACCCAGCCAACGCGTCGATCGCTTTGATCAGAATATTGCGCATATCCTAGGGGGTGCGCGACAGTCAGGCTTGACGTTTGCGCCCGAAGCCGGAACGCAGCGGATGCGGGATATTGTTAATAAAGGGTTGACAAATGAAGAACTGCTACGAGGGGTAAAAACAGCTTGGGAACAAGGTTGGGATAAAATCAAGCTGTATTTTATGATCGGTTTACCAGGTGAAACGGACGCAGATGTTTTGGGAATTGCCGAAACTGTAGCTTGGTTGCAGCGTGAATGTCGCGCTAAAGGTAGAAGACCGCTCGCATTTAACTTGACAATATCAAACTTTACACCAAAGCCGCATACTCCATTTCAATGGCACTCAGTTTCTACTGCGGAATTTCAACGAAAACAAGAACTATTACGTCAGGAATTTCGCCGGATGAAAGGAGTCAAGGTGAACTTCACCGACGTGCGCATTTCGGCGATGGAAGATTTTATCGGTAGAGGCGATCGCCGAATTAGCAGTGTGATTCGGCGGGCGTGGGAACTCGGTGCTGGAATGGATTCTTGGTATGACAGTGTAGAACGAGCTTTCAACGCTTGGGGCAAAGCGATCGCTGAAGCTGGATTAAGTTGGAAATACCGTCAGGTGGAGCAGGGAGAGTGGAACCTGATGGAAGCGCCACAACCTGCACTTGATGCCCCGTTACCTTGGGATCATATTGATACCGGAATTAGCAAGCAATGGTTAAAAGACGATCTGCAACGTGCTTTAGCTGCAGTAACAGTACCTGATTGTTCGTTCGACGGTTGTTCGCATTGTGGGGTATGCAGTACTGACTTTGGTCATAATGTGGTAATCGAACCACCGCCCATTCCCGAATTTGCAGGTAATTTCGTGCCAAAAACAACTAAAGTGCAGCGATTGCGCGTCCATTTTGGCAAACAAGGTGATATGGCTTTAGTTGGTCATCTCGATTTGCTGCGATTGTTCGATCGGGCAATTCGTCGCGCCGCATTACCAATTTCGTTTACAGGTGGCTTTCATCCAAGCCCGCGCATGAGTATTGCCCAAGCCTTGCCATTAGGCGCAACAAGTAGCGGTGAGATTATTGACTTTGAGTTGACGCAAGAATTATCTCCACAGGAATTTCAACTCCGCTTGAGCCAACAATTGCCAAGCAACATACCAATTTACAGCGTAGCAGTTGTTGATTTGAAAGCACCCGCCGCGACTCAAATCTTAGACAAAGCCGAGTATTTGATTACTGTCGCGACAAAAGCTAATACCACTTCTGCCCAATGGCAAGCGTGGGTAGCCGCGATCGCCGAATCAAAAGCAATTTGGTTTGAGCAACAAAGTAAGTCTGGTAAACGCCAAAATGTGAATTTACGCGATCGCTTGTTTGAGTTATCTGTTGAACCACGCGCAGCAGACGCCATCATCCGATATGTTGGTAGCTGTCGCAATGATGGCACGCAACTTCGACCAGAACAGGCGATCTTTATGCTAGAGCAAGTTGCGCCCCAGCAAGAATTTCAAATTCTGCACGTCCACCGCCAGCGGCTAATCTTGGAACAAACCGTTTCACTTTAAAGTTTCTCAAAATACCAACAATGGAGAAATTCATCGCAGTGTTCCGTTTGTGAAATTGTACAAAGAACAAACAGCATTTCGCTTCTCTGTTTCTTACCCGCGCCAGTTTGACTCCAATTGAGATAACAGAGGCTTTTGCAGTTAAATTCCCCAGTGTGGAGGACTGAGGAAGCAAAAGCATCTCGAGCTCTACTCAGAAATCTTTTCGGTAGGTTAAGTGCAACAGTTAATTGCTTTTTCTCAACGTTGAGTTAAAATTGAACCAATAGAAGTTTTTCTAGCGCCGCACATTGAGTGACCTGACCACTCTCCTGTTATCAGGGCTAAAGCAAAGATGAGTGAAGAATTTGACGATTCTTTTGCACAAGAGCTAAGGCGGATTGAGTATTTTCTCTCTATTTGTCCCTATAAGTGGTATAACCAAATCTAGGCGCAGCCATTGATATCTCAATACGAGTTGTTGCGGAGTGTATTCCTAAAGGTTCCTTAATTTAGGAAAATGCATGAAGCCCAACACAAAATGGTTACTCGAGTGAAACGCTACTAGGTATGTGCCGATTCGGGAAGAACTTACCGATTTGAGGCTAGAACTAGACTAACTTCTTAGTTTTCATTACGAGCAAAACTATATTCTATGTACCAGTAGAGAAGTTGAAAGCTGGTTTTAAAGCTAAAAGTCTGCAAATTCAGGAAGGATGCACTGAGCAAGAAAGGTGACGAGATGATCGTAGTTGAGCATAATCGTAAGGAAAGAATTTCCCCTTCTACTGTTTGCTGTGTTAAAACCTGATTTTGTCATTTTTGTAACTAAGTCTTTTTTAAAGCCAAGAATAGATGGCGATTTTGAGGGAATTGGATGCCAAAACAAATTATCATAGCGGAGCAGCATAATATTGCTGCGGTCTTTTCAGAGGATCAAATTCAAGAACTTGTCGTTGCTACAGGACGACACCAAATAGGTGATATCTATTTAGGTGTTGTCGAAAACGTCTTACCAGGTATCGATGCAGCGTTTGTCAATATAGGTGATACAGAACGTAACGGTTTCATTCATGTTACTGACCTAGGACCGCTTAAGCTCAAGCGCACAGCAGGAGCAATTACAGAACTATTGGCACCACAACAAAAAGTCTTGGTGCAAGTCATGAAGGAGCCAACGGGAAATAAAGGACCTAGGTTGACAGGAAACATTACTTTACCAGGTCGATACGTGGTTTTGATGCCGTTCGGACGTGGCGTAAACCTATCACGACGCATCAAAAATGAAAATGAGCGCAACCGCTTGCGGGCTTTGGCAATTCTGATTAAACCAGCGGGGATGGGTTTACTGGTTCGCACCGAAGCCGAAGGCAAGCCAGAAGAAGCAATTATGGAAGATTTAGAGTCGCTGCAACGGCAATGGGAAGCGATTCTGCAAGAAGCGCAATCGACACGCGCGCCTTCACTTTTGAACCGCGATAACGATTTTATTCAGCGCGTGCTCCGCGATATGTACGGCGCGGATGTGAATCGCATTGTTGTTGATTCGAGCACAGGGCTAAAACGCGTCAAACAATACTTGATCAACTGGAGCGGGGGTCAAGCTCCTCAGGGATTGTTAATCGATCATCACCGCGATCGCGTCCCCATTTTAGAATACTTCCGGATCAACGCCGCAATTCGCGAAGCCCTAAAACCGAGAGTTGACTTGCCTTCGGGTGGATACGTGATCATCGAACCGACCGAAGCTTTAACGGTTATCGATGTGAACTCTGGATCGTTCACGCGCTCCGCAACGGCACGCGAAACCGTACTGTGGACAAACTGCGAAGCTGCAACCGAAATTGCGCGCCAACTGCGCTTACGCAATCTTGCAGGAGTCATTATTGTTGATTTCATCGATATGGAATCGCGTAAAGACCAATTGCAAGTGTTAGAACATTTTAATAAAGCGCTTAAAGCTGATAAAGCGCGACCGCAGATTGCGCAGTTATCCGAGTTAGGATTAGTCGAATTAACTCGTAAGCGTCAAGGACAAAACATTTACGAATTATTTGGTCGCCCTTGTCCTACCTGTGGTGGATTAGGACATTTAGCACATCTTCCCGGAGAATCGGAACGCGATCCTATTGCGCTGCGAAATGGGGGAGAACGAACTATGGGTGAAACGCTGCGGTTTGCAGAATCGCGAGATTATCCGACCGAGCCAACCGCCGATTATAATGTCGAACCAAGCGACAATGAAATTGTCAATCTCAATATTCTGAACCATCCTAGTTATCAAGAATTGGGAGAAAACAACAAAAATCGCCGGACTCGACGTCGCTTGATTGGTAAAGCCGAGAGTTCTGTCAAGGATGAACCGCGGATACCTGGTGCACCGATCGTGACCAGCGATCGCGACCAAGACTTTGAACTAGAATCAGAAGCAAACTCCTCCGAGGTATCGTTACCAATTATCAGCAAAAATAATTGGATCGAACGCGAGCGTAGCGCTCGACCGACAAAACCAGAACCAGTGAAACCTGCGGTAGCCGAACCACCGGAGATTGTTTCGGTGGAAATGACACCAGAAGAACAGGAAGTTTACGCAATGATGGGCGTGTCGCCGTTGGTACACTTGAACCGATCAGTCAAAAATTCGCGATCGCTAATTGTTAACGTCGTCCTACCAGGACAGGCTCCTTCAGAAGCTGCGGTAACAGAAGATGTTCCCGAAACCGCATCATCAGAACCGGTGACGATCAATGGGGAAGATTCTTCCGCATCTTTGGCAACCAACACTGAAGACTCTCCAGCTGCGACTGTAACTGATGAAGGCGATCGTGGCGGAACTGTTGTCACTCGCAGGCGTCGCCGTCGGTCGTCGGCAGTAGAAAAAGGTGAAGAATAAGGAACAATGATGCATCGCTACCAGAGTGCAGAGCAAGATTGAGCGTGAAAAATGACTCCTCTAGCTACTTAGATCTTGACTTTGCACTCAGCAATCAATATTCGATTTCCCTAGCTGGGGTAGACGAAGCCGGACGCGGAGCGCTGTTTGGTCCTGTCGTAGCAGCAGCAGTCATTTTACCTCCGGCTGCCTTACCAGAATTAGCCGCGAGTCAAGTGCGCGACAGTAAACAACTATCAAGTTACCGTCGACAACAATTGGCAGAAAAAATCTGCACCTTGGCTGTGGATTGGCGAGTTGGTTTTGCGACTACAGCCGAAATTGACAGGATGAATATCTTACAAGCATCGCTCTTAGCAATGAAGCGGGCATTAACTAAACTCAAAGTACAGCCCGAACTGTGTTTGGTTGACGGGAATCAAGCGATCGAGGACTTGCTAGTACCGCAACAAACCCTTGTTAAAGGCGACGAGCGATCGCTGACGATTGCTGCTGCCAGTATTATCGCGAAAGTATGGCGTGACGCTCTCATCATGCGCCTCGCTACTAAGTATCCGATGTATGACTTGGTATCAAATAAAGGTTA
This sequence comes from Chroococcidiopsis sp. TS-821, assembly GCF_002939305.1. Taxonomy (NCBI): domain Bacteria; kingdom Bacillati; phylum Cyanobacteriota; class Cyanophyceae; order Chroococcidiopsidales; family Chroococcidiopsidaceae; genus Chroococcidiopsis; species Chroococcidiopsis sp. TS-821. The sequence goes on along the minus strand of NZ_MVDI01000001.1, from coordinate 929,340 downwards.
CGGTACAGCACGTCATCTGCAAGCACTGCAACAATACGGTCCCTCGCGATTGCATAGGTTGTCGTTTCGTCCCTGTCAAATTAGGGCAATGGGTACTGGGGGAGTTGGGGAATAATCAAACCAGCGTTAGTCTCTTCCGTGTCACTTGCCCAAGCATAGTAATCTGCTAAAAGTTGATGCTGAAGTCTTTGTTTGATTGTTAATAACACGCTCTTGAGTAAACCATTACCCGCAGTTTCCAAGATTGGCTTGGGTGTTAACCACAACGGGGGTGGTAACTCCACTTGAACTTCTAAATCAGCGTTTCCCTGTAAACCTGTTTTACTTCCAACTTGGTAAGGAGACAAGTAACCATTGAGTTTGAGGGCAAAACGTTGATTGATATAATCGATTCCACGAATTTCACAGCCTTGTGACTGTAAATAAATTGTGCCGTTCGCTTCTGCCCACACTTTGATGTCTACTGTTGGTTGAATACTCAGTGTCATAAAAGTTAGCGGACGCATCGTCAAGCGAAAACGCTCGGCACTCAAATGCTTAACTCGACTTGGATCGACTAAAGCATTAACAAGACGCTGCGGCTGTCGCAAATAGTGTTGAATAGGAACCGGTTGCTCTGGAACAATAATTTCGACGGCTTGGGAAGCATTAAACCGAGTAGACATGGGCGGTTAAAAGTAGCTTTTACATAATTTTACATTTTTTTAAGCGAGATGCTTATACTCCTCAAGAAGCAAGTCCTAACGAGTAAGTATATTGACAAAAGTAAACGTAATATCAAAGCTGGTAATAGGTAATGGGTAATTGGTCATTGGTAGCTAGCTTCTACTGCTAAGTGCTAATTACTCAGTACTAACAACACTAACAACTTCCCTCTTACCGATTACCCATTACCAGTTACCAAGCCAAATATGAGTCATTTTTTACGTAAGCGATCGCTGTGTAAAGATTTTCCCGCGTAAGATCGAAAGTAAGATGTTTGGGCTGAAGGTATGCAACGCATTGTTTTGATTGCAGGGTTTGAATCGTTCAATGCTGATTTGTACCGCAAAGCAGCACTACTAGCGGAAGAGCGCTGTCCAGAATTGGCAATTGAGGTATTTAGCGATCGCGATATCACTGCGAAGCCCGACGCAGTCGCCACCGCGCTGGCAGATGCCCAGGTATTTTTTGGTAGTCTAATATTTGATTACGACCAAGTTTTGTGGCTGCGCGATCGCGTTCAACATATTCCGATACGCCTTGTTTTTGAGTCAGCACTCGAATTAATGAGTTTAACTCGCCTTGGGGAGTTTGCGATCGGCGACAAGCCCAAAGGAATGCCCAAGCCCGTCAAATTTATTTTAGACAAGTTCAGTCAAGGGCGTGAAGAAGATCGTCTTGCTGGATATATTAGCTTTTTAAAAATTGGACCAAAACTACTTAAATTTGTTCCAGGGAAAAAGATCCAAGACCTGCGTAACTGGCTAATCATTTACAGTTACTGGAACGCGGGCGGTGTAGAAAACGTTGCTGCCTTATTTTGGACACTCGCAGAAAAGTATTTGGGTATAAAAGTCGGTGAAATTCCACCCCCAGTAGAAACACCCAATATGGGATTGCTACACCCTGATTATCAAGGCTACTTTGAAACTCCGCGCGAATATCTTGAATGGTATCAAAGGAGAAGTCCGAGGTCAGAGGTCAAAGGTCAGAACTGCGTAGGTATATTATTATACCGCAAGCACGTTGTTACGCGACAGCCCTATATTCCACAGTTAATTCGCTGTTTTGAAGAGGCAGGGTTAATTCCAGTACCAATTTTTATCAATGGTGTTGAAGGTCATGTTGCAGTACGCGACTGGATGACGACTGCGTATGAAACGGCACAACGCCAGTCGGGCAATGTCGCAATTGCTTCTCTATCACCAGAAGCCGTAGAAGTTGATGCGATTGTCTCCACAATTGGCTTTCCCCTAGTCGGCGGTCCCGCAGGTTCTATGGAAGCAGGGCGACAAGTAGAAGTTGCCAAACGAATTTTGAGTGCGAAAAATGTCCCGTATATTGTTGCTGCTCCATTACTCATTCAAGATATTTATTCGTGGACGCGCCAAGGCGTGGGAGGGTTGCAAAGCGTTGTGCTGTACGCATTGCCAGAGCTTGATGGTGCGATCGATCCGGTTCCTTTAGGAGGATTGGTAGGGGAGAAAATTTATTTAGTTCCCGAACGCGTACAGCGGTTGATTGGTAGAGTCAAAAAATGGATCGCTTTGCGTCAAAAACCAGTGAGCGAGCGAAAGATTGCAATCATTTTGTATGGTTTTCCTCCTGGTTATGGTGCGACAGGAACTGCTGCATTATTGAACGTACCGCGATCGCTCCTGAAATTGCTCCAAGCACTGAAAGAGCAAGGTTACACCGTCGGAGACTTACCCACAGATGGCGAAGAGTTAATTCGTCAAGTGAAAGCTGCTGACGAAGATCCGCACAGCGGTAATCTGATAAAGGCGCGGACTTTAGAAACGTGGTTGGGTTATCTCAAAACATCTTGGATTGAAAAATACTGGAAATCATTAACCAGTAGTGGTATCAAAACCTATGGCGATGAGTTTCTGATCGGTGGCATACAACTTGGTAACGTTTGGATTGGCGTACAACCGCCGCTAGGAATTCCTGGCGATCCAATGCGGTTAATGTTTGAGCGCGACTTGACACCGCACCCACAATATGCAGCATTTTATCTATGGTTGCAGCACGAGTTTCAAGCTGATGCGGTTGTTCACTTTGGGATGCATGGCACTGTCGAATGGTTGCCTGGTTCGCCATTGGGAAATACCGGTTATTCGTGGTCAGATATTTTGTTAGGTAACTTGCCGCATCTGTATATATATGCAGCGAATAATCCTTCAGAATCGATTTTGGCGAAGCGGCGAGGATATGGCGTCTTAATTTCGCACAATGTCCCGCCTTACGGTCGGGCAGGGTTGTATAAAGAATTAGTCGCATTACGAGACTTAATTGCGGAATATCGCGAAGACCCCGAAAAGAATTATGCTTTAAAAGCAGCAATTTGCAAGAAAATCGTCGATACAGGAATCGATGCCGATTGTCCGTTTGAGGATGCAAAACGCTTAGGTATTGCGTTTACCCCAGAAAATGCGCGGATGTTTAGTAATGCAGCATTTAACCATTACTTAGTACAGGTGTATGAATATCTACAGGTATTAGAAAACCGCCTATTTTCCTCAGGGCTGCATATCTTAGGAGAACCACCTACCGCAGAAGAATTGACAAGCTACCTTCAAGCTTATTTCGGCGAAGAATTATCCGAGGAGATCGTTAATGCGATCGCCCTCGGTAAGCACAAGCAAGCAGATATGGTCTTACCCCAAGAAGCTTTACAAATCCGCGATCTTCTAGCCCAAAACACTGATGAAATCGCAAACCTACTCAGGGGACTCAATGGCGAATACATTCCGCCTGCACCTGGTGGTGATTTGTTACGCGATGGAATTGGTGTCTTACCAACAGGGCGCAATATTCATGCTTTAGATCCTTACCGCATGCCATCACCAGCAGCGTACGAACGCGGCAAAGAAATTGCGCAAAAAATCATTGCTCAACACCTGCAAGAACACAAAACATATCCTGAGACGGTCGCTGTGATGTTGTGGGGATTAGATGCGATTAAAACGCGCGGCGAGTCGTTGGGTATTTTATTAGAACTAGTCGGTGCAGAACCTGTCAAAGAAGGAACAGGAAGAATTGTCCGCTACGAGTTGAAACCTTTGTCTGAGGTAGGACATCCTCGGATTGACGTATTGGGAAATCTTTCCGGTATTTTCCGCGATAGCTTTGTGAATATTATCGAGTTACTCGACGACTTATTTCAACGCGCCGCAACTGCCGAAGAACCAGAAGAGCAAAACTTTATTCGCAAGCATTATTTAGCTTTGCGGTCGCAAGGAGTCGAAAATGCTTCAGCACGGTTGTTTTCTAATCCAGCGGGCGATTTTGGTTCAATGGTAAATGAAAGAGTTGTGGATGGTAACTGGGAATCGGGTGATGAGTTAGGTGATACTTGGCGCGATCGCAATGTATTCAGTTATGGTAGACGCGATAAAGGTCAAGCCCGACCAGAAGTATTAGCACAATTATTGCAAAAGTGCGATCGCATCGTGCAAGAGATTGACTCAGTAGAATATGGTCTGACTGATATTCAAGAATACTATGCCAACACGGGTGGTTTAAAAAAGGCAGCAGAAAAGCAACGCAAAAAGAAAGTCAACGCCAGTTTTGTCGAAAGCTTCTCCAAAGATACAACTCCCCGCAACTTAGATGATTTATTGCGGATGGAGTATCGCACCAAATTACTCAATCCCAAGTGGGCGGAAGCAATGGCCAATCAAGGTTCGGGCGGTGCATTTGAGATTTCCCAGCGGATGACAGCTTTGATTGGCTGGGGCGGTACAGCTGATTTTAGCGATTCTTGGGTTTATGACCAAGCAGCAGATACATATGCACTCGATCCAGAAATGGCAGAAAAGTTGCGTAAGGCAAATCCTGAAGCTTTTCGTAACATCGTTGGCAGAATGTTAGAAGCTCACGGGCGAGGTTTTTGGCAAGCCAATGCAGAGAAATTAGAGAAGTTACGAGAGTTATATGAACTTGCAGACGAGGAGTTAGAAGGCGTGACAGTTTAGGTAATTTAGTGCGTTAATAAGTGCATTAACTTATCGGGTAGTCATTTTATACAAGACTCCAAGAACGCAAGGGCAAGAGTTGGAGAAGGGTTTTTATAACTTATGATAGATGAACGCACGCATTTAATAGTTTTCGTTCTGCTCAATACTATAGCGTGTTGATTTAACTAGCACAATTGCGAACAGAAGCTAGAGTACAACACTTTGTTATGGCTTGCAGGTATAATTGCTGCCTTAATTACTTGACGCGCTTTCATATCTAGAAAGACTTGCTCTAAATCTTGCAAAGAGCGCTGCGTGCTGATGAGCAACTCAAACGGAATCACGCGGCTTGCAAGTAATGCTAAAGCAGCACGAACGTATTTTGGAGTATTGTGAAAAACGCCTTTAATTGTCAATTCGCTGTAATGCAGTTGTTCAGTATTGACTGTGATTGTAGTGTCTTTGGGACAACCACCAAATAAATTTACAGTTCCGCCAGGACGCACGCAGGCGATCGCGCTTTCCCAAACCTCAGGAACTCCTGTTGCTTCTATCACGACATCTGCACCCCACCCTGCCGTGTATTCTTTCACAACCGATGGCGTATCTCGAACTTCTCTATGATTAAAAGTTTTGGCTGCACCGAACTTTTGTCCAATTTCTAACCGCTGGGGATTTCCGCCAAACAATAAAATACGATGTCCTTGCTGGGCTAACACTGCGACAAACATTAAGCCAATCGCACCATCACCCAATACGACAATGTTATCGCCTTCTTGGATGTGAGAGCGCGCTATACCATGTAACACGCACGCTAGCGGTTCTGTCATTGCTGCTAATTCGTACGGCAATCCGTCGGGAATAGGCAACATATTATGCCGCACAATTGCTGCCGGGATTTTAAAATACTCTGCAAACGTTCCATTATTCCACGTTATGTTTGGACAGAGCGAGTATTCTTCACGTTGACAAAAAAAGCAATTCATGCAGGGAGCCGAGTTATTGGCAACGACGCGATCGCCTACTTGCCAATTTTTGACACCTTCTCCTACCGCCATAATCCGCCCTGATGCCTCATGCCCAAACAGAGTTGGCAGTTGCAGCATTTTTGCATGGTTCCCTCGGCGCCACACTTTTAAATCCGTACCGCAGGTTGTTGCTACTGCAACTTGCATGACAACTTCCCCCGCAGCTGGTGTTGGTTCTGCAACTTGTTCTAAACGTAAATCTTCTTGTCCGTAAAGTAATGCAGCAAGCATTAACTTTCAATAAAATGTAGCTTTACCTGATCTTACCAGGCAGAAGCTACTGACATATAAATTTAATGGGTATTTAGTTAGCAACGACCTCCTGGGGATGCGATTGCTGTCCGACAGATTCGGATATAGGTAACTTACTCACTGCCAAAATCGGCACCTCTTGCCAGCAAGACGTACAAAACCAATACATTCCACCTTGGCGTGCATGGCGTAACAGGGGATTGCCGCAACAAGGACAATAATTATTACTCTTATTCATAGCACCCGTCATTCCTTTTTTTCAAAGCTGTTGTTAAAAATTCGGTTTAACCGAAACTGACTTTTTGAGATTTGGCAATTCGCCCTTGCAAATACTTTATGTTATTTATTTCTCCTTCCTGGAGACAGAACAAAAAATAGCTTTTTAACTTGTGGAAATACAATTGTCAAAGATGTTGCTTGTTCTTTCTTTTCATACCTCTCGTCTGCCAATATGGCAAAACAAACGGTTTGAGTAACGATAATCGAAATTTACCTAAAGTAAGCAACTAGTCTGTTAGCGTTTTTCCTCTTTTATTATTATAAACTTAGAGTGTTATCAGTAACAGGCTTAGTAAACTATCTTTATGGTATGCTCCCACAATAAAGCTGATTTGGAATTCTTCCCATCTATCCTAGGAATCATTCTAGATCTACTAGCTTGTAGCGCGATCCCCGTCTCTAAACAGAGTGGTTAGCTTTGATTCTCCATTATCGTTACATATCTAATTATAAATCTCCTTCTAGTAAGAGCAACAATTAACTTTCGGTTTTTAATATAAGTATTTAACAACAAAGTAGTCACAAAACCATTTTTAAAAATTCTATTTTTTGAGCATAAACTTATCTAAAAGAACTAAAAATATTTTATTTATTTTTTTAAGCTAAAAGCCTAAAAATAAAACATATTAAAATATTTCACTTGAGGAAAAATTAGAAAACTGAGAATAAAATCTCAAATTTGTTTCTTTTTATTGTGTTTAAAGCAAATGCCATCTCAAGTAGAGAGTGTCTTTACTTTGGGCAGTGCGATCGCTCTAAATGCCCAACTCAAGCCAGTTAGCAGTCGAGTATCATCAATCTTTCCTATCTTCTTAAGTCTACTTCTAAGCACAATTTTGTAGTCGCCTAACATAAGAATATATTTCTTATTACTTCTTTACATTTTCGTATCACTACTTTACTTTTTTGAGCTTTACCTAATCTTTAAATGCCTCAAAAAACATTATTTATTTTTACTAAAGATTTATCTTCATCAGTTCTTTTTAAAACTACGCTTGATGATGAAAGTTGAATTAAGTTTCTCTGCTTTCTGTTAAACAAACAAGACTGTTACAGTGTGAGTCTTTGTAGTCTTGTATTTCTCCAAAAGATACAAAACTTTACTATTATCAACTTATCCTATGGCAACTATTAAAGGAACAGCCGGTAACGATACGCTTACAGGTACTCAGTTTGCAGATGCAATCTTTGGATATGCGGGAAACGACAGCTTACTTGGTTTGGGCGGTAATGATACCCTCGACGGCGGTATAGGTGTTGACACCCTCATTGGTGGTACAGGAAACGATACTTATATTATTGACCGTACTGATGACACGATTTTTGAGAACGAAAATCAGGGTATCGATACTGTTCAGTTTTCAGGTAGTGGCTACTACGAGCTAAGAAATAATTTAGAAAACCTTATTCTCACACAAATGGCGCGTGAGGGTTATGGCAGTACTCTACAAAATACCATTATCGGTAATGCTGCTGACAATTATCTTAATGGTAGGCACGATAGCGACACCTTGTACGGTAACGATGGAAACGATGTCTTAGAAGGCGACAGCGGCGAGTATAGATTTGTTTTTGAGTATCGTTTTGGTAATGACGTTCTCTATGGCGGGAATGGAAACGATACGCTATCAGGTATTACTGTCAGTTTGCAGTCTCCAGCCTACGAGGTAGCTGCTGCGGGATTTGACACTCTCTACGGTGGTGCTGGTAACGATGTTTTTTATGGCTGGAATGATACTCTCATTGGTGGCAAGGGTAATGACACTTACTATATCTACCGAAACAGTACGATTATTGAGGCGGCGAATGCAGGTATAGATACTATAGTATCTCTCTATGAAAACTATGAATTAGGCAAACATCAAGAAAACTTGGTTTTGAGTCAAGATGATTTTTATGAACTAAAGGACTTAAACGGAACTGGGAATAATCTTAACAATATAATTCTCGGCAACGATGCCAATAATCTCTTGATCGGGTTAGCTGGAAAGGATACTTTAAAAGGTGCAGCAGGAAATGACGTTTTGGTAGGAAGTTTCGGACTACCTGGAGATAAAGACGTCTTAACAGGTGGTGCAGGAATCGATACCTTTATATTGGGAGACTTCTCGCAAGACTTCTACGATGACCTTAATAATAAAACCTCAGGACTTGGAGATTACGCCTTAGTCACTGATTTCAAGCCTAATGAAGACATTATTCAACTTTCTGGAGCCAAAAGTGATTATGTGCTTGGCGCTTCTCCTACTGGCTTGCCATCGGGGACAGCCGTTTATAAACTTAAGCCGCAAGGTGAACCAAGAGAACTAGTTGCAATCATTCAAGGTACGTCTACTCTAAATCTTAATGGCAAGTACTTTCGATTTAACTCCACAGAATTCAATCTTTTTAGTCTCAACGGCAAAAACGGTTTCGTTGTTAATGGTACTCACGCCAATCGCAGTGCGCTTGATATTAATAAAGATGGCTTTGATGACTTAATCTTCAGGGAATCTCCTTTTGCAACTAATTCTAAAGAATACGTGGTGTTTGGTAAAGCGGGATTTGCTCCTAATCTTGACTTATCTGAACTTAATGGTAGCAACGGCTTTACACTCAACTTGATAAATGCAGAAAAAGAATCATTTATCGTTGATGTCGGTGATGTCAATGGCGATCGCTACAAAGATCTACTCATTAGTGCCAATACTCCTGGTTCTAACATTAAAGGATATGTGGTATTTGGCAAGGCTGGAGGCTTCGGCACTAACACAGATCTAGCTAGACTCAATGGAAACAACGGATTTGTCCTTAAAGGTAATAAGTCTGGTTATGGATCTGATAAAGTTACTATCGCTGGTGATATCAATGGTGACGGCTGCGATGACATTGTTGTTGGCGATGATTACAGCGATCCCAATGGTAAAACTAATGCTGGTGCCAATTATGTAGTATTTGGTAAAGCTAAAGGCTTTTCTCCTAACCTAAATCTGACTCAGCTTAATGGTAGTAACGGTTTTATCATCAACGGTATTAATCCCCGTGACTACTCGCTTGTAGCTACAGCTAAAGGCGATGTTAATGGTGACGGCTTTGATGATATTTTTATTACTGCTTCGAATGCTGCGAGTAAAGCGGGAGAGAGTTATGTCGTATTTGGTACAGGAGTTTTTAGTAACAATTTCAACCTCGCTCAACTCAATGGAAACAACGGTTTTACAATTAAAGCAACTAGTCTCAATACCTTTTTTACTTCGATAGATACTGTTGGAGACATTAATAACGACGGCATTGATGACATCGTGGTTGATAATTCAACTAAAAAGTATGTCATCTTTGGTAAAACTGGATTTAGCTCCACATTCAACCTTGCTGATATTAATGGTAGCAATGGTTTTGTCATTAATTCGATAGACAGTCCTGCAGGCATTGCTAGCATTAGTATTGCAGGAGACATGAATGGTGATGGCTTAAATGATATTTTGATCGGCACAGAAAGCAATGCAGCCAACGGTCAAAAATCTGCCGGAGTCAGTTATCTCGTCTTTGGCAAGGAGAAATTTGGCAGTAGCCTCGATCTTTCCTCAGCGATTAACGGTAACGACGGTTTTCAAATCAACGGTATTAATGCTGACGATGGAGCAGGTATTTCAGTTAGTATTGCTGGTGACATCAACGGCGATGGTTTTGATGATTTAGCGATCGCAACTCGTTATCGTGAAAGCTATGTCGTCTTCGGGCGAGACTTTACTAACAAAGTTAACCGTCTAGGTACGCCAAATAACGATCTACTTATTGGTACAGATGGGGATGACATCTTAATTGGTGGAAGAGGGAACGACACGCTGCGTGGTGGAAGAGGTAGTGACGTTCTTTACGGGGGTGCGGGAAATGACGTTCTCAGCTTTGGGGTAATCGATCGCCGAATTGACGGCAGTGGTGGTACAGATACGCTAGCAGTTGATACGAGTGGCATTACAATTGATTTAACAACGATTCCTAACAACCGCATTACTGACATTGAAATCATCGACCTTACAGGAACTGGAAACAACAGCTTAAAGCTGACGCGTTTGGACTTGTTCGATTTATCAACGACTAATCAATTAATTGTCAACGGTAACGTAGGTGATTCAGTTACGTCTGTTAATCAGGGATGGTTGTTGAGTGATAAGATCGCGCTCAATAACATTTTGTACGATCGCTACACAAGCGGAACCGCAACCTTATTAGTAGATACTGATATTACGCAGAATCTAAACTAACACCAATTGCTAGGTAGGTATTCCCCACCTTTGTTTCCTTGCAATTATTAATAATCTGGACTATGCCTTCTGATACTACCCAACCATCTCCACCTGCATTAGAAATTAGTACATCGCGGCAATTTATCTCATGGTTATCCGAACAACGCATTAGCCTTGCTTTTACAACGTATCAAACAGGGAAATTATTTCTGATTGGTGTTGCTAGCGATCGCCGTCTATCCGTCTTTGAACGCACGTTTGAACGCTGTATGGGATTGTGGGCGAGCCCCGATCGCCTATATACAAGTTCGCTGTATCAGGTCTGGCGCTTTGAAAATGCCTTAGAATCAGGTCAACTCTACAATGGTGGTTACGATCGCCTTTACGTTCCCCAAGTTGGCTACACAACGGGAGACATTGACATTCATGACATTCATGTTGATAGCCAAGGGCGAGTAATCTTTGTCAACACGCTATTTAGCTGCTTAGCGACAATTAGCGATCGCTATAGTTTTATCCCCTTATGGCAACCATCCTTTATTTCGCGACTCGCCGCGGAAGATCGCTGTCATCTTAACGGTTTAGCGATGGAAAACGGGCAACCCCGCTACGTTACCGCAGTCAGTCAAAGCGATGTCAGCGACGGTTGGCGCGATCGCCGTCGCAATGGCGGTTGTGTCATTGATGTTCCTAGCAACGAAATTGTTGTATCTGGGCTATCGATGCCTCATTCGCCTAGAGTCTATCGCGATCGAGTTTGGGTGCTCAACTCTGGCACTGGCTACTTTGGCACTGTCGACATCAATGCTGGCAAATTTAATCCGATCGCATTTTGTCCTGGTTACTTACGCGGACTCGCTTTGTGGGGAGACTACGCTGTCGTTGGCTTATCTAAAATGCGCGGAAACAAAACCTTTTCAGGGCTACCGTTAGACGAAAATCTCGCCGCCAAAGATGTTGAACCGCGCTGTGGATTACAAGTTATCGATTTGCGTAGTGGTGATATTGTTCACTGGTTACGCATCGAAGGCATGGTAGAAGAACTGTACGACGTTGCTGTTATTCCTGGAGTACGCCAGCCAATGGCATTAGGCTTTAAATCAGATGAAATCCGCCGTACTGTTACTATTGGGTCTTTGTAGTATCTGAGTGTATTTATTTCATGTCCGGTTAAGTACATATGATATTTGTGCGAATCGATAATCGGTAGTTGGTAATTGGTGATTGACAATTGATTCATTACCAATTACCAGTTACCCATGACCCATTTTCCCTAACTCCTAGCCAAAAGCCACCACCCAGTTGCGACAATATTTTCACCCCTCAGAACTCGTCGCACCGCCATTAACAAACGATTTTTTCTCGCTCCCACCCAAGGATCGAGTGTTGCTGGTAGTTCGGTATTCAACCGTAAAGGAAGTTGGGCGGTTGAAAGTGATTGCGCATATGCTGGAGTAAGAAACGGTGCATAAACTTGTGCTTCAGGAGTTAATTGCTTAATAAAAGCAACCATTGCTCCAGATGCCAGTCGCCGTAGAGGCAGTGTTTCGTCACCCCAACGTTCTTTAACAAGTGTGCGGACGCTGGCTGCCCGTCCTAAATTACCAAGATCGCCAATACTCAAATGCGTTCCACCGATCGCTGTAATTAGATATTTTTCACCCTGCAATTGATTAAACGGACGTAGTTGATGATTTAATACCGGAGTCACCGCATCTTCCGTACCCGCCAGCATCAATACAGGTGTTGTGACTTGCATTAAACCTGTTTTACCAAACAAATTCCCTACTAAGGGATTCAAGGCGACAACTTGCGCCACGCGGCGATCGCGTAAATTTAAACGTCTTTCTGGTAGATCGGCTGCTGCACATTGTAACCAATCAGCAGGCGCTTGTCCTAATGCTGAGATTCCGCGACATGATTGCCGCACTGCATCCAAATCGACCTCACCGCCAGCCAACGCCAAAGCCGTATAACCACCCAACGAGTGACCAATCACTGTAACTTGCTGCGTATTTAGTTTGCCTTGTAGCGACCCAGGTTGTTGGTTGTATCTCGTCAATCGATTTAAGACAAAAGTGATATCTTGCGGGCGGTTGATAAACTCCTGCGCTGGAATAATTTCTTTTGGATCGTTGGCTGCGGCAACACTTCCTAAACGTTTGATACTACTTCCTGGATGTTCTATCGCTGCTACTGTAAAACCATACGACGCTATGTGTTCTGCTGTCGAGGCGAAAAATTTGCGATCCGAACCAAAGCCGTGCGAGATCACCACTAATGGTCCTTGCGATTTTGTGCTTGTGTACAAATCAACAGGAATTGTCCGAAAACGCTGATAATCTGTCAAAAACAGCGTTTGTTGTTGTACAACTTGCCTTCCGCGCCTTGCCGGATCGAACTTGGGTAGCGAGGTGATAGAACTTGTGACTGGGGCTAATTCGCGTTCTAGCAATGGACCAATCGCCTGACTTTGCCAATAAGTCGGATTAAATTGCAATGCTAAACTGACAACGGCGCTAGCATCAACCGTGATATTCTCCTCAGGATACGCCCGCAGTAAATTAATCGCGCTGAGTCCATTGAACTGCCGTGCTGCGAGCGATACCGTTGCTTGAAGTTGATCGACTGTCGTATTCGGTAGCGCTGCACTGATAGAATCAATCACCGTCTTTCCTGTGGGCGATCGCAACACCTGCGCGACAACTTTATCCGCAACGTTGGGGTCTACCTGAAGCTGTCGATTGAGAAATTCACGTACCTGTGGATTTAATAAGGGTGCATAAAAACGCAGACTGCGTGGAACTTCTCCCGTTTTAGCAAATTGCTCTAAATCTGAAACTGCAACTTGTTGCTCAAATGGTCCTAACCGTAGGATAATGCGTTCTGCCGCCCAAGCAGCTGATGTCATTCCTCCCCAACCGCAAGCAAACGTGATGCTACAAACTAACCCTTGAACTGTCAACTGCCAAGATTTGCGGAATTTTCCCAACGAACGCCCTTCAAACTTCATATTCCCTGATTGCTGCAACTATTGACATACTTTGTTGGAACAAACTCGATCCTCGGTTCGTCCCTCGAACCATAAGTGCAAACGTCTAACCTGCAATTGATGCGATTCCAGGTACTAATTTAATGTGCCAAATTTATGACAATTGCAGGTTTTTATCATGTCTAGGATAAACAATATATTATGCATAATAAACCTGAATTTAACTGACTATTTCTTTATTTTAAATGTGGAAATTACTTAAGTAATCTTTGTTTAAAATATGTGTTTACACTAGCACTAACTTTTTCCATTAATTCAAAACACCACATAAAATAGTGAGAAACAAAATTCTCGGAGAATTATCTACAACTGGAACATGATTACTAAAGTCTCTCGAGCCTTGACCCAACCAGTTGCCGGTTTAGCACTCTTAGCTATGGTCGCAACTACCTACCCCTCTCCGAGTTGGGCACAAGTTCAAGCCCCAACGGCAACCGTACAAGAAAACGTCGAATACACCCTAGATGGTGGCGATCGCATCCGTATTAACGTCTTTGAAGTTCCTGAATACAGCGGGGACTATCAAATTCCTCCCGGTGGCGACCTTTATCTTCCCCTTATTGGTCGCGTTATAATTCGCGGACTCACTCAAAACCAAGCCGCCGAATTAATCACAACGCGCTATGCTCGCTTTCTCAGACGCCCCATTGTCACTGTTAGTTTGCTTGCCCCCCGCCCGATTAACGTCGTTGTCTCCGGAGAAGTCAATCGCCCAGGCTCCTACACTGTAGGCTTACAAGGTGGTGCAGGCGATAATCCTGGCGTTCAGTATCCCACAATTATTAGTGCGTTAACTCTTGCTGAAGGAGTAACTCTCGCCGCAGATTTACGTCAAGTACAACTGCGCCGTCCTCAAGGTGGCAATCTCCCTGCCCAAGTTTACAACGTCGATTTGACTCAATTAGTCCGTAGCGGCGTTGCAGAAAATGACCTAACATTACGCGATGGTGACACGATATTTGTTCCCACCGCAACCAGCATCAACTTAGCCGAATTACGTCAATTTGCTTCTGCCAGTTTTGCTGTTCCTGCAAATCGTCCCCGTACTGTCACAGTCGTAGGCGAAGTCAACCGCCCTGGTTCGTACGTTGTAGTAGGAGGGGGGGTAAATACGGCAGCAGCTACCGATCAGGGTGGAAACGTCGGTGGAGGTAATAATGGACTTCCCACCGTCACCCGCGCGATTCAACTTGCCGGTGGTATAACCTCTGAAGCTGATGTCCGCAATGTCATTATTCGCCGTCCTACTAAATCAGGCAGCGAACATACAATTAACGTAAATCTTTGGGATTTGTTAAAGACAGGTGACGTTAACCAAGACACCCTCGTACAAGAAGGCGATACGATTGTTGTTGCCACCGCAACCGATATTAACCCTGCTGAATCTACAGAATTAGCAGATGCTAATTTTTCACCAGCGACGATTCCAGTCAGTGTAGTCGGAGAAGTCAAAAACCCTGGAGTGCTGCAATTGCCGCCCAATACTCCCCTAAATCAAGCAATTCTTAGTGCCGGTGGATTTAATGATGCTCGCGCTAGAAGGAGCACTGTCGAGTTAGTTCGCCTCAATCCTGACGGCACTGTAACGCGACGAAATATCAAAACAAACTTTGAACAAGGTATCAATGAGCAATCAAATCCTCGGCTGCGTGCTAATGATATTGTCGTCGTCAACCGCTCTGGTATAGCTCGAATCGGCGATACTATTGGAACCGCCTTCGGTCCATTGGGCGGTGTCATCAACCTCCTCCGCTTTATCGGATTCTAAAGCTATTCAAGGGATGTCACGCTCAAGAAGTTGCACATCCCTTATCTTGCGCTTTACAGCATTACGCCGCAGTAGCATCAACACTACCTGCTAACCCTTTTTGCTGTAACTGATGTAAGAAAAACTCTTCTAAAGAAAGACGCGACAGGTTCGCGGCTACTAGTTGAGCATCTGTTTGCCAAAGACTGGTAAGAAACTTATCTAATTCACCTTGTAATTGCCCGTGCCAAGAACCATCCGGCTCAACTACAAGATGATGCAGCCATTGGTGCAGCATATTTCGATCGCCACCTTGTCCTTTGATGCTATAGGTATTTGGTTGACCTAAAAGTTCCTCTAACGAACCTGTACAAACTAGCTCGCCTTGTGCCAAAATCGCGATGCGATCGCAAATTTGTTCCACCTCAGACAAAATATGACTATTAAAAAAAATAGTTTTGCCTAAATCTTTGAGCAATAAAATAATTTTGCGCATCTGATAGCGCCCTACAGGATCGAGACCCGACATCGGTTCATCTAAAAAGACAACTTCGGGGTCGTTAATCAGTGCTTGCGCCAGACCAATACGTTGTAACATTCCTTTCGAGTACTGACGCAATTGCTTTTTCTTGGCGACAGACTGCGCTAAACCAACTAATTCGAGTAATTCAGGAATACGTTGGCGTTGCACTGCTAAAGGAAGCTGAAATAACCCCGCTGCCATTTCGAGGAATTCCCAACCTGTTAAATAATCGTAATAATAAGCGTTTTCTGGTAAGTAGCCGATTTTTTGCTTACACGTGCGATCGCCTAGAGGTTGTCCTAACAACACGCCACGCCCCCCAGATGGACGAACAAGACCCAACAAAAGCTTCAGTAAGGTTGTTTTCCCCGCGCCATTTGGTCCGAGTAAACCAAACGTTTCTCCTTGATACACGCTTAAAGAACAACCTTTGAGCGACTCTACTTTCTGATTTAACCAAAAGCCAGTACGGTAAACTTTCTTCAGTTCGTATGTCTGTAGTACTGGTAAAGAAGACGTGGTGTTTTTTTCTTGTAATGTCGATGGTGGATTAACCTTGATTTTAATTTTTGTATTCATGGCGCTATCATTACATCCTGCAACGCCTAGGAATTATGGCAAATCAAATTTACACCATGCTGCGATCGCCGTCAGCGATCGAATCTGTAAAATAGCTTTGCCAAGTCGTCACTAATTGTCTAGCAGCTACAGTACCTTCAGCCGGAAAATTTTCTAAAAATTCTTTATCTGTGGTAGGGTCATAGGGACCTTCTTTGAGTTCCAAAACTATCGTATCTGGAGTCAAAGCCACGAGTGTGTGATAAGTGCCTTCGGCAAGTTCTACACCACGCGTACCGCTACTCGTACCAACACGCTCTTGATTGAGAATCTCGCCATTTTCGTCCATAATAATCATTCCTAGTTCTCCTTGCAGTACTAGGAAAAACTCAAACCCGTTTACTCCTGAATTCCTACAATGTCGATGCGGACGGACGTACGTACCAGGCTGCAAAACATTGATAAATCGTTGGACTTTTTCACCTAACTCGTGAAAGTTGTAATTTTGACGTAATCTTGGACTGCTACGAGCTTTTTGGGCAATATCGTCTAACAAGTCTTGAGTAAGACGTTTAAACTGAGAAGTTGTCACGCAGCTCTCCCACAAATCTACAACATAGTTATAACACCTTGAAAAATCTCCTTTGTTTTTCATGAATAAACATAAGGACTTACAAGCATCTGGGTAGAGTCAAAATACATCTTCTCCTTAATTCACTCAAGCTATATTCTGAGTCAATAGAGTTAGGGCATCATCGAAGTTCGTAGCAATTTCCCTGTCTAGAGTTTAACTCTGACCTCTGACCCCTGCTATATATTCTTAGGAGAAACGCCAAAATTCAACTGATGAAAGTTTTTCTCGAAACACCACGCTTATTTTTACGAAACTTCACTGAAGAAGATGCTAGCAATTTGTATGAACTTGATAGCGATCCTGACGTCCTTCGCTTTGTCAACCTAGGCGTTATCAAAGGAGGAACAGCAATAGGTATTGATTATGAAACCATCAAAAACAAAACCTTACCTACATGGCTTTGTTATTACGAAGAATACGAAAATTATGGAATTTGGGCAGCAGTCGAAAAAACTAGCGGTGAGTTTATTGGCTGGTTTCACTTTCGACCAGCATCAGAAAACTTATTTTATTTCAACTTAGGATTTTATGATGCTTCAGATATTGAACTTGGTTATCGCTTAAAAAAAGCTAAATGGCACCAAGGCTATGCTACAGAGGGTGCTTTAGCACTAATTCATAAAGGATTCGCAAACAGAGAAACACAACAAGTTGTCTCAATGGCATTAGCTGATCGCATAGCATCAATTCGAGTTATGGAGAAAGTATGTCTTAAATTTGTAGCAAAATATTTTCATCCAGAAATTACTCAAGAAGTTGTTAAATATGCTTTGAATAGAAATGAGTTTCATACGAACACTTCATTATCTTGCTAGTTGTTAGCACAGTAATGCTATTTAACACGTGTACTACTGTACAGAGTTATGAAAAGTCAGTAGAAGATGAACTTCAAAGCTCAAAAAGTTTATGTTAAATTCACCAAATTTGCTTAGTTTATCTTTAGGAGGATTAATAGCTGGTATCCTTGCCGGATTTTTAGGAATTGGCGGTGGTACAATTTTAGTTCCGCTTATGGTGGCATTAGGGTATACTCCTCTACAAGGTGTTGCTACAAGTAGCTTAGCAATTGTTATTACATCAATTTCTGGTAGTATCCAAAACTGGCGAATGGGGTACTTCGATCCTGAGCGCGTCATGTATCTCGGACTTCCAGCACTGTTTACTGCTCAAATTGGAGTGTATTTAGCAAGTAAATTTGTTGCGTATTTACTCCTGACTGCCTTCGGGTTATTACTTCTAATTAATATTTATCTCGTAGATTTAAAGAAGCACCTTCTAACAATAAACCAAGCTAAACCTCAACGAATTCATCCAGCGATCGCTCGATTGTTTACTGGAGGAGTTGCTGGAATTCTAGCCGGCTTATTTGGTATAGGTGGTGGTGTCATTATGGTACCAATGCAAATTCTCTTGTTAGGAGAGACAATCAAAACTGCGATTCAAACAAGTTTAGGCGTGATTGTTCTCACTGCTTTTGCGGCTTGTATTGGACACGCTATCAGTAATAATGTTTTGTTTATAGAAGGGATTCTTTTAGGAATTGGTGGTCTTGTGGGTGCTCAAATGAGCACTCGTGTCCTACCAAAATTACCTGATGCTACCATTAGTGTTATCTTTCGTTTAATGCTAGGACTACTTTCGCTGTACGTATTTTTACAGGCTTGGCAAAGTTTTAATAGTCGATAATCTTCCTATACTTCTGGTAAATTAATTTCGGGCAGGGCGCAAAAAAATAATATTAATTTAACTACTTCCGAAGAATTACGGTGTTTCTTGGATATTTAACCCTGACAAACTTCAAGAAATTTTGCCAATATCCGTAAAATTACGGAGGGCGTTTGCTTGCAAGATTCAGTATAAAAGCAGTTATAAAATTCTATTTTTTGTACTGTAATAGGAGTCGATATTTAGCTGCCCTTAGGTTCATTGATTAACTTATAAAAGAAAAACCGTTTTGCTCTAGTTCAGTAATTCAACCACACTCAATAATTTTTCAAGTAATCTTTTTTAAAAGAGCTACCTCAATATATGTGTAGTTAAATTGTTTCCAATAATTTGGATGCAGTTTAAACGAGACATTCTCAATCAGTAAGAGTATGCAATAACCACAATTACTATATTTTTGTCCACTCAGCCGCTGTGAATTTTGCTCTACATCAGTAGCAGGATGAGTAGTCATGCAGAATCCGACATTAAATATTCAAATGCCAACAATTTTGGCTGTTGATGACAGCTACGCTATGCAAGAAGAAATCAGACGTACACTATCTGACTGTTGTCGCGTTCTGGTGTCAAGTAATGCTCAAGATGCGTTAAATCTCATTTACTACGAACAAATTTCTTTACTGTTACTCGATATTGCTATGCCGCAACTTGATGGGATAGAGCTATGTCGTACAGTACGCGGTATGTCGCAGTTTCGTAGCTTACCCATCATTATGCTAACTGCAAAGCATAAGTTTATTGACAAAGTTAAATGCCGACTAGCGGGCGCAACAGCTTATGTCACCAAACCTTACGAGCCAGAGAGTTTATGCAATTTAGTTAGTCAATATATTTACCCACCAGCTACAGACAAAGCGGGTGATGGGACTCGAACCCACGACGTTTACCTTGGGAAGGTAACATTCTACCACTGAATTACACCCGCGCTTGTATGGCATACATGGTAATAGACATTATACGACTTATTTACGTTGGAGTGTACTCTTGGACTGCTCAACAGTACTAGCTGGCACAGCAAATTTATCTTCAGCAACGCGGCGGCGATTTGGATGAAATCCGCTCTGTATGAATTTCATTAGTCTGTGTTGAAAGTCATCTACATACGTAAAAAGTACAGGTACTACCACTAACGTTAATAATGTCGAAGTTGTAAAACCACCTAATACAGCGATTCCCATTGGGCTGCGTACTTCCGCACCAGGGCCAAAGCCAAGCGCGAGGGGTAAGGTTCCTGCAATTGTAGATAACGAAGTCATTAAAATCGGACGCAGACGCGAAACACCAGCATTGATTAATGCTTGTCGTTGTGAATTTCCTTCTTGCTGATTGACGATCGTGTAATCGACTAAGAGAATCGAGTTTTTTGTAACGATACCCAACAATAACACAATTCCAATTAAAGCATATAAACCTAATGCTTTTTGGGCAAACATAAGTGCCAGTAGCGTACCACCCAAAGATAATGGTAAAGCTACCATGATTGTGAATGGGTGAAAGAAGTTGTTGTACAGCAATACTAGAATTGCATAGATACACAAAATGGCAAGTGCTAAAGCTGTACCAAAGCGCGCAAAGATTTCTTGCATAATTTCAGCATCACCCGCTTGTTGCTGCACCACTCCTGGAGGTAGCGAATTTAACGCAGGAAGTTGGTTAACTGCATCTACAGCATCACCTAAAGCAATACCTTGTAAGTTTGCTTCTACCGAAATTTGACGCGAGCGATCGTAACGGTTAATTTGAGCAGGACCACTGCCAAAACGAATATCAGCAACAGCTGCTAGCGGAACTAATGAACCGTTATTACTGGGAACTTGTAAGTTTCTGAAGGTATTAATATCGTTACGTGCTTCGGGGTCAATTTGAACGCGAATCGGAATTTGGCGATCGCTTAAGTTAAACTTAGCCAAGTTGGCGTCGTTATCGCCTAAAGTTGCTAGCGAAGCAGTGCGCGCGATCGCTTGTACCGTGACTCCTAAATCAGCCGCCCTCGCCGGATCGGGAATGACTAAAATTTCGGGTTGTGCCACACTAGCAGATGATGCAACTTCAACTAAACCTGGAACCGTACGCATTTGCCGTTCTAACTCAGCCGCAGCCTGATTCAATGCTTCAGGGTTTTCACTTCTCAAAACAATTGAGAGGTCTTTATTGTTTCCCGCCGCACCTTGGCTTTGAAAACTAATTCTGGCACCTGGAATTTGGGTAAATTGCGGACGAATTTGTTGTTCAAACTCGCTTTGCGAGATATTGCGATTCTGTTCGGGTTTCAGCTTAATTGTCAGCGTTGCTCTGTTAACTTCCGGCGTTGCTAAGATACTTTCTACTGCAGGATTTTGCTGAATTAATGCTGTTGCGCGTTGTACGACTTGCGTTGTGTCATCTAAAGTTGAACCTGGGGGTAATTCTACTGAAACTGTAGAAATTCCCAAGTCACCATTATCAATAAAACCTCTGGGAATCATTGGCACTAGCATCAAACTACCAATAAAGAACGCTAATGCAATTCCTAGCGTTGCTAGTCGATGACGTAACGCCCATGTCAGTAGAGATTTATACGGCTGGAATGATTTGTTTGGAGATTTGTAGCGATTACCATTTCTGTTTGTCTGCTGCAGTAAATGCGCCCCCATCATTGGTGTTACAGTCCGTGCTACCAACGTAGAGAAAATTGTTGCTGTGGCAACCGTCACACCAAAGGGTTGGAAGAATTGACCAGGAATCCCCCCCATAAAAGCAACTGGCAGAAACACCGCAATGATTGTTGCAGAGGTGGCAATAACCGCTAAACCGACTTCAGAGGAAGAGTCAAAAGCTGCTTGACGCGCAGTTTTTCCCATTTTCATGTGTCGGTCGAGGTTTTCAATTTCGACAACCGCATCATCAACGAGATTTCCTACCGCAAGCGCTAATCCTAACAAAGTCATGTTATTGAGGGTATAGCCCAAGGCTCTTTGCACAAAAAAGGTTGGAATAATCGACAAAGGCAAAGCTACTGCAGTAATCAACGTTGCTCGCCAGTCGCGTAGAAATAGCAGAATCGTTAATACGGCTAACACCGATGCGAGAACCAAGTCGTGCATCGTGCTGGCATAAGATTCGCGAATAAAGTCACCCCGCGTAAAAATGAGTTGCAAGTCAACATCAGCAGGTAATGTTGCTTCTAATTGGGTTACCGCTTTTCTAATACCTTCTTCTACCGTCACGAGCGTACTACCGCTACTACGCAATACTTCAAAAGCAACAACAGGTTCGCCATTCAAAAAAGCAGCTTGTCTCGGTTCGGCAAAGCTATCACTAACTTCTCCTAAACTTGATAAAGGGACATAACTGCCATTTGGTAAAACAATTTGATAATTGCTTAAGATTTCAACACTTGCTGCACTTCCCAAGGTTCTAATCGTTTGTTCGCGACCGCCAACTTCTGCCCGTCCGCCTGGTAAATTAGCATTAAACGCGCGAATTTGGTCATTTACCTGTGTTGCGGTAATTCCTAAAGCTTGTAACTGTGAGGGATTCAAATTAATCCGAATCTCGCGATCGACACCACCAACACGGCGAACTTGCGCGACGCCTGGCACTGCAAGTAAAGCGCGGCTGATCGTTTGGTCAACCAAGTTACTTAATTGTTCGACTGATTGCTGCTGCGAAACAACAGCATAAGTCATGATGGGACCACCTGCAAATTCTAAGCGCTGGACAATCGGTTCGTTGATATCTTGTGGCAAATCTTGACGTATTTGGGCAACTGCGTTGCGGACATCATTCGTAGCGCGATCGCTATCAGTACCTAACACAAAGTTAACAACCGTTGTTGAAACTCCATCGTTAACGGTTGAAATCATGCTGTCGATGTTTCCAAGACTCGCAACCGCATCTTCAACTTGCTTTGTCACTTGCGATTCAAGTTCCGCAGGTCCTGCCCCTGGCTGAGTCACTGTAATTGAAACTGCAGGAATATCAATGTTGGGGTTGGTATCAATTCCCAAACGGGTAAATGAAAACCAACCTAGAATCGTCAACATCAAAAATAAAACAATTGTCGGAACCGGACGACGAATAGACCAAGCAGAGATATTAAAGGACATAATGAAGGGTCAGGGGTTTTTAGAGCAGAGGAAGCTTCAGGAGCCAGTGCGGTGCGGAGGTTCATCTCACGTGGGAGCAACTGGCGCGAACAGAGGAAGCACAGAAGAGTAAATAATGACAAATAGAGTGTTAACTCAAAACTCACCACTCAAAGCTAGCCACTAATCACCGTTTACGACGCGGACGCGATCGCCATCGTTGAGATAGCCAGCACCAGAAACAACAATGCGATCGCCTGGACTTAAGCCGCTACTAATTTCGATGTTGCCATCGTTAAGAACTTCTCCAACTTCGACAGATCGTGCTTGGACAGTATCTTCACCTACTAGAACAAACACAATTCCATTGCCATCAGGTTGTGGGACGACAGCTTTTGCCGGAACTGTAATGCCAGAAACGGTTGCAGTAGTAATGGCAGCACGCGCGAACATTCCTGGACGTAGCAAAGACGTTGGGGGTAAGTCAATGCGGACTGTGGCTTGGCGGCTTTGGGTATCGACTAGTGGCGCAATTTCGCGCACGCGTCCTTGTAGCTGAACGCGAGAATCTGTATCTGACGTAACTTTAGCAGGTGCACCGACTTCAACTTGTGGTAACTGCACTGCCGGAACTTGAGCAGCGAGTTCTAAAGCGTTGTTTTGAATGATGGAAAATAAGGGCTGCGAAGTGCTAACGACATTGCCGATTGTAGCGATCGCTTCGGCAACTAAACCACTTGCGGGGGCGCGAACTATAGTTTGTCCCAACTGCGTTTCTAATTGTTGTAAAGCGGCGCGGCTACTACGCACATCAGCTTCGGCACTACTCACATTTGCTTGGGCAACGCGGACGGCTTCGCGAGCGGTGGCTGTTGCTGTAGCGCGTGCATCTAATTCTTGGCGGCTAATTGCCCCATTACTGGCAAGTTGTTCGTAGCGTTCTAAATTACGTTCGGCTTCGGCTAAACTAGCGCGCGCTTGTGCTAACGCAGCTTGTCTTTGACCAATGACGGCTTGTGCAGATTCGATATTTGCTCGTGCTTGGTCAATTTGCGCGCGAATCACCGCATCATCTAAAATCGCCATTGCTTGCCCTTCACGGACGCTTTCGCCTTCGCGTACTAAAATCTGCCGAATCTGTAAACCGTTTGTTTGCGGTAATACAGAAATTAAATCGCGCGCAGCTACTGTACCTGTGACACTCAGCGATCGCGCTACCGGCGTCCTGCGGACTGGTTCTACTGTCACACTTATACTTGGTGGTGCTGCGGTTTGCTGCGGCGTTTGGTTTGGCGCGGTGATTGGGCGCGAAAAAAAGCGCATTCCCCCAAAAGTGATTGCAACTCCTAACCCTGTACCAACTACCAACGGAATCAGCCATTGACGCGATCGCCTTTGGGAAACGTTTTGATAATTCGCCTTGTCAACAACGGTGACTTCTGTTGACTCTAGCTGATTATCTACTTCCACTTTTTGGGTCACAGCCAAACCTCCACGCGCTGCCAGTACTAGCCACTTTGCTTAAGAAACGTTGTAATTTATTGCTATATCTTAACTATGACTCATTTAATCGTCTTGTGAGTTAGACCGCAGTAAGAATTGAGAGGTCAGGGGTCGGAGAGTTGAAGAAGCAGAGGGTGCAGAGGAAGAATAGTATTCTCTATATAACTCACCCCTTACATGACATCAGGCTAGAATTCAAAGCAATAGATTATGATTTTAGGACAAAGTGGTTCATGAACTGGTGGCAAAGACTTAAGAAAAATCCTCTCGCCCGCTTTGGAGCTATATTACTTCTAATTTTCTACACCGCAGTCTTTGCAGCAGATTTTGTCGCTCCTTACGATCCTTATACATCACAAATCAACGGTTCGCTACTACCACCAACGCAAGTTTACTGGCGTAATCGTGCAGGAGAGTTTATTGGACCGCACGTTTATCCGACAACACAAGGACAAACCGATTTAGAAACAGGCGATCGCGAACTGATCGTAGACTATGCAAATCCTGCTGGGTTACGCTTGTTGACTCGCGGCTATACCTACAACCTATTTCGCTTGAGTTTACCGCTACCGCCAACGTTTGAAGAAGTAGAAATTTTTAGTGGTATTCCAACAAATTTACATTTATTTGGTACAACCGGGGAAGCACGATTTAATTTGTTGGGCACTGACGAGCAAGGACGCGATCAATTTAGTCGCTTGGTACACGGAGGTAGAATTAGCCTCAGTATCGGTTTAGTTGGTATCGCAATTACCTTTCCTTTAGGTATGCTTATTGGTGGTATTTCGGGATACTTTGGTGGTTTAGTTGACAGCATACTAATGCGCATCGTCGAAGTGCTGATGACGATACCTAGTATTTACTTGTTAGTTGCCTTGGCTGCCGTTTTACCACCAGGATTGAGCAGCACCCAACGATTTATTTTGATTGTCTTTATTACTTCCTTTATCGGCTGGGCAGGGTTAGCACGAGTCATTCGCGGACAAGTCTTATCAATTAAAGAACGCGAGTTTGTACAAGCTGCAAAATCAATGGGGGCAAATCCGTTTTATATCATTGCTCGCCATGTTCTGCCGCAAACGGCAACTTATATCATTATTTCAGCGACTTTGGCTGTGCCAGGTTTTATTGTCGCTGAGTCCGTTCTGAGTTTGATCGGATTAGGAATTCAGCAACCCGATCCGTCGTGGGGTAATATGCTATCGCTCGCGACAAACGCCTCGATTCTCGTTCTCCAACCCTGGTTGATTTGGCCTCCAGCATTACTTATTATTCTCACTGTCCTCGCGTTCAATTTGCTCGGCGATGGCTTACGCGATGCGCTCGATCCTCGCAGTTTGCAACGGTAGCTATAGCAGGGGTGAGTCAGATGGCTCGCTTTCGGTTTTAAGTAAATCCACCCAGGGAGTGAACGCCTTTCTGCCCAGCGAACGACAGAACTTATTTAGCAAATTGGTATTCTGATAAACAAACAAACACGAAATGCATTGGATAGGGGTTGCGCCACTGTGACCTATAGTCAACTACCGAAGGAGGGCGACGTCAGGCAGTTGGACAATGCATCAAGTATAGGTAAACAAGGCGGTGTGGAGTTTTTGTCGCCTCCTCCACTTCGTTGCTGTCGAGGGGAGATTAAAGTCTCTATCAGAGTGGTCTTAGGTAGCGATCGCCTTGGTTGTCTTCAATTTATTGGTTAGTATCTGCTAACTAAAGCTCTTCCATTATTTCCTTGAAAGAGCATTTTTTTGCAAAAATTAGTGATTGCAGCAGGCACTATACCCTTCATTCAGTACTATACAGGATTTTGACCATAAAAAGGCAGCGCTTCTGACCAATGGGGTTGTACCCCTTGCTGCCAATCAAAGTAAGCAAGTTCTAATAAACTTTTCACTGAAGTTCCCAAATAATTTTGCGCGTGAATCAACTTGTATTCGTTACAGCCATCTAATTTGATCTGCCATGCTTCCGGAGTCAATACGGTATCTGGCAGTAAAGCGAAAAGACCATTTCCTTCAGAGTTAGCTTGATAGATTGCCGCGTGGAGTTGCCCGCGCTGTGCAGGAAGTTGTACTGCATAGACAGATGCAGGTGCGAGATTGTGGTGGAACCAAGCAACAGCTGCTAAGCTCGAAACCGCAAATACAGGAATATTCAATTGTTGCGCCAAAGTCCGCGCTGTGACAACACCGATACGAGTTCCCGTAAAACCGCCTGGTCCTTTAGCTACAGCAATGAACGCTAAATCCCTCCACGTCTGGGGTTGAATAAACTCAATTAAATACTGATGTAACAAGTTAGATAAATCGCGTCCAAGATTCCATGTCGCTGTGCGCGAGTCATTTGTAAAATTACTCAGCGCCAAGCCTAATTCTGGACTACTCGTATGAATCGCAAGACCATACTTATGTGACTGAAGGCGAACGCTAGGCATCGACATTTGCTCAAACAAAAGCAGCTACTTTACACTTATTAAGTAGCCGCCATGCTCTATTGTAGTAGCAATTAGCTATTAGGTATAACGACAACCTCTAGGTAGGTACCAGTTCCCCAGGGCGTAGTTTTGCCCACTTGCCCATTTCGCGCTTAAAGCTAACGCAACCAACGACATCGTACTCCATTTCAATTACGTCTTCTTTAGTACGAATGTTAACGTTAATTGAAGGTTCAATCGGGTCAAAAGTAGGGTTTTCAGTTAAGTGAGGCTGTTCGTGCTGAGTTTCAACCGCGTGGTATGTGATGCAGCGATCGACATAGTGGCAGTTCACGCAAATACACATAAAACGAACTCCAGGCTAATGTCTTGTTCAATTCCTAACTTAGGATGAGTGATTGCCTCTATCTTAACTGAGGTAGATAATAACATCTTACGCCTAGTTACAAATCTGTACTGGCGGCTCAACTGATTGATGTGGCAATGTGCCGTAATTTATCTAGATTGTCTCCCCAAAAATGGTGTTTTAGCTTGGATTTGCTACCGCAACCAATTTACTTGGTTGGTGGGGCAGTGCGCGATGCTTTATTAGGGCGCAGTGCTGATTACTTGGACTTGGATTTTGTTTTACCAGAAAATGCTATAGAAACAGCGCGATCGCTAGCATATCATTACAAAGCAGGTTTTGTGATTCTCGACGCTCAACGCCAAATTGCGCGGGTTGTGTTTCCCCAAGCAACAGTTGATTTTGCACGACAAGAAGGTTCGAGTTTAGAAACCGATCTGCGACGGCGCGACTTTACCGTAAATGCGATC
Source organism: Chroococcidiopsis sp. TS-821 (assembly GCF_002939305.1). Lineage (NCBI taxonomy): Bacteria > Bacillati > Cyanobacteriota > Cyanophyceae > Chroococcidiopsidales > Chroococcidiopsidaceae > Chroococcidiopsis > Chroococcidiopsis sp. TS-821. The sequence goes on along the minus strand of NZ_MVDI01000001.1, from coordinate 901,835 downwards.
GCCTACAACCCCCATACGCAAGAAATTATCGATCCTCTCGACGGTTGTATTGATTTACAACAGCAGCGCTTGCGGATGGTATCGCTACAAAATTTACAAGACGATCCTTTACGACTACTACGCGCTTACCGTCAAGCTGCACAGCTTGGTTTTACGATTGAGTCAAATACTCGCTTGGCGATTCGAACTTTAGCACCGCAGATTAAACGCGTTGCTGCTGAACGAGTGCGGGTAGAACTCAGCTATCTTCTTGCCCACTCTCAAGGAACTTTGTGGTTGCAAAAGGCTGCGGAGGATGGCTTAATTAAATATTGGTTTCCCAACGCTAATGTTAACGACATCGCTGCCGTCGATACTGCAGTGGTAAAACTTTCAGAAATTTGGTCGCAACTCAACGTCGAACTTTACCAACATATACGCGACACAATCAAAACAACATGGTTAGGTATTGCGAAACTCGCGTGTCTTGTCACTCCCCAACTAGAAACCGCTGAAGCTGAATTAATGCAACTCACCTGCAGTCGGGCAGAAATTCGCGGCGTCACCACACTACTTAAACTACTACCACAACTACAAACTGCTCCGCTGTCTGTCCGCGAACAGTATTTTTTCTTTCAAGAAGCTGGAAGAGTTTTTCCGGCGATCGCACTTTTAGCTGTTGCCAAAGGAAGTTTAATCGAGGCGATCGCACCTCTAATCAACCGCTATCTGAACCCTCAAGATCCTGTCGCACATCCTACAATGCTAGTGACAGGTCAAGACTTAATCCAAGCCCTGAAAATTAAACCAGGACCTCAAGTAGGAAGGTTACTTACAGAGATTGCGATCGCCCAAGCTGAAGGCAAAATTACTACAGCTGCTCAAGCGCTTGAATATGCTTCCCAAATGCTTGATAGTTAGAGCTTTTTGTACCTCTTATTACTCAAATATGAAGATCAAACTGTGGTTTTCTTACCAACCTGATGCGCCCTAACCAAGCTATACCATTTCTCAAAATAAGAACTACAATTAATTTCTCTTCTGCACTCGAAGCCCCTCTGTGGTCTATTTGCAGATTTCAAGCGAAATGGTATTAGTTACGCCTGTAATGACTAAGGGTAAGTCAGCCGTAACTACAACCATATCCTTACTACTATTGAAGTGAAGTGACTTTACCCTCTGCTTTAATTGTGTCGCAATCAGAACAAGCAGGACTAACATGATTAATCTAAAATAACTTTGTCTATAATGTTTGCCTCAGCATCGATTTCGTAAACAATCGGGATGCCAGTTGCCAATTCTAGAGATGGCACTTCTTCGGGACTAAGATTATCTAAATACATCAAAATCGAGCGTAAAGAGTTACCGTGAGCAGAAACTAGGACATTATCGCCGTTTGTGAGATGCTTTAAAATTCGGTTTTGAAAGAAAGGAATCGTTCGTGCTGCCGTGTCTTTCAAACTTTCGCCACCTGGAGGACGAACATCAAACGATCGCCGCCATTGATGCACGATATCTTGACCGAATTTTTCTGCCATTTCTGCTTTGTTAAATCCCTGCAATCTGCCATAGTAGCGTTCGTCCAAAGCTGGACTCATGAAAATCGGAATTTCTTCTTCGATGTAGCCTTCGTATTGATCCCAACCGTGCCAATTGGGGTCATCAGAATCGTGTTTGAAAACAGGACTTTTGCGGCGAGAAGCCCCACTACCTTCAGTTAGACAAATGGCAGTTGTTTCTATCGCACGTACAAGTAGGCTTGTAAAACACACGTCAATGCGATAAAAACTGATTTTTTCTGCTGCTTGCATCGCCTCTTGACGACCGACATGACTAAGGGGAACATCCACCCAACCACTAAAGCGGTTAGCAGCATTCCAGGTACTTTGACCGTGACGAACTAAGATCAGTGTTGCCATTTGGTGATGAATTACAGATGCCTTTCGACTCTCTTCGGGGCTACCGAAACAAAGCGTGCTTTCTTCGCACACTTGGTAATTCCATGCAGGTGAAGCTAGGTTTGTCTAGCGGCGAATTCGTTCGCGCTTGTGTTGATGTGTGAGAGGTTATTTAAATAGACTCACAACTGTGCGTACCATTTGACTGGCATAACCCCACTCGTTGTCATACCAACTCATAACCTTAACCAAGTCACCATCAACTACTTGGGTCATGGTTAAATCGACAATTGAGGCATGAGGGTCGCTGACAATATCCGCAGAGACGATTTCTTCATTCGATACCGCTAAAATACCCTTGTAGCGATCGCTAGCAGCTTCTTCTTGGAAAATATGATTGACTTCTTCCACGCTGGTCGGACGTTCAGTTACAAAATTAATGTCCGAAATGGAACCTACAGGAATTGGTGCGCGAACTGCTATGCCATCAAACTTACCTTCGTATTGCGGTAACACTTTCGTAGTGGCGATCGCTGCTCCCGTCGAAGTCGGCACAAAATTTGCAGCTGCTGCCCTACCACGGCGCCATTTTTTGCTTGGTCCATCAACGAGTTCTTGCGAAGATGTGTAGGCATGAATTGTCGTCATAATTGCTTTTTTCACGCCAATTCTTCTGCCCATGATTTCAGCAACTGGAGTAATGCAATTTGTCGTACAACTAGCACAAGAAAAAATAGGTTCCGCTGCAGGTGCTTGATTAACACCATAAACTACAGTTTTCACATCTTCACTTTTAGCAGGAGCGGAAAGTATACTATATTTTGCCCCTGCTTTGATGTGCTTTTCTAAGCCTTCCTTCTTGGTAAAAATTCCCGTACATTCAAATACAGCATCGATTTCTAAACTTTTCCAAGGGAGTTTTTCAGGCTCTTTCTCACTAAAAACTTTGTACTCTTTACCATCAACAACCAAACCATCTTTACTGCTGTCTACCTGTCTTTTATACTTGCCATACGCTGTATCATATCTCAGCAAATAAGCAAGATTATCAGCAGGAACCAAATCATTCACAGCAACCAATTCCAATTCAGGTTCATCAAGAACAAGCTTAAAAACTGCTCTACCAATTCTTCCCAAACCATTAATTGCAATCCGAACCATACTCATCTCCTAACAACTATTTCCCTACATAAACTCGATAACAAACAACTCAAAAATTCTTCCTATATTCCTTCAATCTACGCTGCGCTAATGCGTTCTTTGTGCCTTAGTGGTTTGTCTCATACTTATCCAATCCTCAAAATGGCATTATCAAGTTTTCCTTCCAACCATCATGTAATACGATCAGCAGTTGTTTGCAAAATAAGTTCTCTTACCTCGCGACTATTAACAGCATTGTGCGGTGTCACAACCACATTTTCTACTGTTAGTTCAGGAAAAAACTCATTATTTTGTCCTGCTAACAATTTAGAGTAGACTTGTTCCACAGTTCGGCTTCAAAAACAAGTATTTTCATAATCATCTCCAGATAGACGGTAGGCGATCGCGCGAAAACTAGTAAATTTAATCTGCCGTAACTGTTTGCAGTAACTCAGCATCAACTTGCGTCCATTCAGTATGGAAAGTAGCTAGTCGATCGATACGGTGATAAGTATGCAAACCGAAGTAATCGCGTTGGGCTTGAGATAAGTTTTGAGGCAGGCGATCGCGGCGATAGCTATTGAGGTAACTCAGCAAAGCACTCATCGCAAGTATAAGAATATCTAATTGAATTGCAACTGCGATCGCTTCTCGCCAAGCTGCAAGTTGGCTCAAAATTGCTTCTTTAAAATGAGAAGCTAATAGCAGATTCGATACTAGCTGCGCTGGACAAGGCTGCTGCATTGGTTGCAAAAATTCAGCACGAATACAGCCTCCCTTCCAAATCCGTTGCACTTCAAGAAGATTCCAATGACATTGTCGTACTTGCCCGGCTTTTAACAACGCCATTTCTTCAGCATAGGCGCGCACAATCGCGTAACAAAGTGCATTGCGAACTTTATCAACAAAACCTTCGCCTTTATCTCTACCACTCACCCTATCAAAGACTTGAGAAGCTTTTGTGCGTTCTTCTTTGTAGGCTGACACGATCCGCGCATTTACTGCCGTCATAATTGTTGGTACAGGTACGCCTAAATCTATCGCACCGATCGCTGTCCAGTTTCCCGTTTCCTTTTGTTCTGCTGCATCGAGAATTATCTCTAGCAGCGCATTGTTTTTTGAATCGATGTACTGGAAAATATCAGCGGTAATTTCCATCAAGTACGAGTTGAGTTCTAAAGTCTCATTCCATGCAGAAAAGACCTCATGTAACTGTTGATGGTCAAATCCCAATGCTGTTTTGAGTAGGTCATAAGCTTCAGTGATAAGTTGCATGATGCCATACTCAATGCCGTTGTGTACCATCTTAACGTAGTGACATTAATACAACCAGGATCGAGATAAGTAACGCAGGATCCATCCTTATCAGCATCCTTGTTAACTCAAGACATTAAACTTGGTTCAAGTAACGCTTTCATTTCACCGCCACTCACATCTGTAACGACAATTAGAAGCGCAATTTGGTCGCGGGGGAAAATGTCGTCGTATCTTGCGGGTACAGGAATATGAGTCGTAAATACATAATTCAATCGAAAAATAAGCAATTGTTTTTTGTATTTGAGCCTGCAATAAATTTTGACTTGCTCAAGTATCTTGTGTAACTAAATAATCCTCAAACTGTGCAACCAAATCTACAAATTTTCTACAATAGAGCAGAGCTGCTGCTAACCGTCCTAACTGCCCTGAGAGAAGATAATTTAGCAGTTTTACTGGATTATGTAGACGCTGTTCCACTTAGCAAAATCAATATCATGAAAAATTGATAATTGCGCTGAAGATTAATTTTATCAGTAGTTAGTGGCTAATTTTGCTAACCTTTGTATTGGGTTCCTGCAATATTTGAAGTTAAGTAGATGCCTTCTAACTTTGCATCTTTTTTTAATAATTAATTACACGAGTGTATGCGGTTGGTTTCTAACTTACTTGCTTAGGTTAATTTTAATTAAAGGAAAAATTATCGTTTGTTTAATAAACACGTATTTAGTTCAAATAACCCTCTATGAATCGAAATTATTCATGTATAAAAATGTTTAATACATCTATCCTTGGACAGAAAGTGTAATTAAGTCCTTGTGCTACTTATAATAAAGTCTTTACTTAAATTTTAGTTTTTTGTTTAAGAATCAAACAGCAATATTGAACTTGCAAAATTCATTTGCGTAATATATAACGAAAAAACAATCCGTATTTTCAGTAGGTAAAAAAGATTGAGATTTTGCCAAGTCATTTTGCTCAATATCAATCATGATTAGTAATAGTTACGCAATTAAAGAAACTGTAGATTTAGATTTTTCAGACCCGCGTACTCTACTGCAAACACTTCAACAATTGCGGCAATCGGTTCATGCAGAAGGACAAAAGATATTTAATCAATGGCGCAACAGAATATCGAAACGTAGCTTTTTAATCAGTGGCTTAAATCTTGCATACTACCTTGCTTTACGTCAGCACGATCTACGACAGGTGCAAGCTGCATTGATGCCATTAGGATTATCGTCACTAGGACGTTGTGAAGCGCGAGTTTTACCAAACTTAGATGCCATAATAGCGAGTCTAGGCGCGATTTGTCGCGATCGGACAGTACCACCACACCCCACTACTAGAGCTTTTTTTCGCGGCGATCGCCTATTGCGTCGTCACACCAAAGAGTTACTCGGCGATATTCATGCTGAACGCTGGGTACGAATTATGGTGACATTGCCTACTGAAGCTGCGAGCGATTATGAATTGGTCAAAGACTTATTAAAGCGAGGAACAAACTGCGCGCGCATCAACTGCGCCCACGATACATCCACAGAATGGGAAGCAATGGTGAACCATGTCCGCAAAGCCGAAGCCGAAACTGGACAAGCTTGCAAAATACTGATGGATTTAGCTGGACCAAAAATTCGCACAGCTGATGTGATGGCTTTCGCAGATCGCAAACGATTGTATGTTGGCGATCGCCTCTTACTAACCCGCGACCGCCCCAAACCATTACATGATGTAGTCTTTCAAGCGCGCTGCACAATTCCTGAGGTACTTGAGCAAGTAAAAACAGGACAAACTGTGTGGATTGATGACGGTGAAATTGGAACTGAGATTGAGTCACTTGTTCCAGAAGGAATCCTGTTACGAGTTACCCAAACGAGTCCTGAAGGGAAAAAACTGAAATCAGACAAGGGAATTAATTTTCCTGATACGCCCCTAACATTAAAAGCACTGACCGAAAAAGATTGTCGCGATCTCGATTTTGTTGCTACCCATGCAGATATTGTTGGTTACTCTTTTGTGCAAACAGCTGCAGATGTTGAACTATTGCAACAAGAGTTAGCAGCTCGCCAGCAACCACAGTTAGGAATTATTGCCAAAATTGAAACGCAAAAAGCCGTCCAAAATCTTCCTGAACTAATTGTCCGAGCCGCAGGAAAACAGCCCTTTGGCGTGATGATTGCACGGGGCGATCTCGCAGTAGAAATTGGCTATCAGCGGATGGCGGAAATGCAAGAAGAAATGCTTTGGATCTCTGAAGCTGCTCACGTCCCTGTAATTTGGGCAACTCAGGTACTAGAAAACATGGCAAAAAAAGGAATTCCTTCGCGTGCGGAAATGACCGATGCCGCAATGGCAGAACGTGCCGAGTGCGTGATGTTGAATAAAGGCTCTTTCATCGGTGAGGCAGTCGCGATTCTAGATGACGTACTGACTCGACTACAAGCCCACCAAGTCAAAAAAACACCGCAATTAAGAGCTTTACGTTCGTGGTTTTAAACTGAATATGTGTTGACAAATTTGACTGGCAAAAGCTTAACTCATTTTCTAGAGCAGTTGATAGGGATGTAACTCTATTGTCTCCAACGGCAAACGGAGATATTTTATGATGAAAACTACCAGAGTACTCTTAAGAGCGATCGCACGGGAACAGTATTAATTCATGTCGTATAACTTCGATCTATTTGTTATTGGGGCAGGTCCTGGAGGATTAGCCGCTGCGAAACAAGCCGCAAGCTACGGTAAGCGCGTCGCAATTGCCGAACAAGAAGCCATTGGCGGAACCTGTGTTAATCGCGGTTGTATCCCCAAAAAATTGATTGTCTACGCTGCTGATGTGGCACTACAAGACCAAATCGCACCTAGCTACGGTTGGAGTGAATGCCAAAGAAACTTTAACTGGTCAAAATTTATCGCCAAAGCCTACCAACACGTTGAGAGTATTCAAAAGTCTTATCTAGAAACTTTACACAAAAACGGTGTGGAACTCATTCGCGATCGCGCAACATTTGTCGATCCGCATACAGTCAAAATCGGCGATCGCAAAATCACGGCTGACAAAATCCTAATCGCCGTTGGCGGACACCCCAATAAACCTGATGTTCCTGGGATTGAATATGCCATTACTTCTCGCGAGATGTTTCAGCTACAGCAACTACCAAAAAAATTAGCGATCGTTGGTGGCGGTTATATTGGCGTTGAATTTGCCAGTATGATGAATGCTTTTGGTGTTGAAGTCACTTTAATGGACACCGATGAATTGATTCTAGAAGGCTTTGACAAAGATATCCGTTCTTCGGTACAAAAAGGTCTGATTCAACGAGGAATTCAATTTCTTAGTAAAACTACGGCTAAAGAAATTCAACAAAGCGCGCAAGGGTTGCAAATCACTTTATCAGGAGATACTGAGGAAACAATTACTGCAGATACAATTTTATTCGCTACAGGGCGCGTTCCTAACACCAAAGACCTTGGTCTAGAAAATGCAGGAGTAGAACTTGGGGAAAAAGGTGCTATTCAAGTTGATGAATACAACCGCACAACTCAAGACAATATTTTTGCCGTCGGTGACTGCATCAGCCGCGTTCCATTGACTCCTGTAGCACGAACAGAAGGTGAAGCTGTTGCAAAAACTGCCTTTGGAAAACCACAAAAAGTCAACTACGAATACGTCACCTCCGCAGTATTTGCTCGTCCTGAAGCTGCTACAGTAGGAATGACCGAAGACGCAGCACACTCAAAATGTGGTAATGCAGTGCAGTGTTATCAAACTGAATTTAAACCACTACTTTACAGCCTAGTCAATCGCAATGAGCCAACGATGATGAAATTAGTTGTCGATAGCAACACTAGGCGCGTACTTGGGGCACATATGGTGGGCGAACACGCTGCAGATATTATTCAAAGTTTAGCAGTAGCAATTCGCAAAGGAATTACAAAAGAGGATTTTGATGCCACAATTGGTATCCACCCTACTACTGGAGAAGAATTTCTCACGCTAGATTGAATCAAGTAAGTCAATAGGTAAGCACAAACATAATCCAAAAGCTGGTAATTGGTAATAGAGAGCTACTAATAGTGTTGATTTTTCTAACAATTGCTTTACCGATTACTACTTTTATGCGCGTGCTATGGCAGTGCGACAGAAAGGAGAAAATGAATGAACTATGATTACGACTTGTTTGTAATTGGTGCGGGTTCTGGAGGTTTAGCCGCTTCTAAACGGGCGGCGAGTTACGGCGCAAAAGTCGCGATCGCTGAACAAGACCTCGTGGGCGGAACTTGTGTCATCCGTGGTTGTATTCCCAAAAAACTGATGGTTTATGGTTCGCGCTTTCCCCAGCTATTTCGCAATGCCGCAGGTTATGGCTGGCACGTGGGTGAAACGGAACTTGACTGGGAGTATTTTATAACGGCAATCGATAAAGAAGTGCGGCGACTGTCGCAATTACATGTCGGATTTCTGGAAAAAGCAGGCGTTGAACTTATTCCTCACCGCGCAACGTTGGTCGATCCCCACACCGTTGAAGTAGGCGATCGCAAAGTCACTGCACATAAGATTTTGATTGCAGTCGGCGGGCGTCCGGTGAAGCCAGATATTCCAGGAATCGAATATGCCATCACCTCGAACGAGATGTTCCATTTGCCAGCACAACCAAAACATATCGCAATTCTGGGTGCAGGTTATATCGGTGTAGAATTTGCCTCGATTATGCGGGGATTGGGTTGTGAAGTTACGCAAATTATCCGCAGAGATTTAATTCTACGCGGCTTCGATAACGATATTCGTACTGGCATTCAAGACGGAATGACACATCACGGCGTAAAGTTTATCACGAATACGGAAGTCGAAAAAGTCGAGCGCGTTGCTGAAGGCTTGAAAATAACGCTATCAGGAGAACATCAACCGATAATTGCCGATACACTCCTAGCCGCAACTGGAAGAATACCCAATATTGATGGTTTGGGTTTAGAAAACGCAGGTGTCGAGATTGTGCCGACAAATGTTGAAGGACCAGGATATACAACAAATCCGGCGATCGCCGTTGATGACTACAGCCAAACCTCTCAACCGAACATTTTTGCCGTTGGAGATTGTACCGATAAAATTAACTTGACTCCAGTCGCCATTGCGGAAGGACGTGCGTTTGCCGATACAGAGTTTGGCAATCATCGCCGCCAAATGAGTCACGAAAATGTTCCTTCTGCTGTATTTTCACACCCCGAAGCCGCTACGGTTGGTTTAACTGAAGAGCAAGCAAGAGAAAAATGTGGGGACGCCTTACAAATCTATCGCGCGCGATTTCGTCCGTTATTTCACTCGCTGACAGGAGACGACGAAAAAACAATCGTGAAATTAGTCGTCGATGGCAATACTGACAAAGTTTTAGGCGCGCACATGGTAGGCGAATACGCAGCGGAAGTGATTCAAGGAATCGCGATTACGATTAAAATGGGTGCTACGAAGAAAGATTTTGATGCCACTGTTGGCATCCACCCTTCGACAGCTGAAGAATTCGTTACCCTCCGTTAAGAAGTTGCAGTTCATTTATCTCCATGGCTTTGCATCGAGTCCTCAATCCGCCAAAGCGGTCTATCTCCGCGATCGCTTTGCAGAGGTACACCATACATTGCAAATCCCCGATCTCAACCAAGGTGATTTTACACAACTTACACTGACACGCCAATTACAGCAAGTTTCAGCACTATTACCCAAAAATGAACCCGTTACCTTGATTGGTTCGAGTTTTGGAGGCTTAACCGCCGCTTGGCTTGCGGAACAACATCCGCAGGTCGAAAAATTAGTTTTACTCGCCCCGGCGTTTGCTTTTCTGTCGCACTGGCTACCGCAACTCGGAACTGAAAAAATCCAACAATGGGAACAACAAAAGTATTTAATGGTTTATCACTACGGTGAAAAGCGATCGCTACCCTTAAGTTACGAATTCGCCCGCGACGTGCCCCAATACAATGACGATCATCTCTTACGCCCCGTTCCCACATTGATTATTCACGGCATTCACGATGAAGTCATACCTATCCAAGTTAGCCGCGATTTTGCCGCCAAACGTTCTTGGGTGCAATTAATCGAAGTAGACAGCGATCATGCTTTAGGTAATGTTATGCCCGAAACTTGGCAAGCTATTCAATCGTTTTGTCAAGTGTGATGGCTGCTAACAACTTAGTAACTAACCACTAGCCACTAGCAATGCTGCCATTTATCCGATCGGATTTAGTTCAACTGACTTCATATACACCCCATCCAAATAGTACTGACGGTAAACCCATTACGTCAGTTATTGATCGATTAGATACAAACGAATGTCCGTACGATCTACCAAGCGAGTTAAAGCAAAAACTTGCTTGGATTTATCAAGAAACGATCGAGACAAATCGCTATCCAGATGGCGGACACGCGGTATTGAAAGAAGCGATCGCTGAGTATGTCAATCAATCGGCAAATTTGCGACAAGGCACAATTGCACCTAAGCAAATTTCGGTTGGTAACGGTTCTGACGAACTGATTCGTTCCTTATTAATTGCAACTTGTCTTGGGGGCGAAGGTTCAGTTTTAGTTGCCAATCCAACGTTTTCGATGTACGGCATTTTAGCAGAAACACTCAAAATCCCTGTTATTACCATTGAACGCAACTCAGAATTTGCCATCGACTGGGTTGCAGCCCAAACCGCTATTGAAACAACCAATAACCCACCAATTCGCGTGGTGTTTGTTGTTCATCCCAACTCGCCTACAGGAAATGCTTTAACAGCTGCTGAGTTAGATTGGCTGCGTAGCTTACCCCAAGATATCCTTGTCGTCATTGACGAAGCGTATTTTGAGTTTAGTCAAACATCAGTTGTCAGTGAATTATCCCAAAAACCTAATTGGGTAGTCTTGCGAACATTTTCTAAAGCGTTTCGCCTTGCCGCTTTGCGCGTCGGATATGCGATCGCGTCTTTAGAAATCACGACAATTCTGGAAAAAGTTCGCTTACCTTATAACCTGCCAAGTTTCTCCCAAGTCGCTGCCCTTCTTGCTTTACAACAGCGCGATTTATTACTACAATTTATTCCACTTATTTGTGAGGAACGTACCAAACTCGCTCAAGCACTATCTCAGTACTCTGCACTTAAAGTCAATAACAGTGCTGCCAATTTTGTTTATGTCCAAATTAATCATCCCGTGCGAGCCAATCAATTACTCGCTGACTTAGCACAGCAACTGCGATGTAGTGGGACTATTGTGCGTTTACTTAGCGGTGGATTGCGGATTACGGTGGGCAGTCCTGCAGAAAACTCGCGTACACTCACGCGCTTGGAAGCTGCTGTCAAAAACTGGGACGCTTTCAGTTAAAGGTAAAATTTGCACTTTATCGTCTAGTCTTCTAAAATGCGTACCGCACTGCGAACAATGTTTGCGGTTTGCGGTAGCACGCCGACTAATCGCGCAAAGGCTTCGTCGGGTATTTGCGCTACAGTTTGAGAATCAAAATACTGCTCAAATTGCTCTAGAATCTTTTGGACGCGCTGTTGGGGCTGCGACTTCTCAGTAATTTGTTTGATCAAGCGAATCCACTGTCGCCTAATCAAATAAGCTTTTTGTCTTTCCTCATGCGATTCTGGCGTGAGTAAGGAAAGATTTCCTACAGGTAAAGCCCAGTCACAATCGCGATCGTAAAAGCTGCCTACTGCTGCACCAGGTCCAGCAAACTCCGCGTGGAAACCTTTATAAAGGATTAAACCATTGCGGCGACGACTATTTACCATCAGCACTTGCCCACTACGCAGTAGTTTGAGAATTTCTGAAGCGCTGTGGTCAGCACTGTTATTTCTACTGGTACACTGGTCATGGCAACCTGAAAAATGAAAATTGCTCACAGGTAAGCAAGCTAAGGCTATAGGAGGTTGTTGGTAGCGCTGCTGATTTTCGCTATCCATTTGGTTTCCTAAATATAGGTTTCTGGTATTTCGCACGCTAATAGTTATTAAGGAAAAAAACAGAATTACTGCTTCCCAAACGCAAATGATTATGACTGGATGACCAAAAGCAGGCTTAGTGTTAATTCACTGCTTATTTTATTCTAAACAATTGTCAGCTACATCCGAGGAAGGTGATATAAACTTAAAGTCTTAATAAAGTTTGACAGGACTCGCGTAAATTTTCTGTGAAGCTATACCAAGCGAACCTGAAAATACTTTTCCAAAACAGTATCTTTCAGAAAAGAGCGCGATTCTACTTAATGAAAATCGCAGTACTATTTTAGGTGATAGCATAAAATTAGCTTGCCAAAATGTAAGAAAATAGTGACACATGCGCTCTAAGAGCAGTGAAATGATGCGTTGCTAGTTGAATCACAAGCAAGTCATTTGGCGATCGCGCGCGATGGAAAGAGCAAGCTATAGTCAGCGAAGGTAGCTTGCTTCAAGATGTTTATGTAGCAAAATTTGACGCGGTCGTCTGAGTAACCAATGACTCCAACTAAAATCAACTTGCTCTAATTGATAGCCCAACTTACAGTACAATTGACGAGCTTGGTGGTTATTTTCTAATACGTGTAGATAAAGATCTTTGTATTCCCACGCTAGCGCGATTTGTTCGCATTTTAACAGCATCTGTTGCGCCACTCCACGACGGCGATAATGATGGCAAACTGCCAAGTTGGAGATGTAGGGAAACCGTTGGTTAGTAAAAGGAGTTTTTGACCGCAGCGACAACTCGACAATTCCTGCTAAGCGATCGTTAGAACTACAATCCGCAGCAACCAAACAAATATGATGCTCTGTTGTAGTTCGCAATCGATTGCGGAGATCCTCATAAATCCCCAGCTTTAAGAAAGGATAAGTCCAGCCTAGAATACCATCCTGCGAATGAAAGCTATCAGCGAGGATTTCCGTTAAACCTGGTACGTCTTCGATTTGCGCCGCACGAATTTCAAATTGGCAATTTTGGTCAGAAGTAAAATTTGCTGGTAACTGCAAGTTAGTGGAAATTGTCAAAAATCACATAAGACGCTATCGCTCATTATCGTAATCGATGAATGTGGTTAACGTCAGCGTTGGTAATGGATGTGAGGTGTAATTAAAAGCACAGCAACAGGCGGTAGCTCGAGTTGACTTGTGGGTGCAGGTAACATTTCACCGCGAAAGTCAAGGATTTGAACAATGACAAGATAGGCGATCGCCAGAATTAAGGAAATTGCACCTGTAATAATCGCAACAATTTTTGAGCGGTTCATGGGCAACTATCGAAGCCTTAGTAGACATCTATATATCACTGTGCCACGCTTTTGAACTTACTGCGCGTAAAGTATGAGGATCAATATCGAATTCGCGGGTCAATATAAGCATTCAAGATATCGATTGCAATACTCGCAATAACTACCAAAACGGCAAAAAACACAAGTATACCTTGCACCGTCGGGTAATCGCGCAGCGAAATTGCATCGTAAAGTCGATTCGCAAGTCCTGGCCAAGAAAATGTGACTTCGGTTAAAATTGCTCCACCAAGCAATGATGCAAATGTCAGTCCCAAAATGGTAATCACGGGAATCATCGCGTTTTTCAGCGCATGGGCGACTAAAATCCGCCGTTCAGGAATTCCTCGGGCGCGGGCGGCTTCTACATAATCAGCACGCAGCGTTTGCTTGAGATTGACGCGTACAATTCGCTCAAATATACCGCTTAAGAGTAAACCCAGTGTCAAACTTGGCAAGAAAAGGTAATACAGCGCGGTGAAGAAACTTGTTAAATCTCCTGCAAGCAGGCTATCTATTGTATACAACCCTGTAGGACCTGAGGGCGGAAACAAAGACGCCGGAAAGCGATCGCCAATCGGAAACCAGCCCAGTTGTACTGCAAATAGTAACTGCATCAGCATTCCCATCCAAAACATGGGTAGCGCATAAGTAATAATGCCAAATAAGCGTCCGCCGATATCGAGCCAAGAGTTAGGGCGCGACGCCGCTAGCATCCCTACTGTAATGCCAATTAACAGCGCGATCGCCATGCTGCACACAGCAAGTTCTGCTGTTGCGGGAAAATGTCGTCCAATCGTATCCCAGACAGCTTCGCCTTGACTCGTCAGTGAAGAACCCAAATCAAAGCGAAGGAGACTGCCAAGATAACGCAAATACTGCACCCACAATGGATCGGCTAATCCTAAGCGCTGGCGATATTCCTCCTTCACACTTTCTGGAGCGCGACTTCCAAGCACCGCATCTACAGGATCGCCAATTGTTGATTGTAGTAACCAGGGAAGTACTCGTAGCAGAAAAAACACCACTGTTACAATCGTCCAAATCATCAGTGGTGCAAGCAGCAACCGTGCCAGGATGTAATACTGAAGTGCTTTGATACGAGACATGAGTAAGGGATCGGGGGGTTAAAGAAGCAGAAAAGCAAAAGGGGACAGAGGAGCAGAGGAAAAATACTGTTTTCTAGATAACTCACACACCGCAGAATTTATTCCTGCTCCACAACACACTCTCAAAGCTTATAACTAGCCACTAGCTACTAACTACTTGCTTTTTCGATATTCCACAAAGGGAGTTTGAGGATCGGATCTACTTGCAAGCCTTGAATCGTTCTTTGACCAAACGCATAATCCTTGTTTTGGACTAACGGAATCGCGGGTACGTCTTGGGCGATTAAATCTTGAATTTGAGCAAAGAGTGCGGCGCGAGTTTGGGGATTTTGTTCTTGGCGTTGTTGCGCGATCAGTTGATTCATGCGATCGCTGTAATAAAATAACCCTTGGCTTTGACTTGCTCCTTGCTCGCACCCATCGGTTGCATTACCTTGCGTACAGCTCAAAAACGGGTGAATATAGTTGTCTGCGTCGCTGAAGTCAGGATACCAGTCGAGTAAAACTGCTTGATAGACTCCCTTCGAAATATTGGCAAAAAATGTTGCTCCTTCCTCGGCTTTCGTTTGAATTTGTACAGCACCATCAAGTCGTTGCGAACCATACTCTTGCAATGTACTGGCAACTTGTTGGCGAGTTAGCGAATAGACTGGATACGCAATTTCTAAAGTTAGGGGATTTTCACGCGTATAACCTGCTTGAGCTAATAAAGCTTTTGCCTGCTCGACGTTTCCATCGCCATAAGTTGTTTGAAAAACTGGCTTGTAGCTATCGAACGTATTGGGAATCATGCTATACAGCGGTTCAGCTTGCTCTTGATAAACGCGCTGCGTCAGTAGCGGGCGGTCAATCATTGCCGCGATCGCGCGTCGCACCACTGGATTATCTAATGGTTGCTGCTTAGCATTTAAGCCTAAATGTGTAACTACATTACTTTTTTCTTCTAGTGCCTGCCAACCGTTAGACTGCGCTTGCTGTTTTAAACTCTGCACTTGTTCTGGGTCAAAGGTTTGATACGCGATATCGACTTGACCCGTGCGGAAAGAATTAAATAAGTTTGCCGAACTCGACAAAATCTGAAAGTCGATACCCTGATTTGCCGGTTTTTCGCCCCAGTACCGATCGAACACATCCATCCGAATCAAATTCGGCGTGAACTGGACTAAGCGATAAGGACCTGTTCCCACAAACTCGCGCGGTTTAAATTTTCCTGTACCAATTTCGTAAGCTTGCGGCGATACCGCGCACAATCCGGGAAACGCGAGTAACGAAGGAAACGGGGCAAAAGCATTTTTGAGTCTAATTGTGAGTTCGTATTCTCCTGACGCTTGTACCGAATCGACGACATCCGATAACAAAGAGGCTGGTTTTCCGCCGTTTTGAATAAAACGATTGAGCGAAAATGCCATTGCTTCGGCATTAAAGGCAGTACCGTCATGGAATACGACGCCTTGACGTACAGGAATTGTATAGGTTAATCCATCTGCACTCACTTGCGGTAAAGCAGTTGCGAGTTGAGGCACTAATTCACCTGTACCAATCTCGTACGTGTACAGGCGATCGCTCAAACTCGTCATAACATTAGAACCTGCTAGTTCATAATTATCGGCGGGGTCGAGCGTACGCGGTCTGAGTGTTGTACCAACAACTAAGCGGGCGCTATTTCCAGCGGTTGTATTGACTGTTGAAGAATTTGTTCCTGGCTGCGGGTTGTTACAACTAATAACCAAAAAGCAGCACAACAGCGATAGCCCGATAAATTTTCCTAGCGACCACAAGCGCTTGCGAGATACCAACCAATTCATAACGTTTGACTATCCTAGAGCAACCATTAGCTATGAGTCGCAAGCTGTAACTTGGTTCCCCCTGCGGATAAGCTAACGGCTAGTAACTAAATTGAATAGTATAGCGGAAATGATTTGGCATCTTTGGGTTTTACGTAAACTTTTTCTTGCGGTTGCAGTTGTAATTCATCAAAGCGATCGCGACTTAAGTGTGCTGTAACTACCTGTCCGTCATCTAATGTCAATTCGGCTTGAATTTCCCAACCTAGGTGAATAATCCGACTGACCCGTGCGGATACCGTTGTACCATTTTGCTCGCGTTGTACAATCACGTCTTGCGGACGCAAGAACATTTCTGGATGTGTAGATTCAAACCCGTTACCTTGAAAAATATGCGATGTACTTGGTAGCACATTCACTGGTCCAATAAAGCTCATGACAAACGCCGTCGCCGGATGATCGTAAATTTCTGCTGGCGTACCGATTTGCTCGACGCGACCTTTATTCATCACCACGATTTCATCCGAAACTTCCATCGCTTCTTCTTGGTCGTGCGTCACGAATACGGTGGTTACGTGAACTTCATCATGCAATTTGCGCAACCAAGCGCGTAAATCTTTGCGGACTTTGGCGTCGAGGGCGCCAAATGGTTCGTCGAGGAGAAGTACTTGCGGCTGCACTGCTAGCGCCCGTGCTAAAGCAACGCGTTGTCTTTGACCACCCGATAGTTGTGAGGGATAGCGATTTCCTAAAGCACTTAGTTGCACCAGTTCAAGTAATTCGTCTACTCGGGCTTTAATTTTTGCTTTCGGTGTTTTGCGAATTTCTAAAGCAAAAGCAATGTTTTGTCGCACGCTCATGTGCTTAAAGAGTGCATAGTGCTGAAACACAAATCCAATATTGCGTTCTTGCACGCTTTGATAGGTCGCATCTTTACCTGTCAGCCAAATTTTGCCGCTATCGGGTAGTTCTAAACCAGCAATCAATCGCAATAACGTAGACTTACCCGAACCTGATGGTCCGAGTAACGCTACTAACGAACCCGATTTGATTTCTAGGCTGACATCGTCAACAGCCCGAAAACTGCCAAACTGCTTTGATACGTTTTCAACTACAATACCCACGGTGAGCAACCTCTGGAGGAAATATATGGTGATGATGCACTAAGCTGGAAAGTTTCTACTGAATGTCTATAAAGCTAGATTCAGCTTTTGAACTGAGAGCTAATCTCCGGTTTTTTGATGGGGTTACTGTAGTTTTATATCATATAAAGCTTTACTTGTTGCGTTTTGTATCTTTACAAGATCTTAGTTTTAATGTAAAGATTTCATGTCGATCAATATTTTTGTTACATAAAATACAGATTTTTATAAAACCAGAGATTGCCGATTTGAGGAGAAGATATAGGTGTTTCACGTCCCCGACCCCTGTATATAAGATAGGTGGGCATAATTAAATATCAGACACAACAAATGTTGTGTAACAAGTAATCGGCAATAAATATCTGGTTGACCAATTACCAGTTACCAATTACCAGCCCTTAAGTTATGTTTATTTTTACCGAACTCATCTTAAGTATCAAAATATTAAGGTCTGTTGCATTTCAGTCACATCTTCACAAAAAGTCGCTGAGCAAGCCAAAAGTCCGTGATACGATGCTTTTCTAGCTCATGAAGATTGGGAGAAGACCTTTGACACTACGGGTTGCTGTTGTAGGCTCAGGTCCAGCTGGTTCTTCAGCCGCCGAAACCTTGGCAAAAGCTGGAATTGAAACATATTTGTTTGAACGCAAGCTAGACAACGCCAAACCATGTGGCGGAGCAATTCCGCTGTGTATGGTGAGTGAATTCGATCTACCGCCGCAGATTATTGACCGTCAAGTGCGGAAGATGAAGATGATTTCCCCCTCAAACCGCGAGGTGGATATCAATTTAGTCAATGAAGATGAATATATAGGAATGTGCCGTCGCGAAGTTCTCGATGGCTTTTTACGCGATCGCGCAGCCAAACTCGGTGCAAATTTAATTAACGCCACTGTTCATAAACTCGATATTCCGCAAAATAATACAGACCCTTATACGATTCACTATGTAGACCATTCAGAAGGTGGCGCGCAAGGAATCGCTAAATCTTTAAAAGTTGATGCCATTATCGGTGCTGATGGGGCAAACTCTCGCATCGCCAAAGAAATTGATGCAGGAGATTACAACTATGCGATCGCTTTCCAAGAGCGAATTCGCTTACCCGAAGCACAAATGGCGTACTACAATGACTTAGCAGAGATGTACGTCGGTAACGACGTTTCTACCGATTTCTACGCTTGGGTGTTCCCGAAATACGACCACGTTGCTGTCGGTACGGGTACAATGCAAGTCAACAAAGCGAGCATCAAACAGTTGCAAGCTGGAATTCGAGCGCGGGCGGCGCGAAAACTGGTCGGCGGTCAAATCATTAAAGTAGAAGCACACCCAATTCCAGAACATCCTCGTCCTCGCCGTGTTGTTGGACGCGTGGCACTTGTTGGCGACGCCGCAGGTTATGTCACGAAGTCTTCTGGTGAAGGTATTTACTTTGCCGCAAAATCAGGTCGGATGTGTGCGGAAACGCTTGTGGAGGTTTCTCAAGGTGGAACTCGCATTCCCACAGAGAATGAACTAAAAGTTTACCTCAAGCGCTGGGATCGAAAATATGGCATGACCTACAAAGTATTAGATTTACTGCAAACGGTCTTTTACCGCAGCGATGCAACGCGCGAAGCTTTTGTTGAGATGTGCGCGGATCGGGATGTCCAGCGACTGACGTTTGATAGCTATCTCTATAAAACGGTCGTACCTGCTAATCCGATTACTCAAATGAAGATTACGGCAAAAACCCTTGGTAGCTTGTTACGCGGTAACGCACTTGCTCCTTAATAAGTAGCTTTAACAGGGCGATCGCGCGGAATTAAAATTACAGCGATCGCCTTATTTACTATTCATGCGTTTATGTACAATCGAGCTTTAATGAATCATCTTGGCTTAGCCTTCACGCTTTCTTAGAACACAAAGAAGGCATAGGAGAATTGGTAATAATGTGTAGATACACCAGCTATATCAGGCTGATTTTTTTTAGTTAGGCGCTTTTTCGGGAATGACTGCACTTGTTGGTATACCACTATTACTATCATTGCTTTGTTCTTCACTAGGAAGTTCTAAGCAATAACCTGCGCCATACACAGTTTTGATGTATCTAGGATGACGGGGATCGGGTTCTAATTTGGTGCGTAGGTGGCGAATATGTACGCGAATTGTTTCAATATCGTCATCAGGATCGTAGCCCCATACTTCTTTGAGAATATCGCTTGGAGAAACTGTTTGTCCGTGACGTTGTAATAAACAATGCAGTAACTCAAATTCTAAATGAGTAAGTTTAACCGTTTGCCCAAACCAAATCGCTTCAAATCTCTCAGGAACTAACGTTAACGCACCATAATTGAGAATTTCACTGTGCTTAGCGGCTTGCGGAATGCGGTCTGTGCGTCGCAACAGTGCTCGTACTCTGGCTAGCATTTCTTCAATTTCAAAGGGCTTTGTCAGGTAGTCATCCGCGCCTGCATTGAAACCTTCAACTTTATCCTGAGTTTGACTCAACGCGGTGAGCATGAGAACGGGAATTTCTGCGGTACGCTCGTCGCGCCGTAACCGCTGACAAACTGTAAAGCCATCAACCCTAGGCAGCATCAGATCGAGCATAATGAGATCTGGCTGTAATTGAATCGCTAACGCCTGTCCCTTAATGCCATCTTCTGCTTGGCTAACATCATATCCAGCCATTTCAAGATTAACCGCAACTAGTTCAGAAATTGCTGGGTCATCATCTATAACAAGTATCCGAGGCATTCTAAAAAATGTTACCGTTTATTAAAGTTAAATAAGAACCTTTGGTAGATACAAAGATTGCTGTACTGATTATAAGGAGGATTATAAAAGTTTGCTGAAGATTATAGTGTAAAGTCTCTAACACAAAAGTGCCAATGACGAAAGAAAGGTAGTCGTGTCGTATAGCTGCTGGCTATTTAAACCTTTTTTTTAGTTGCTGTCAAAGTGAAAACTCCTTAAAAAAATTGCTAAGTTCTATTTATATACCGCCTTGGTGGTTAAAGAATGGTCTTGCCATGACGCTGTATGCAGCTTTGTGGGCTAGCCGCGACTGGGAAAATACTATTGACGCTCCTGAACCACCGTATCAAGCGAAAACCTTTAAAGGAGCGCAAGAAGTACCGCTCTTTGCTTGGGTTGCTATCCCCCAAAATCCGCGTGGTACAATTATTGGCACATACGGCATTACAGGCTCTCTAGAGAATCAATGGTTTCTGCGCATCTTAGGGCGCAAGGCATTCGCGCAAGGTTATGCGGTTGTCTTATTTGATTGGCGCGCACACGGAAAAACGGCTTTACTGTCGCCAACATTAACATCGGATGGCTTGTACGAAGGCGAAGATTTTGTTGAGATTGCTGCTCAAGCTAAAGCAATAGGATGTCCTGCCAAATTTTGGTTCACGGGGTTTTCTTTGGGCGGACAGTTAGCGCTATGGGCAATAAAAGCAGCTAATGAGAGGTCAGAGGAAATATCCAGTGCTGCGTGCCTTAGCTGTGAAGATATTGGGGGTGCGGCGGTGATTTGTCCGAGTTTAGACTCGAATCGATCGCTTTCATATCTCGTCAAAGATCCATTAGGCAAATATATAGAACAAGCGATCGCTAAAGAACTGAAAAGACTTGCTTGGCGAATTCACGAAGCCCATCCAGGCGCAATTGACCCCGCAGCCATTGAACGCGCAAACAGTATTTGGGGTTTTGACAACGAACTTGTTATCGACCGCTTAGGCTTTTCTTCGGTTGAGGCGTATTACGAAGCCAGTAGCGGCTTAAAAATTTTACCCAGCTTGCATAAGCCAACGTTAATTATCTACGCAGCCGACGATCCGCTGTTCGATCCGACGATTGTGCCAGATTTACTTTCCGCGCGCGATCGCAACCCGAACATAGACTTAATTCTTACACCGCATGGCGGTCACGTCGGTTACTACAGCAGCAAGCAAGGTCAAGCACAAGCAGGCGATCCCGATCCTTGGTGGGCGTGGAATCGAGTTTTAGAATGGTGCGAGATGCAGAGGTGCAGGGGAGAATAAATATTTTACAAATGACAAATGAGGGTTAACTCAGAACAATGCCTTTCAATATTCAAAACTAACCAAAGCGCCACTTTTCAATTAGTTTGTAAACAAAACCTGCACTGAGCCTACGGCTAATTGAATCAAAGGCCAACCGATTAAGCAAATGACTGCTGCCCAGACGTTGCTAATATCTAATCCTTGGCGGACTGCAACAATAACTGCAAGTAAACTCCAGACAGCAAGAACTAGCTGAATAGGAATTCCTAGTAGCGGAATGAGTGTCAGAAAGTTGAATACTTGAGGTGCGTAGGCAAAACCGATCGGAACGAGTAGTTCTTGAAACGTAACATGACCAGGTTTGAAGCGATCGCCAATTTTCCAAATCGTGAAAGTCCAGAAATAGTAACCTAGCACTACACTGACAACATTAAGTATTAACGCGAAGATAAACGTAGTAAGACCAACACGGTTAATCAATAAAATAAAGGCATTACCCAAAGCATTTGAGATTGCTGCCACAATTACAATCGATCGAGCAACGCGGCGCGTTCTGCGTGTATTAGGAGCATCTTCATAGAAGTGGGCATCTAAAGTCAAAGCTTCCCGCAAACTTGTTCTAAACTTCCATTGGTCTTTCCTGGCACTCACCTTCAATTCCTACTCTTGCTAGATAATGACGACTTTAGAATAAAGTATTTTTATCCTATACCTAAGTATAAAAAGTGGTAAATCAAGTTTTCGATTTTACATATTACAAAGCTACACAACAGGATTAACTTGATGAAACGGGTTTTTGACTGGTTGCATGGTACGACGTTCAAATTGTTAGGTTTAGCAATTTTTATATTTTTAATTTGGGGAACCCTGGCACCACTAGAAACAATCATATGGTGGCTATCACAAGATGAAGAGAGTATAAACCCTGATATGAGTCAACCAGAAGCTACTTCCGATGACTCTAGTTCAGGTGAAGCATCAATCAATTGCTACGTCATTTTCTTACCAGGAGTCGGAAGTTATGATGCGGATAACTTAACCGATAGAGAGTCCAAATTTGTCAACCGTGTTGCTGACGAACGCCCCAATTGCGTAGCAGTAGAAGATATTTTTCCCTTTTCTGAAGCGAATGAAGGATTAGTTGGAGAACGCATATTTGCTCCGGTATGGGATTGGATTAGTCAATCTGATGGAGCGGCGTATACACTCATTAATATTCGCAATATCTGGCGTATCGCTATTTCTGCCGATCACCGCTATGGACCAGTATACAACCGAGGCATTGCTAACACGATTGTAGAGCGGATGAATGCTGCTAGTTCTCTACCACCAGAGAATCAAAAACTGAATGTCGTTTTAATGAGTACAAGTGGTGGTTCGCAAGTTGCCCTAGGTGCGGTTTCCTATTTAGAAGACCGGATTAATGCTCAAATTAATGTGATTTCGCTCGGTGGTGTTTTTTCTGGTAGTCATGGTTTTGATGAAGCTGATGGCGTGTATCACCTCTATGGCACTAATGATTGGATAGACAATATTGGTAGTATTGTATTTCCCTCGCGTTGGCGATGGGCTGTCACTTCTCCTTTTAATCGCGCACGTCGTCAAGGACGCTATCAAGCAATTGAAACAGGTCCTCACGAACATGATGGCGAACGAGGCTATTTTGGCGAAGCTACAACAGAGGACGGTACAACTTATTTAGAACTAACGCTTAACGTTGTGGATCGACTACCAATTTGGTCGGTTGAAAATCGCTCCTGATGTATAAAAAATTTCAAAGTTTATATTATGTGCGGTATCTGAAGCGGGCACACTATAAACAACATTCTTAGTCAGTGCTACCTAGGTATGTCGATCCGCAATGTTGAAGTTAATTAACAATATTCTTGACTGGCTGCGTGGTGGTGCTTTCAGACTACTGATTTTAGCCGGAGTTATCTTAGCAATTTGGGGAATACTTTCACCGATAGGAACTGTCGTATGGTGGCTTACCCAATCGGAAACGTTGGGTTGGAAGCGACAATCGCTGCAACTTCCTGCGAGAAGTAACTCAGGTAGTACTGGTAAGCCAAGAAATTTGACTTGTTATATCGTTTTTTTGACGGGGGTAGGCGATTTTTCCACAAACGAATTAACTGAGGGCGAAGAAGACTTTCTGCAAGGCTTGGCACAAACGCATCAAAATTGTGCAGTTGTTAAAGATGTTTTTCCTTACTCCGCTGCTAACGAAAACTTAGGAGGAGAACGCTTATTAGCTCCTGTATGGCGCTTTGCTAACGAAGCCAAAGGCTGGCTTGGTGTAGCTGATGTTCTCATTAAAATTCGCAATTTGTGGCGCTTTGCAATTTCTGCTGATGAGCGATATGGTCCGGTTTATAACCAAGGAATCGCGATCGCGATCGCCGAACAAATGAATGCAGCCCATCCTTTATCACCTGACTCACAGCAACCGTTAGACATTATTCTTATTGGTACCAGTGGAGGGGCACAAGTTGCGTTAGGAGCAACTCCGTATCTTAATCAATGGCTGAATTCGGAAATTACTGTCGTTTCTGTTGGTGGTGTATTTGGCGGTATTAATGGCTTTGAGCAAGCCAAACGTGTATTTCACTTGCGCGGTACTCAAGATTGGGTAGAAGATATCGGTGGAATTATCTTTCCTTCGCGCTGGGTATTTACAATTGCTTCTCCTTTTAGCCGCGCCCGCCAACAAGGGCGTTATCAATCCTTTGTCAGCGGACCGCACGAACATGATGGTGCGCAAGGCTATTTTGGCAAGGATTATGCCCCAGCAAGCAAGACAACATATGTCAATTTGACGCTACAAGCAATTAATCAATTACCCATTTGGCAGCGTCAGGACAATAAATAATACCCTTTCGCTTTAAAGTTTTTCCCAATAGACCGCAGAAGAAGCTTCAAAAGCAGAGGGGAATTTAATTATAGTTCTTATTCAGAGAAATGGTAAAGTTAAGAATTATTGTGCCTTCAGCAGCTTGAGAATCGCAAAATATCGTTCTTGAACATCTTTTTTGTCGAGTTCTTCAGATATTCCTTCGTGGCTACCGCGTTCGATCATTTGTGCGTGACGCAGAAGAACTGCGCGTTGTTCTTTCGTGGTTGTGTATTGTGCAATCCGCGCGATCGCTTCTAATAATCGAATCGTTACCGCTACATCAGTTTGTCCAGCTTGCCTAATTTGATTAAATGCAGCATCAACAACACTCGTAAAAGTTGTTGGTTCAGCGATCGCACGCAATTTTTTATTTTCGTCGTAGCGATAGCGTGAGGGAATTTCTTTTTGCACAAAGTGACACAGCGCCGCACTGAGTTGATCGATACAGCGAATTGCAGTAAACGGATCGTTCACGCCTTTTGACAGTGCGCGTACGGCAATTTCTACCAACTGATTAATCGAAAATTCTACATCTTGCCCAGGAGTTCGTTGATTGCCAATAATAAAAATACCTCTAAGCTTTTTGGCTAGCTGCTTATTCATCTGCTGTGCGTGCCAAACTGAAGCTAAATCGCTACCTTTAACGACAAAATCGCCAGGACGATAATTCAGTCGCACGATTACGTCAAACTTCGCCGCAATTTCGATTAACTCTTCATCGTCAATCGCTTGGATATAACCACTTTTCTCTGATTTTATGGGACGTGCTTCGTCATCAAAATCGTCAGGAATATCTGTATCTTTAATGTCTTGTCGGTCTTTTGCGCTGCTGCGTCCAATTTTTTTAGGAAATAACCGCTCGATTGTATCGTTTAATTCTTCCCCGACTTGAGCGATAACCTGTTGTGCTTGAATTGATGTCGCAACGTGATGTAGAAAATAAATCAAAACAGCAATACTAAAAATTGCCAGGACAAGACTAAAAGTTACCGAGATATGCGGGACAAATTCATCGTTGTCACCACTATTAACGGTACGGAGAATCAGTAGACAGTAAACAAATGTGGAAATAAACGTTCCTAAGACAATTTGATTACCCGTATCGCGCATGAAATTACCGAGTAATCTTGGTCCAAATTGTCCAGATGCAAGTTGTAGTGCGACAATCACAATCGAAAACGCCGTCGTCGCAACGGAGACCATCGATCCAGCCACCGTAGAAAGCACTTCGCGTGCGCCTTCAGGACCGCGACTATAAGTTAATGGTAATCCTTGTAGCCATTCTTTATCTTCGTGATCGAGCGATAGCATAACATACGCGATTGCGATCGCACCGACGACCATAAGTGATGGAACAAACCAAAAACTATTGTGTAATGCTTCCCAGACTTTACCTAGTTTAGTTTTCATGCTCGATCCTGTGTGCGTACGCGGTCATTTTTGCCCTTTAGCGATCGCATTTCTGCCAGCTTCTCATACCAGGCTTGTAATGTTGCTGTTCCCAAGTTCATGAACTTGCTGATACTGAAAACTTCTGCATACGAATATCCCTAATTATCCAGGCTCATCACCATAGGGGATGACGTTTAGCTGCTCCTCAGTGATAATACTTGGATGAGAAATTGCTGCGCAACATCCTTACTCATATTTTGGTCTTCAGCTTTACAAGTAGTTCCAGGAGAGTAGCGTGCTGTTTGATATTCGCCGACGATTTAACCTTCTGCACAAGCGGAGAGTTGCACCGCACGATTTGCAGTCGATGCATGAGGGACTCTTAGAAGAATCAGCGCTAGAGCGGATTTACATTATCTTAATCGTTGGCTCTTGTGTCATTGCTACCTTTGGATTGCTGTCGAATAGCGCTGCTGTGATCATTGGCGCAATGATTATTGCTCCTTTAATGCTACCGATTCGGGGAATGGCATTTGGTGCGCTAGAAGGTAACTTCCAGTTATTTCGCACAGGCTTAAGTTCGATCGTTGTGGGAACACTCCTCGCGATCGTAATCTCGTGGTTGATTGGGATGTCGGTTGGTTTAGCAGAATTTGGCAGTGAGATTTTTGCGCGATCGCGTCCGACGTTGCTCGATTTAGGAATTGCGATCGCCGCAGGAGGAATAAGTGGTTTTGCCAAAGTTGAACCGAAGGTTTCGCCAACGTTAGCAGGAACTGCGATCGCGGTTGCTTTAATGCCACCGATTTGCGTGATAGGCTTAGGACTTTCACAAGCTAATTGGTCTTTGAGTCTCGGCGCAACGATTTTATATCTCACCAATCTGCTAGGAATTACGCTTTCCTGTATGCTGATCTTTCTAGCTACAGGCTATACTTCACTTTATCGTGCTAAAAAAGCGCTGATTTGGACAGTGGGACTGACGACAGTACTGCTTGTACCGTTAGGATTTAGCTTTTTTCGACTCACTCAACAAAATCGACTCGAAGCTAGTGTCAGACGCGCACTTTTGAACCGAACGGTGACTTTTCAAAGATTGGTACTTATTGATAGTAATATTAACTGGTTAAGTAATCCCCCAGTAGTACGTTTAAACGTTCGTTCTAAAGACCCTGTTACGCCAAGGCAAGTCGCGCTTTTAGAAGAATTTTTAGCAAGAGAAATGGGACAACGCTTTACTTTAATTTTTGAAGTAGGTCAAATAGAAGAAGTAAGACGTGAAGGCGTCAGTGGTTCTTCTTTTGATGAGTAAATTTAAGTTTTAGCTAACATGACAACAGAAACACTAGCCGAAGTAGCGATTGAGCAAAATATTAAACAATTTCTTTTGGTACTGTCAGTTTCCTTAAGTATTGCCACATTACCCCAGTTTTTTAGCTGGTTTCGTCAAATTCCTTATACGTTGCTTTTAGTCATTGTTGGCTTGGGTTTGGCGTTTGTTGATGTGAGATTAGTGAATCTTTCACCACAACTGATTTTGACGATATTTTTACCCCCGCTGTTGTTTGAAGCAGCGTGGAATATGGAATGGGCAAAGCTCAAGCGCGACTTAGTACCAATTACACTGTTTGCAGTTATAGGAGTTGTCATATCAGTTATTGGTGTCGGTTTAGCACTCAATCAGATCGCCGGAGTTACAATCGGAATTGCTTTACTATTAGGTGCTTGCGTCGCTGCAACCGATCCGGTTTCTGTCATTGCGTTATTTCGCGAACTCGGTGTCGAAAAACGGTTGACAATTCTCATGGAAGGCGAAAGCTTATTCAATGACGGAATTGCCGTTGTCGCGTTCAGTTTTGTCGTTGGTTTTGCCTTAGGAACAGAGACTTTAGAACTGCAAGAACTCATTGCACGGTTTTTTACAGTTGTAGGAATCGGAATCGGTTGTGGTTGTGTTGTCGGTTTTGGTATTTCTTATCTCACGCAGCGCTTTGATTTACCTTTGGTTGAGCAATCACTCACTTTAGTTTCGGCGTATGGTACTTATATCATCACCGAAGATTTGGGTGGTTCAGGCGTTATTGGCGTTGTCACCACGGGCTTAGTTTTAGGCAACTTTGGCTCGCGCATTGGAATGCAGCCAAGTACAAGATTAGCCGTAACTCAGTTTTGGGACTTTCTTGCGTTTTTTGTCAATTCCATCGTATTTCTGTTGATTGGCGACCAGATCAAGTTTGATGATTTGGGGGCAAATTTGGGACTGATTGCGATTACAATCGCAGCAATGATTGTCACGCGAGCGATCGCGATTTATGGTTTGAGTTGGTTGAGTAATCTACTAACGAAATCAGAGATCTCTTTGTCTGATAGTACGATTCTCTGGTGGGGAGGCTTGCGCGGTTCGGTGGCAATTGCCTTAGCATTAAGCGTACCAGTCACATTACCCCAACGCACAACAATTGTTTCAGTAGTGTTTGGTGTTGTCTTATTTACACTTTTAGTTCAAGGCTTAACGACTAAACCCTTAGTAACAAGGCTTGAGCCTTTGGGCGATCAAGCAATACGTCAAGAATATCTCGAAGCGATCGCGCGGTGGACAGCCCTGAATCGCGTTCTACAACATTTATCGCAAGCGACAAGCCGCCCTGAAATCGATCCAGAATTTTATCGTTACCAAGAAGCCTTAGTCGAAGGACAGCTTGACGATCTGCAACAAGACATTAACAAGCTACGCAACGAACACCCTCAGCTACGAGACTTCGCGGTAGAACAACTACAGGAAGAACTTTTGGCAATTGAAGCAGATACTTATGCTGAATTAGTTCGCGGTGGGCGTCTGAGCGACAAATTACCACCAATGCTGGAAGAAGTTTTTCAGCAGATGAATAAACAAACTCAGTAATTCAAAGTTTAATTTATGTAGACGTCAGATTCTTCAAACGCTGGCGCTAACGCGTGGTATCACGTATAAAAGATTCAGTCGAGCTATGCACCTGGATATCAGTACTACCATTTCTCGCACATTCTGACGACAGTTCCAGGCTCCAAATTCCATACACTGTCTGGCTTTTGTCATTACTGCCGCAGGCAACTACTTAAATGACAAATTAGTATTACCTGCGCGGTACTTGTGGTCAGCGAGTGGATGCATCGCAATCACTCCGCACGGAATCAGCATCACTCATAAATTGGGTAACAATTCCAAATCTCCTAAAAAATGCTTCTACTTGGTTCTTATCTTCTGTTGCTCGTACAAGGAGTGCTGTATTCGTAGCGTTATCAGCTTGGGCTTCTCTAAAACTTCTGGGTCATAACCAGGTGGTACTTCAATTAAGAGTTGTCGCATGAATGTGTTGCCTACACCTTACTTTTATGATGCGATAAACTGAAATAAGAAACGATCCTCAGATGAGTTCGTTCTGAAAACTTCTTGGAAAATATCATTTCGCAGGAAGTGGGTAATAACCCACTTTTTTATTTTGGAAAATGACTCATCCCCTAATTCCACAAATCATTGAAATAGCAACACCAGTCGCAGAGGAACTCGGCTTGGAATTGGTCGGAGTAGTTTTTCACACTAACCAACGCCCTCCTGTACTGCGCGTGGATATTCGCAATCCGCAGCAAGATACTGGGCTAGATGATTGTGAGCGAATGAGTCGTGCTTTAGAAGCCAAAATGGATCAGGCAAGCATTGTGCAAGATGCCTATGTGTTAGAAGTTTCTAGCCCAGGAACTTCGCGACAATTAAGTACCGATCGAGAGTTTACTGCCTTCAAAGGATTTGCGGTACTTGTTCGAAGTTCTCAACCGCATGAAGGTCAGCAAGAGTGGGTAGGACAACTCATTCGCCGCGATGAAACAGCAGTTTACTTAAACCAGAAAGGTCGCGTAGTTGCTATTCCGCGCGCGCTTATTACCAAAGTACAGCTAGACGATCGCCGTTAGAACAAGGGCGAGAAGCTAGGAGCTAGGAGCGAGTAGAAAGAGGAGCTATTGGCTCGTGAAATTTGCTTTACATCCTAGTTTCTCCGCTAATATTTGACTCCTGACCTCTGATCCCTATTTTCTTTATTGAGGATTTTATTATGTCAATGGTAAGTTTGCCTGGATTGAAAGATTTAATTGAAAATATTAGTCGCGAGCGAAACTTGCCGCGCGTTGCTGTACAGGCTGCGCTTCGCGAAGCACTACTTAAAGGTTACGAGCGCTATCGTCGAGCGCAAAACCTCGATAAACAGCATTTTGACGAAGATTTTTTCGACAACTTTGAAGTTGAACTTGACGTAGAAGAAGAAGGCTTTCGCGTCCTTGCTACCAAAACAATTGTCGAAGAAGTCAACGATCCAGACCATCAAATTTCCCTGCGAGAAGTTCAAGAAGTCGCAGAAGAAGCGCAACTTGGTAGTGAAGTGGTGTTAGACGTAACGCCTGAACAAAAAGAATTTGGGCGCATGGCAGCAATGCAGACCAAGCAAGTACTCGCGCAAAAACTCCGCGACCAACAACGCCAAATGATTCAAGAGGAGTTTCAAGACCTAGAAGGCACTGTGCTACAAGCACGAGTACTGCGCTTTGAAAGACAATCAGTGATTATGGCAGTCAGTAGTGGTTTTGGTCAACCCGAAGTTGAAGCAGAACTACCCAAGCGCGAACAATTACCGAACGATAATTATCGTGCAAATGCTACGTTCAAAGTTTACCTCAAAAAAGTTTCACAAGGTCAGCAACGCGGTCCTCAACTGATTGTCTCGCGCGCAGATGCAGGTTTAGTGGTATATCTTTTTGCCAACGAAGTTCCAGAAATCGAAGATGAAGTAGTGCGCATTGTCGCAGTGGCACGCGAAGCAAATCCCCCATCGCGCTATGTAGGTCCTCGCACTAAAATTGCCGTTGATACCTTAGAACGGGATGTCGATCCTGTCGGTGCATGTATTGGCGCGCGTGGTTCGCGAATTCAAGTTGTTGTTAACGAACTGCGCGGTGAGAAAATTGATGTAATTCGCTGGTCTCCAGACCCCGCGACTTATATTGCCAACGCGCTTAGCCCTGCCCGTGTTGATGAGGTACGCTTGATGGATCCAGAATCGCGCCAGACGCACGTACTCGTTGCCGAAGACCAACTCAGCTTAGCAATCGGTAAAGAAGGGCAAAATGTCCGTTTAGCCGCACGCTTAACAGGTTGGAAAATCGACATCAAAGACCGCGCGAAGTACGACTATGCCGCAGAAGACGCTAAATTTGCTGCCGCCGCTGCTGAGTATCAAGCGCAACAAGCTCAAATAGCGCAAGCCGAAGATGAAGATGAATTAGATGAACTAGATGAAGAATTTACAGAAGCTATGGAAGTAAGCGATGCCCCAGCTTGAGCAGAAACGAAAGATAGATAATTACAATAGTCCCTGACCCTCGATCTTTGTCCCCTGAACCCTCAATTCATGAAACCTAACTATCGACGCTGTATTAGTTGTCGTCGGGTCGCCCTAAAACACGAGTTCTGGCGAATTGTCCGCGTCTATCCTTCTGGGGAGTTACAATTAGATCAGGGTACGGGGCGTTCTGCATATCTTTGTCCGCAAGCTAGCTGTTTGCAAACAGCCCAGAAGAAAAATCTGTTGCGGCGATCGCTGCGGATCTCGGTTCCCGAAGCCATCTACCAAGCCTTGTGGCAACGTTTATCAACAAACCAATCTGTCAGTGAAGCTCGAAAAATTGAAACCACACTACCGCTTTCAAACAAGAATTAAGTGTCATTTTCAGACTTTCTTAAAAATGGAGTCATGGCAGCAAAATTGCTGAAAAGCATACTAACGCTTGTCAAACAGGGTTCGTGGCAGAATAGTAAAGATAGGAAACTCAATTTCTTTGAATTCGGTGCAATTAACTAAAATCACACCATATTTTTTTACGGATTGATGCAACATTAAATAAAGAAGCTACACAAATACATAATTACTAGCTTGTACGGATGCGTACCCTCACGAGAAAGGGTCCGCAAAAATTCCTCAGGATAAAATTGCGGTAAAAGCGCATGGCACGTTTACATAACCGTCGCGATGACAGTAAAACACCTTTCTCAAACAAAAACATCTCTCTTTACTTTGTTGGAGGCACGGGCAGCAATTTGAACGGCAACCAATAACACAGGACTCGCAGGATGGAGATGCTAACACAACTCAGGCAACCATCCGTATCAAACTGGTAGGTAAAGGGGAAGAGTGGATGAATAACGGCAAAGTAAGGATATACGATTTGTCAAAAGAATTGAATTTGGATAACAAAGAGCTACTCGCAATTTGCGACCAACTTAATATCGCAGTCAAAAGTCACAGCAGCACAATCAGTGAAAATGAAGCAGAGCGAATTCGTGCTCTAGCTGAAAAGTATGTTGCCGAGCGTTCGTCGTCGCGGCGAGAATCGAACATTACACACGCGAATCAAATTAACAAAACTAAACCTAAACCTAACTTGCCACCAAAGCAACAGATCTTGGAAATTCGCAAACCAAAGACCCCTCCTCGGCTCAACCAAAACCAGGCAGAGTCTCAGGTTGCCTCAAATTCTTCTTCGTCACAGTCGCAAGGAAACGCGCCCGTTGCTCCACGTCCTTTCGCATCACCAGCAGGACCGAACAAGCCGATGACCCCACCACCGCCACGTCCCGTACGTCCGGCAGCAATGGAAGAAGCTAAAGTAGTCGCTAATAGCGAACATCGCGACGAGCCAAAAGCAAGCCAGGTAGAAGTTCAAAAACCCAAAGAAGTTCCGCAAAAACCACAACTTGTAGAACCGCCAGCTAGACCTGTCGCACCAACACCACAACTCAATCTACCTGAACGCCCGATCCTCAAACGCGATCAAGCTCAACGTCCTAAACCAGCAGCAGAGCCAAGAGCAGATAAGGGCTCTGAAAAACCTGCACGTCGCCCTGGGGGACAAAAACCAGAGCAACCAGTCGCTAAAAGCGAACCAGTACCAGAACTGCAAAGACCCAAGGTATCGCGGTTCAACGAACCAGCGATCGCCAATCGTCCAAAACTAGCAGGAGCAACTAGTACAGAAGTTGAGGAAGAAGCAATACAACAACCCGCTGCACTGCTGGAAATCGAAGAACCCGAAAAGCTCCTCAAGCGACCAACACCACCTCGACCCCAAAAAGGCGGGAAAAAGTGGCAAGAAGAGGAAATTGATGAAGGACTAGAATCAGGTTCTAAAGGGAAAGCAGGAACAAAAGCTAAGCGCATGAAACCCATCATCGACTTTGATGATGAAGAAGACCTCGACGATGTGGATCTTGATATCGAAGCGCCAATCAAAGTGAGCTTATCGATCGCCCGACCCCCTAAACAGAAAGCAGCACGTCCCAGTGGTTCAGGAGCGGTAACGAGTCCTGTTGGTGGAGTAAAAAGCAAAAAGACAACTCCAGCGCGCGATCAAAATCGTCGCCGCGAACCCGAACAAAAAGAGGAACGTCCAGAAAAGATCGTCGTTACAGGCACGATGACTGTTCAGGAACTCGCACAAATGCTGGTCGTACCTGATACTGAGATTGTAAAAATCCTATTCCTTAAGGGTATTGCGGTTAATATTACGCAAAATTTGGATATTCCAACGTTGACGATGGTGGCGAACGAATTAGGCGTAGAAGTTGAAACAGCCGAACCCGAAGCCGAAGCCCGCAAAGTCACTGAAATGTTGGATGTGGAAGATCTCGAAAATCTCCAGCGTCGTCCACCAGTCGTGACGATCATGGGACACGTAGACCACGGTAAAACAACGTTACTTGACTCGATTCGTAAGACCAAAGTCGCGCAAGGAGAAGCTGGCGGCATTACCCAACATATCGGTGCGTACCACGTTGATGTAGAACACAACGGGCAGGTGCAGCAAGTCGTATTTCTCGATACTCCCGGTCACGAAGCATTTACCGCAATGCGCGCGCGTGGAGCAAGAGTGACAGACATTGCCATTCTCGTTGTTGCTGCGGATGATGGCGTACGCCCACAAACAATTGAAGCAATTAGCCATGCCCAAGCAGCAGAAGTGCCCATTATTGTCGCGATTAACAAAATTGACAAAGAGGGCGCACAACCCGATCGCGTCAAACAAGAACTGACGCAATACGGGCTAACTCCAGAAGAATGGGGTGGCGACACAATTATGGTACCTGTCAGCGCGATCAAAGGAGAAAACTTAGATACACTTCTAGAAATGATTCTCCTTGTTGCTGAAGTCGAAGAACTCTCGGCAAATCCAGACCGTCTTGCTAAAGGTACTGTAATCGAAGCACACCTTGATAAAGCCAAAGGTCCAGTGGCAACTTTGTTAGTTCAAAATGGCACTCTGCACGTAGGAGATGTCTTAGTTGCTGGCTCGGCGTTTGGTAAAGTTCGAGCAATGGTGGACGATCGCGGACGCCGTGTCGAAATTGCTTCGCCTTCGTTCGCGGTAGAGGTTCTCGGCTTAAGCGACGTACCCGCCGCAGGCGATGAGTTTGAAGTGTTCCCACACGAGAAAGAAGCACGGGCAATCGCTGAAGAACGTGCCAACAAGCAACGGCAATCGCGCTTGATGCAAGGACGTGCTACGCTTACCAGCGCTTCCGCACAGGCACAAGAAGGCGAGTTAAAAGAACTTAACTTGATCCTTAAAGCCGATGTCCAAGGATCAGTCGAAGCGATCGTTGGTGCGCTCAAACAACTTCCACAAAACGAGGTGCAAATTCGCTTGTTGTTGGCAGCGCCAGGTGAAATCACCGAAACTGATATCGATTTGGCAGCAGCGAGTAACGCGGTAATTATTGGCTTTAACACAACGCTTGCGAGTGGTGCTCGACAAGCCGCTGATGAAGCTGGTGTAGATGTTCGCGAATATAATATTATCTACAAATTGCTGGAAGACATCGAAGGCGCGTTAGAAGGTCTATTAGAACCAGAACTTGTTGAGGAAGCCCTCGGTCAAGCCGAAGTACGTGCAGTCTTCCCTGTGGGACGCGGCGCTGTTGCCGGTTGCTACGTTCTATCTGGTAAGCTGATTCGTAACTGCAAACTGCGAGTACGACGCGGCAGTAAGATCGTTTACGAAGGCTCGCTTGATTCCTTGAAACGAATGAAAGAAGATGTCCGCGAAGTCAATGCGGGATATGAGTGCGGTATCGGTGTCGATCGATTTAACGAATGGGCTGAAGGCGATATAATCGAAGCCTTTCAGATGGTAACGAAACGCCGTACGTTAGGAGCAACTAAAAGTTAGAGGATAGGGCTAAAGACACTCTTAATTCATTTTATCTTTAGCCCTTTTCTCCATTCTTGATAATGGTACTACCAACTTTATGTCGTTTCGGTCAGAACCCATTTTGTGGATTCACCTTTCAGGGTTAGCCGCTGTTCCACTCTGCTTAGACGCGTGCTTATTAGGATTGGCGGTAGGAGATCCTGTCTTCCCTGTCTGGTTGGAGGTGTCACTCGTCGCAGCAATCGGAGTTGTACCAGTTGTCTGGATGCAGGTACAACGTCCGTTTTACATTTTTGCTGTTTTGGCGATCGCACTTAAACAAGAAAAATTAACGATACAACAACGGCAAATTTTAAGTTTAATCAATACCCGTGCTAGTAAAGTATTAGCTATCTTAACTGCGGTATTATTAGTTACAGTACTGTGGCAGCTGTACCAAACTGCACCCATGGTAGCCTTGAGTTTATTGCCGCGCGAATGGCGGATTGTAGGATTGTTGTTGGCTGGCTGTAGCTTTGCCTTCGCGAATTTATTTTTTCAAATTCCCGTAAGTGTGATGCGAGTGCTTGTTACCAGTGATGCAGAATTTGCCGTAATAAAACCTTATCCTCAAGAAAAGATAGCACCAGATTTTACAATTTTAGGTTTGCAGGTGAATCAACTGTTACCAAAGTTAGTAGACACTCACACAGAAAACTGAGGAAATATGGCTATTATCCCTGCGTCTCGTCAGTATCAATCGGATCGACCTCAAATTTGGGATCATCTCAAACAAGCGATCGCTAATACTTCTGGATTTCATCGTTGGCAACTTGAGCGATCGGCACAAGATACCCAAATCCAAGATCTCAATTTAGACCATCAGGTAAAACTCTATTTGCGTGAAACGTTAGAAACACTGGCTTATTGAAGCAGACAAGGGAGTGAAAAGCATGATTCCCTTGCTGCTTAGTGAGATGTGCTGAAAGACAAACGAGATTAGCTGATTTGATTTAATAAGTCTCGAAGGCGTGCTCCACGATTGAGGATATCTTGAATGTTTCCACTTAAGCGACGTAACTGACGATAAGCAACTTCTAAGCGATCGCCATCTACTTGAACTTCGCGTGTGGGATAGTTTTGCAACACTTCAATCAGTGAAACTTGTCCATCACGCGCGGACAGCACCAAAGCGGCACGTAATGCTTGTCTATCTGCGCGGCGTGAAGGCGTATGAATGACTTGACTGATTTCATCAAGTAAAGCATTACCAACAGGGCTATTGAGCACCCGGTCCAAGAAAACAGGGTTAACCCTGACAGGTTCAGTTAAATAACGGCGTACCGTGACCGGGTCTTGTCCTGCTCTGGCAAGATTAGAACGTAGCGAGCGCGAGAGTTCTCCCGTTTCCGCAAATTGAGCAAGTTCAGCAACTGAAAGCGATTGACGAAAAATTCGATATCTTAAAACTACGCGTTCAGCCGCGTTAGCTGCAGGCATTTCGAAAACACCGTTACTACTGAAAAAGACACCCGTACTTGCTACTAATGCAGCAGCAAGATGTAAAAATCTTAAACGCATTTCTTGTGTGATTTTAAATCGTTCCTTTAAGACATCTGACGAGTCATCAATTCGTTAAGTTGCGCTATTTGCAGCGTTAGAGGTAATTTCTGCCCTTAGAGATATAGCAGGAGTTAGAGGTTAGAGTTATCACTACGAACTTCGAGAATGTCCTAACTCTATTGACTAAAACCATAAGTCACTTGACTTGAAACATAGCAAAGGTTGGGGAACAGATCTCTACTAGTCCTATGCCTCGGTTATACTATTTCGCTTTAAAGTTTCTACACATAGACCGCAGAGAGGCTTAATTGTCGTTCTTTTTTAGAAAAATGGTATTACTCGCTATAAGTAAAACTTAACCATCAGTTGATATTCTTCTTAGAAGAAATATTTTATTCTAAGCTGCTGAGGCTATTGCTGTCGTGACTTGACCTTTCTGCATCAGTCACATTTTTTGACAAAAAACTTAGGGAACTTGACTACAAATGTATTTGTCTTCCGCTATAGTTTTGCATGGGTTTTACAACTTTTCAGTTAATAGCGTATTTGGTCAAATACTCATAAACTGATGTGGTTAGCCATGCTGGACAAAATGAGGCAATGTAAAGAATCAGCGCTTAGAGGAAGCTGTGACGAGACGCAAGCATATGTTTGTGTTCTTCGTCAATGAAATCTTCGGAGAAATTTTGCGCTTGTACGCCGCCTTACGTTAATTCAAGACACGAGATGCAGACAATATGACAAACCACGATTCACACGATCGCCAATCAAATATTTCTAGAGTTATTTCTACTAGTCGCGCGCTACATCTGCCCTTGGGTGCGGGATTGAGTGCTTTATTTTTGGTTGCTACGGGTGCAATTTTAGGTAATAGTGCGATCGCCTCTTCTAAAAAGCTAGCCCAATTTGTTGTTCCCACAACCAACGCTCCTATTCCTACACCAACCACAAGCCCCACACCTAGCCCGACTCCAACTTCCCTACCTTCACCTTCACCAACATTATCTCCAACTCAAACTACTCCGACGACTCCAAGTACCAATCAAGTTCCTGCGACGACAACAGTTATTTACGTAAATCCTCAAACTGGAACTGATAGTGCTGGTGCTGGAACTACAGCAGCTACCCCATACAGAACTATTACCTACGCACTAAACCAAGCACAGCCAGGTACAGCAATTCAGTTGGCACCTGGTACTTATAGCAGCGAGACAGGAGAAGTTTTTCCACTCACAATTAAACAAGGTGTGACGCTACGCGGCGATGAAGCTAGCAAAGGACAATCAATTGTCATTACAGGTGGTGGGCAATACGTCAGTCCCACATTTGCACGGCAAAATGTTACAGTACGCGCTGAAAACAATAGCGCAATCAGTGGTGTCACGATTACCAACCCAAACACGCGGGGAACCGCGCTGTGGATTGAATCTGCAAATCCTACTGTGACGAATAATACTTTTATCAATAGTAACCGCGACGGTATTTTTGTAACTGGTAATGCTAATCCCAAAATTGAGGGTAATGTCTTTAGCAAAAACGGTGGTAACGGTATTTCGGTAGCCCGTTCTGCACAAGGTGAAATTCGCAATAATACGTTTCAAGATACCGGCTTTGGGTTGGCAATTGGTGGTGCTTCCTCACCGCTCGTCGCAGACAACCAAATTAAAGAAAACCAAGATGGTATTTATATTTCTGAATCAGCGCGTCCTATTTTACGTGGTAACGCGATCGAAAACAACAAGCGCGATGGAGTCGTTGCCACCATTAATGCCCAACCGGATCTCGGTACAGCAGAAAGTGCAGGAAATAATATTATCCGTAATAACGAGCGCTATGACGTTTACAACGCAACTCGTGGCAATGCTTTACTTGCTGTAGGTAATACGATTGATGCTAAGCGCACCTCAGGTAAAGTCAATCTTGTAGCACCCCAATTTGCTTTCAGTGACGTTCAAGGATTATGGGCGCAACCATACATTGCTGCTTTGGCATCGCGCGAGATTATTGCTGGATTTCCTGATGGTACATTTAAGCCTAACGAACCAGTGACGCGCGCGCAATTTGCGGCGATTGTTAGTAAAGCGTTTACTCCTACACCGCAACGCGAGGCACAAGATTTTAACGACGTCAGCCGTAATTTCTGGGGATATCAAGCAATTCAAACTGCTTACCGAGGAGGCTTTGTCGCGGGTTATCCTGGCGGTGCGTTTCAACCACAGCAACAAATTCCTCGAGTTCAAGTATTAGTTTCTTTAGCAAATGGCTTGAATTTGCGTGCTGATAATCCCAACGTACTTTCCACTTATGCTGATGCTTCCCAAATTCCCAGTTATGCTACCGATGCGGTTGCGGCTGCAACTCAAAGGCAACTTGTTGTCAACTACCCAACGCCAAATCAATTAAATCCTAATCGCCCTGCGACGCGTGCTGAAGTCGCGGCATTTGTTTATCAAGCCCTCGTCAATTCTGGACGCGCACAAGCGATCGCATCACCTTATCTAGTCAGAGTTCCTTAACCTCAATTTAAAAGCGCCAGGCTGTTGTTATAGTTCTGGCGCTACAAAGATTTGCTTTTTATG
The DNA here is from genome assembly GCF_002939305.1 of Chroococcidiopsis sp. TS-821. Classification (NCBI taxonomy): domain Bacteria; kingdom Bacillati; phylum Cyanobacteriota; class Cyanophyceae; order Chroococcidiopsidales; family Chroococcidiopsidaceae; genus Chroococcidiopsis; species Chroococcidiopsis sp. TS-821. The sequence goes on along the minus strand of NZ_MVDI01000001.1, from coordinate 862,625 downwards.
TGTATTAGGGTCTTTATATTAGGTGACCCTACTTGTTTATTTGCTTTTATATTCAGGGTCTTTAAATTGGCTGACCCCGTTTGAACCTGTATCTATGATGCCAGAAAGAATAAGGTATCTTGCGTTTCATAATGATTTCTTTATTTTTTATACCATTGTGTGTTTTTGATTAAAGATGTTTAAACTTTTATTAAAGATTAACACTTACAAGAGTTATTGCGCTAAGATAGAACGCCTCTTAACGCGATTCGCGATCCCAGCGAAATAGAAAAATCATCAAAGCAATCACGCCAAGTTGCAGCGCAAAATTAGGTAAAGCTGTCTCTACATCACGTCCAGCTGCTAGCTGGGTAAGAAAAATTAATGCTCCAATCAAACCAGAGGCAGCAAAACTAATATAAACAAATTTGCGTAAGCCTCGGTAAGGAGCCGCAGCCTCGGCTTTTAAACGCGCGTATTGCTCAGGTGTAAAGCGTTTATGACTGCGATTTTTAGAAGTTGGTTTTACCATGGGAAAAGAAAGCTGCTACAATCATATATTGCCATGCCGATGTAGCTCAGTGGTAGAGCAATCGATTCGTAATCGATCGGTCGCGAGTTCAAATCTCGCCATCGGCTTTATGCAACAATGCTTAATTTTAGGCGGAGTAGAAAATCGTTAAATTGCAAAATCTTGTAGCACTTCGCTAGGGATAATTTGCAAAGTTGATAGATTCATCAGTAATCTTCTGATTCATCAAAGCTTTGTCGATCCTAATGCAATCCACTCACAAGGCTTGAATTAAGTTCTGAACTGCAATTGTGGCAGGTTCTCACTCGTGTTGGTTAGAATCCATCAGATGCAGCTTACTCCTCAAATCCAGAGGTAGGTTTAGACTCGACTTTTAAGTTGGGTAGTCCCTCAAGTTTTTCCATAAAAGTATCTGGGGCGGCTTCCTGAGGAACAAAAATGGTTAATCCTCCTGGTACGCACTCGACATCAATCGGAGTCTCACCAATTAGTTCGCCGTCTAAGACGACTCTTTGGGGTGGATTTGTACGGACAATAACGCGTTTGGCGCGGAGATAACCAATATCCTCACGCTGCGTAGCATTTTCGTTCAAGGCAGTTTGGAGTAAGTGATATGAAGCTGCGATCGCACCGGCACGCGATACGGGCGCAATCACTGTCACATCGAGTAGCCCGTCGTCAAATACGACTCCGGCAGGTCCTTGTGCCAAAATTGAAGTTGGGGGAGCAGCATTAGCAACTGTTACCGCCACTGCACTCACCGTGATGATTTTATCCTCTGTTTCTATTTCGGCTTCAAAACTTTCCATTTCGCGCAATTCCTGAAGTCCTGCCATAACATACGCCAACATCCCAAAACGATTTTTAGCTTCGCGATCGGCGCGTTTGACAGTTTCAGCTTCAAAACCGACTCCTGCTAATAAAACCATTGGTAAATTATTACACCGTGCCGCATCAACAACACGTGTCGCACCGCCTAAAATTGTTTGACAAGCTGCTTCAATTGTGTTGGGTAGCTCTAAAGCTGCTGCAAAAGCGTTGGCTGTACCGCGAGAAATAATACCAAGAGGAATACCTGTACCGACTAATGCCGCAGCCGCTGTAGACAATGTTCCATCACCGCCAGAAGCAATAATTTTCGTTGCCCCTTGGGCGATCGCCTCTTTAGCTATCTCGTCTGCACCTTTTTCCTCGGTGGTAAACCGAATATCTAGATTAATTTCCGCTTCTAAAATTTCGCGAATTTGAGCTAAATCTTGCTCAGGATCGCTTTGACCTGCAACCGGATTAAAGATCAAACAAGCATCAGTTCGGCTCATATAAATCTAGTTTTCAAGTATGATATTCAGTGCGCTTTCTAGACCACCAAATTGCTTGACTTTGCCATCGCCATTCCTTGATGAAGCGCAACAACGCTACCAAAGTAAAAGACAGTTTACAATCTAGAAAGCTTTCGATTTTAGCAAGAATATAACACTTCCTTTTTCAAAGCTGACACTACCTAAAGTTACACAAACATAAAAATGCCAGACCCTATGATGTACCAGCAAGACACTTTTGTTGTGCTGGAACCCAACCAACCTGAACAGTTTTTAACAGCAGCTGAACTCCTAGAAAAGCTGCAAGCAATTCTCACTCAACGCCAGGAAAATTTACCACGCGAGTTACAGCGCTTTACATCAATTCAAGCACAAGCTCAGTATTTAATCGATACAAGTTGTGAATTCGATTTAGGTCCAGGAGAATATTTACAGTGGTATGCGGTACGCCTAGAAAAGTAGTTAACGGTACTTACCACTGCGAAGACATTAAGCACTCACTTTGTTTCAACTCGCTTTAACTTCTGAGTCTGCTGGAACGTTTGTACTATTTGCGGTTTGAGTCGAAATTAAAGCTAGTTCAATTTTTTCTGCTTCTGGTTGGGTAATTTCTACGCGAATTCCAGGACCAAAAAAACTTTCCATTTTTTGCTGTTTATCTTGCCAAACTTGTAAAGGAATCAGTGGCGAGTCAAATTCTAAAATTAAAGCATAAGCACCTGCAATTTCAGTTTCGCGCAAACCTGTAATTACTGGTCTTTCTTCGTCTGTAGGACTCAAACCTAGAAACGAAAGCGCTGTATCCAAGTGTGCCTCTTGACCGTAACGATAGCGCGTCACATCTTGACGAATTTGGTTTTGGGTTGCTGTTGCTTGGGTTTTACGCAGCGCGAGTACCTCTGAAGTTGTTGGTTGGCTAAAGGGCACTGGTACGAGTTCTGCTGCTTTCAGCGCTAAGCCTCCGAGAAATAAAGGAATTCCGTAGAAAAATCCCACTAAATTTAGCGTCGGGTTGCCATTGAAATAGGCAGTAAATCCAACAACAGTTAATATCCCACCGAGAACTAACCCTAGTGTTCCTAAAGATGTTTGACGTAACATAATGCTTTGCAGGTAATGGCAATAACTCTAAGCTTTATTATCAACTGCTTTTGAAGCATAGATACTCAGCATAGGTTGGTGTATTGTAACTTGCTTCCACTATCTCAAACCCTGCTTTTGTCAACATTTCCTCGATAATCCATGCATACGTGCTATGTTCCTCGCGCACGTGCATCTCAAAATCTTTGGCTATCCACCATTCACCCTCAGTAGCAACTCGTTGAATCCATTCATTAATCGATGCTTCATATTCGGCAGGTGGAAATGAGAAAATGGTATCTCGCAAGTAAAAGATGCCTTTCGGCTTCAGCATGGTAGCAATTCTAAAGTAAAGCCGTCATTTTCTAACTCTCGGAATTGGTACTCCTTGGCTGGGAAGAAAGCGCGTGACTTCAGGATCAGCCCAAATTGCGGCAAGTGCGTCTATGTCAGAAGATTGCAGCGATCGCATTGTCCAACCATCAAGCTGTAAGGTAGGCTCTGGGGAATTCGTCGCCATGAACTCACAAATTAGCTATGTCCGATTACAATAGATAGGATTTGTAGAATAGGCTGGGATGCGATCGCTTTGACTACAATAGGGGCAGAGTCAGCAAGTAAAATCTCAATATGAACCCAGAAACATTACGCGAACGAGTTGCTAAAGTTGTGAGTAAACGTGAAACTCTCCTACGATTATTAGAACAACCCAACTTAGGAATTTTAAGAACGGATGTTAATCAAGCGTTAGAAGAAATGGATGACTTGATTGATGAGTATCGTCGCACTTTTCCCAATGAAGCGCAGTCTTTTTAAGTCAACAAGTTAGTATTAATGCCAAAAAGCGCCAAAATCAGACTTAACTACATTCTTTGGCGCTCAATTAGTTCACTCGTGTTTCCCTTAGCTGCTAGACGTACTTTTTGCTATTTCATATTGCGCGCGCCGATCTCGCGGACTAAAGCAATTAATTCTGGAGTAGATGTATCTTTTCGGCAAAAAGCGTCCATATTGTTAAGTTGGTTGTTCTCGCGTAGCTTTGGTTCCTCTAAGGAGGAGTAAGCAATAATTTGAGTACTTGGTGCAATATGTTTAATTTGATTAGATGCGCTTAAGCCATCCATAACTGGCATTTGCAGGTCGAGAATAATTACATCAGGGTGATGGCGTTGTACCATTTCCACTGCTTCTAAGCCATTGCTTGCTAAACCAACTAACTCAATATTTTCCTGATTAGCTAATGCTAACTTAAGGCTAAAGCGGGTTAGCTCGTGGTCATCAGCTACTAAAACGCGTAAGGTACTAGACTGGCAAGACAAGGGTAACATCCAATGATAACGAGTAGCGATTTGTTAAATGTTTAGTTTAGTTTATGACATAGTTAACCCTACTTCACTCTATCTGCTGGGTGAATCGTCTTACAGTCGCTATTACAAATATTACAGCTATTAATTAGGAAAGTTTATTAAGGTAGAGTTTGTTAAAGAAAGATCTAATATTGAGTCCGGTTAATTGGTAACGATAAAAATGGCGGCTAGTGACTATTGACTAACCGAAATGACATAGTTCTACAGAAGTTTCAGACTTGATGAAGGAGAACTTACCGCCTAATCCATACCAGTTGCTACAATGGCAAACACCTCAAGGGTGCACTAGCTCCCCAAGTTTAGAAGGCTTTAAATAGCTTGGTTTTTGCCAGCAAAATTGAGGAGTGCCAAATGTGGGGTTTTTCCTGTTGTAGCAACTGGCATGGACGGAAGTGGCTAGTCAATACTCGTGCAAGCGTTCTATTCTTTTGCTAGTCCTGCATCAAGCGCCATCTGCATTAAGATTTTTTGCGAGCTTGCTTCTGGACTATCTTCGGTTGGTTGTCTTTGAATATAACTGCCATCCGGTTGCAAGTCCCAAGCTTGGCGATTATCTGCCAGCATAATCCCTAAGATCTCTTGAAGATCTTTGGCAATTTTTGGATCGGCTACTGGGGTAATCGCTTCTACGCGACGATCTAGATTGCGTGGCATCCAGTCAGCACTGCCAATAAAAGTTTCTTCTTGACCATTGTTGTAAAAGTAAAAGATACGCGAGTGCTCTAAAAAACGTCCTACAATACTAATGACGCGGATATTTTCACTAATATCTTGGAGTCCAGGACATAAGCAGCAGATACCACGCACGATTAAATCGATTTGTACCCCTGCGCGCGATGCTTCATAAAGTGTTGCAATGATTTGTGGGTCTACTAAGGAGTTCATTTTAGCAACGATGCGACCAGTTGCGCCGTTGTGACAATGTTCAATTTCACGCCGGATCAAAGCAAGAAAGCGATCGCGCATGTTCACAGGTGCAACCAACAACTGACGATAAGACTTTTGACGCGAGTATCCCGTTAGGTAGTTAAATAAATCGGTTAAGTCTGCCCCTAGTTCTTCGCGACAACTAAACAGTCCTAAATCGGTGTAGAGACGTGCCGTTTTGGGGTTATAGTTACCTGTGCCGATATGGACGTAGCGATGGATGCGATCGCCTTCGCGGCGCACCACCATAACAATCTTCGAGTGCGTCTTTAAGCCTGTAACGCCGTAAACAACATGTACCCCTACGCGTTCCAAGCGTCGCGCCCAATAAATATTGTTTTCCTCATCGAAACGGGCTTTGAGTTCAACTAAAACCGCAACTTGCTTGCCGTTTTCAGCAGCAGCAATCAGTGCATTAACAATAGGTGAATCTCCAGAGGTACGATAAAGCGTCATTTTAATCGCTAATACATCTGGGTCGTAGGCGGCTTGCATGATAAACCGCAGGACAGTTGCAGAAAAAGATTCGTACGGATGGTGGACTAATAAATCTCCTTCTTTAATTACTGAGAAAAAATCTTTACCTTCCTCAGACTCCTGAATTTCTGGACCAATAGGAACACTGATTCCTTGCACGCGAGGCGGCACAACCGCTTTCCAGGGCGGATCTTTAAGTTCAGGTAAGGGTAATGCCAGAAAAGACATGAGATCCCCTAAGCCTAGTAGCCCTTGAATTTCATATACATCCGTTTCTTCTAAATCTAACTCTTGTAGTAGCTTTAACCTAACGGATTCTGGAATATGCGACTCAATTTCTAGCCTAACTGTAGAACCACCAACACGGCGCTTACGCAATTCTTGCTCAATTGCTTGTAGCAAGTCATCCGCTTCATCTTCTTCTAGCTCCAAATCAGAATCGCGGGTAATGCGAAATAGGTAATATTCCTGAATATTCATTCCAGGAAATAGCGACTCTAGATTATGTGCTAGCACCTGTTCTAAAAGAACTCCCGTCCAATGCACCGGCTGCTCATTTGCCTGTACTCCTAATTCTGGGGGTAGTGCCAAAAAGCGAGGTAAGGCCTTAGGAACTTTGACTCTGGCAAAGAACTCGGCGTCGGTATCTGGATTTTTGACGACGACGGCTAGATTCAAGCTGAGGTTGGAAATAAACGGAAATGGATGGCTAGGATCAATTGCGAGTGGGGTAAGAACAGGAAAAATTTGCTCTTCAAAGTAGTCTTGTAGATAAGTCCGCTGTTCCTGATTTAAATCAATGTAATCGAGAATATAAATCCCTGCTTGGGCTAACGCAGGGCGAATGACTTGCTCAAAGTGCTGGTGTTGTTGAGTTACCAGGGGACGTAATCGTTGACTAATTGCGTCGAGTTGTTCTTGCGGTGTTCGACCATCGGGGGTTAATTGCGTTACTTTTGCTGCAACTTGTTCCTTTAAAGCAGCAACGCGTACCATGAAAAATTCATCTAAGTTGGAACTAAAAATTGCCAAAAACTTGAGTCGCTCTAATAACGGCGTACGCGGATCGCAGGCTTCGTGTAATACTCGACGATTGAACTCTAACCAGCTTAGCTCGCGATTAAAATAGTATTGAGGATCTTTAAGATTAATTTCAGTTGCGGTTTTTTTAGTTCTGGGCATAGGAGTTGAGTAACTGCCAGGCAAACTTTAGTAGGGATTTAATACCATTTTGGATGTTAAATTTTATATTTTGATTAAGTCCGTAGATATAATTTAAAATTCTCTACGCCAAAGTCACTAAATCAGAAATACGAAAGTAGTTAGGAATTAGCAACAAACAAACTAATTACGTGTTTTTATCTACTTACTTAGTAAAAACTTGTCGCTCTCAACTATCAAGCATTAGCTTATAGCTTTTTGTATTTTGCTAGAATACTTCATCTTCAATTCCCTGCCACCATTCTCCCAAGTTCATCAAATCTTGGTGAATGTCTGTCAATTCTTGCGCATATTCTTCCGGTGAGATTGTAGCACGACGTTCTTGAAGTTTTTTTAAGCGTAGCTGTACTAACAGCCAAGGTTTGAAAATACTATTTGTAGCTTCCAAGTATTGCGCTAAGTCTTTACTATCCATAAAGCAACACTAGTCAGGGTTAGTCTTAATAGTATTGTGAATTTAAAATTTTAGGGCACTTCCCTAGAAATTTAACTTTAACCTCTGCAAGTAAAGCAGTGCCTTGCCCCTGTTGCTTGAACTACAAAAAAACAGCCACGATGCAGTCGTGACTGTCTTGATTCAGGCTAATGACATCAATGAATTAGCGAGTTGACATCTCAAAGCGCTTATTGATTTCATCCCAATTAACGACGTTCCACCATTGTTTAAGATATTCAGCACGGCGGTTTTGGTACTTGAGATAGTAAGCGTGTTCCCAGACATCATTACCCATAATCGGGAAGTATCCTTGGGTAATGGGGCTGTCTTGGTTGGGAGTACTTATGACTTCTAGCTTACCGTCAGGGCTGCGCACAAGCCATACCCAACCGCTACCAAATTGCTTGGTTCCAGCATCATTGAACCGTTGCTTGAAGGTTTCAAAATCACCAAAGGTGTCTCGAATTGCTTCGCCAACTGCGCCAGTCGGCTCGCCACCTGCATTCGGTCCCATGATTTCCCAGAACATTGTATGGTTAATGTGACCGCCACCGTTATTGCGTACAGCAGTCCGCACGTCATCTGGAATACTATCAAGTTCGCGTATTAAATCTTCGAGACTTTTGCTTTGTAGTTCTGCGTGTTTTTCTATTGCAGCATTGAGGTTGTTGACGTAAGTCTGATGGTGCATATCATGATGCAACTGCATCGTTTGGGTGTCGATGTACGGCTCTAGGGCATCGTAATTATAAGGTAGAGGTGAAAGTTCAAATGCCATTGTGTGAAATCCTCACATAAGTGCTTGCCAACAAAGTATCTATTGTAGAAGTTTAGGCACCTATACGTAGTATTCACTAGTCTGAATTTGAAAAATGAAGCGAAATAAAAATTAATGTTTGACTAAGTTAAAAAAAGATTAAATAGGCTGAATTTTGCTCATATTCTGATACTACAATTGAGTGATATTGAAGAGAACAAAAAGCGATCGCTTACACTTTGACTAAATTAGGTAAACAATGTTGAACAAAGCATAAGAAATCGATCGCGCGATTAAACTTACCGGCGTGACAACCGTTGATTGTAGTAGTTGATAATTTCAGCAGTCACTTCGGCAACATCTTTACCATCAGTTTGTATTTCAATCGCATCAGTCGCTTTTTGTAGTGGCGCAATTTTACGAGTACTGTCTTTGCGATCGCGTTCTGCAATGTCTTTCTCTAGTTGTGCCAAGCTGATGTGTGGTTGACCTTGTTCCTCAAAGTCTTGTTGTCGGCGTCGAGCTCGTTCTTGTACCGAAGCCGTGAGAAAAATTTTGAGTTCCGCATCAGGAAAAACTTGAGTTCCAACGTCACGCCCTTCCGCAACCAAACCACCTTTTTTGCCAAAGCTTTGTTGTTTTTGCACTAATGCTTTGCGTACAGCCGGTTGAGCGGCGATCGCAGATACTTGAGATGTCACTTCGATGCTGCGAATTGCTTGCGTGACTTCTCGATCGTTAATCCAAACTCGCTGTGGAGCTTCAGGATCGACTTCAGGAACTAACTGAATTTCACTTTGACTAGCTAACTCGGCGATCGCGCACTGATCTTCAAACGGAATTCCTAACTGCAAGACTAACCAAGTTAAGGCACGGTACATCGCACCAGTATCGAGATACAGTAACCCTAAATTTGCAGCTACTTGGCGCGCAACGGTAGATTTTCCCGCCCCAGCTGGACCATCAATCGCGATGATTGGTTGGCGATTTTGCAGAATGACATTATCAATTAACCGTGCTGTACCAACTCGCGCGGCGATCGCTAGCATTGCTGATTCCTCTACTTTCTCCAACGGCATCAATGTTATGGGATGCACTAATTCAACATATTCCAGGGTAACAGCACTCGCAGTGGCGACTTCTTTTTTTACAGTTTCAATTAATGCTTCGCTACAATGCTCTCCTGCAGTAAAAGCTTTTTGGGCTTGCTGTAATGCATGATACAAAATCGCAGCTTCTTGTCTTTGTTCGGGTGTCAAATACTGATTGCGCGAACTCATGGCAAGTCCAGATGCTTCGCGGACAATTGGACAGCCAATAATTTCAACGGGAATATTTAAATCTTGTACTAAGCGACGAATAATTGCGAGTTGCTGACCGTCTTTTTGCCCAAAGTAGGCGCGATCGGGTTGTACAACATTGAGTAGTTTCGTGACGATTGTCGCAACACCTTGAAAGTGATTAGGACGCGATCGCCCGCATAAAACGGACGTCATTTCTACGGGAGGTACAACCTGAGTCAGCGGCGTGGAAGTAATTTCCATTTCCTTGGGAGTAGGAGCAAATAAGACGTCTACTTTTGCTTGTTCGCACAGTTGGCGATCGCGATCGAGCGTGCGTGGATAACTCTGATAATCTTCATTGGGGCCAAACTGTAATGGATTAACAAAAATGCTGACAATGACTGTCTCGTTTTCTTGTCTTGCGCGTTCGATAAGACTAAGATGACCTGCGTGCAAGGCTCCCATCGTTGGAACCAAACCAACTGATTGGTATGAAGAAGCACTACCGCTTGCTTTCTCTGGCGTCAACCGGTTATCTTCCAAACGGCAAATATTCAAGTAACAACGCAACGCCGCAATTGTTGTTAACAGGCGCACCCAAAACTCCCATGTATTGCTTTCACCCACTCGCTAGTTTATCGCTAATTTCCAGTGTGAGAAGATGAAAGATTAAGGGTCAAAAGTCAGAGATGCGATCAGTTATTCTCAAGGTCAGCGTTCTCTGAACCCCTATCCCTGACCTCCGACCCCTGCTATTACCGACCTAGTATCTCTAGCTGCACAGGTGCGGTACCTGAGTTAAGTAATCCTAAAACTCGCGCTGCGCCTGCGGATAAGTCAATAATTCTACCTCCAGTAAATGGCCCGCGATCGTTGATGCGGACAACGACAGAGCGACCGTTTCTTTTGTTGGTGACTCGCACTTTTGTTCCAAAAGGCAAACTGCGATGCGCTGCTGTCATGGCATTTTGGTTGAACCTTTCGCCGCTAGCACTGCGATTACCATGAAAGCCAGGACCATACCATGACGCTATTCCAGTAAGAACTGTGCTTGCTTGCTTTGTTTGCTTTTGCGCGTTTGTTTGCGGTGCAACTGCAACGGGCTTGGGTGCAGGTTTTCCAGCAACTTCTTGCAAGGGAGGTGCGTTACCAAGTAATCTGCGCAGGCGATTTGTTGCTTGTAAAGCATCTTCACCTAAATCCTTGGTCTGATCGGGAAGGCGTGTCAGCGAGTTAATTTCAACAAGTTCTTCGTTGTTGAGAAGAATCGCATAGCGATCGCCCTCGACTTGTGCAGATGCTTTTGTGGTTTTGCTCGATTCTTCCGTAGCAGCCTTCCATCTTGCTGTAATTTTGCTAGCGTCTACGCCGTTTAAGTGTAATTGATTAATTTTTGCGGCGACTTTTGTGGCGCGCCGCACGGCACTGTTAGCTTCGGATTCTATATCAGCTTTGGATAAACTTCCTTGGGTAGCGTTCGTTGCGACTTTAGTCGGCGTACTTGTCTTAGCACTATTCGCCATCTCTTTGTCAAAAAAGGTCAAAACAGGAATATTTTTGACGTAGAGTGTTGCTGCTTGACGTCCTGCTAGTTGGTGCGGCTGAATCCGAGCCACTACTGAGTCGGATTGTCTTGTTGAGGACTGATACTCACCCACTTTTACAGCATTGGTTGTCGTTGGTGTTGAGTTGGGAGTTGCCGATTGATTGTCTGCTGACGGTTTGATTGTCGATGTTGATTCTGCATGGCTCGATAGCGGTATGCCTACAGCAGCGGTAAGCAAGGCAACAGTAGTAGTCCACAAAAGTTTCTTATTCATGCGCTCGTTGTAAATTGCACTTTTCATCTGAGTTGGTTAGAAGGAGATTTTGACTCCAACAACTCAAACTCGTTATGTTTTCACTTCGTGTTCTCACAACTGCAACAGACTACCACGAACTTTTTGGGTTGGGGATCAGTGATGCAACAGAAAATCTGATTTTTAAGCAAAGCTGAGAAACGTGTCGTACAACACAAACCCTGTCTCTCAGTACGTTTGCTTGATTGATAAGCAATTCGTTTTCGCAATAAAACTTAACATTTTTTTACATTTTTAGGCATCTAATACATAAGAAAATGTAATAAATAGTAACTACTATTTGTTATAATCATAAAATTTACTAATTTAACTTCATAACTATTTTCTCACCGCTCACCTTTTGCCCCTCGCCCCTGCGAAGAGTAAAATACATCCGACAGCGATCGCAAAATTGTAGGTATCTTGGCATGGATTATCGCGAAGCAGGAGTGGATGTCGAGGCGGGTAGAGCCTTTGTTGAGCAAATCCGCAATCTCGTGCAAAGTACCTATCGTCCAGAAGTAATGGGGGGACTTGGTGGCTTTAGTGGCTGTTTTGCCTTGCCAGGAGGATATAAAGAACCTGTTTTAGTTTCTGGTACTGATGGTGTAGGTACAAAGCTGAAGTTAGCTTTTACACTCAACATTCATCACACTGTAGGTATTGATTTGGTTGCAATGTGCGTCAATGATGTTTTGACTGTAGGCGCGGAACCATTATTTTTTCTCGATTACGTAGCTACAGGGAAGTTAAATCAAGATCAATTAACGCAAGTCGTCACCGGAATTAGCCGTGGATGTCAAATTGCAGGTTGTGCGTTGCTAGGAGGAGAAACCGCAGAAATGCCTGGTTTCTATCAAGTGGGCGAGTACGATCTAGCAGGGTTCTGCGTTGGGATCGTGGAAAAAAGCCAAATGCTCAACGGTTCTCGCGTGCAAGTAGGTGATATTGCCCTTGGTTTGGCTAGCGATGGCATTCATAGTAATGGTTTGAGTTTGGTGCGCAAAATTGTGGATACGTGCGGGTATTCTTGGAGCGATCGCCCGCAAATTTTTGCAGGTAAAACTTTAGGTGAGGTTTTTTTGACACCTACGCGAATTTACGTAAAACCTGTACTCGCAGCGCTTAAAGCCGGATTAGACATTCATGGAATGGCGCATATTACGGGTGGTGGTTTACCAGAAAATCTCCCGCGTTGCTTAGGTAAAAATCAATCAATTCAAATTAAGTTAGGTAGCTGGGTTGTCCCACCAGTATTTGAATGGTTAGCTGCAGCAGGCTCAGTAAATTCCACTGCTATGTTTAATACTTTTAATATGGGCATTGGATTTGTTGTGCTAGTACCACCCGCACAAACTGAGCAAGCGATCGCCTGGTTTAACTCGTACGATATTGCTGCGTCTGCGATCGGTCAAGTTATTCCGGGTACGGGTACGTTAGAAGGATTGCCCGTGTAAGACTTCTACTAGCTTGTGCGTCTCTTATAGTCGGTAGTTTCGCGGTTGGTTTCAGTCGTTTCAAGAAATTACTATTAACTTATCGCGAATCCAAAAATAAGCCTAGTGACTCCTGTCGCAACTTTACAGACAGTTTCCAGAGGTGCGTAGACTAACAAACAATCTATCAATCGAGGAGAATTAAACAACAAAATTTGATGAGGCAACAAAAAAATAAATATAGCCATCTTACAGCCATAGAAAGAACCTACTTATCGTTTCCTGCTAAGTTTTTATTAAACAATAATCTACTCAAAGGGAAAATCTTAGATTTTGGCTGCGGTTTCGGTAATGATGTTAAAATTTTGCGACAAAAAGGCTTCGATATTACAGGGTATGACCCTTATTATTTTCCAAACTATCCTCAAGAAAAATTTGACACAATTCTCTGCTTTTACGTACTCAATGTTTTATTCCCTGAAGAACAAGCAAATATTCTAATGGAAGTCTCGCACTTATTAAAACCAGGCGGGAAAGCTTATTACGCTGTCAGAAGAGATTTAAAAAAGGAAGGCTTTCGCGAACACTACGTTCATAAAAAGCAAACCTATCAATGTATTGTTAAACTTCCTTTCAAGTCAATTAATTTAGATGAGCATTGCGAAATATACGAATATTTTCACTACAACTTTCGAAGAACAAATAATAATTGCCTGTTCTGCAACCCACATCAACAGCTAAACTTTCTTACAGAATCTGCAACAGCTTACGCTATATTCGACGGCTATCCTGCGAGTAAAGGTCATGCTTTAGTCATTCCCAAACGCCATGTTAGTAACTATTTTCATTTACCATTTAAAGAACAAGCTGCGGGCTGGCTAATGGCAAACAAAGTTCAAGAAATTCTTAACAAAGAATTTGCACCTGATGGTTTTAATGTAGGCATCAACGTCAATCGAGACGCGGGACAAAACATGATGCACGCCAGTATTCATATCATTCCTCGCTACAAAGGTGATGCTGTCAGTAGCAAAAGTGGAATGCGGTACGTGATTCCTGGGAAGGGATAGTTACGATTGCCGCAGTAAATGACTAAAAATAAAAGTAACATCAAAGTTGGTAATAGGTAATGGGTAATTAGTCGGATGAATTGTTACCGGCTTTGAATAGGTATCGCACTTAGTTATGTTTGCCTACTCATATTCCAGAAAGTTGAATTAAATCATACTATTTAGATTGCTAAAATATGGCAGTTTAAAGTGAACTGGGTTATGCCAGTTAATTTACACAGATCGCGTACAGGACACATGGTAAACTTAACTCCAAATTCGAGCTTTAGTTTGACGCTGCGGTTACAGATTCCCAATCGCGTGGGTATGTTGGCGAGTGTGACACACGCGATCGCAAGCAGTGGTGGAAATCTCGGTCAAATCGATTTAATCGAACAAACTCGACATATTTCCATCCGCGATGTTACTGTTGATGCCGCAAGTACGGAACACGCAGAAACGATCGTGCAAGCGGTGAAAGTCTTGCCTGATATCAAGGTAATTGATGTTTACGACCGCACATTTAACTTACATCGTGGCGGTAAAATCAGCATTACGAGCAAAATTGCCTTAAAAAGTGTGTCCGATCTAGCAATGGCGTATACGCCAGGAGTAGGTCGCATTTGTACCGCGATCGCGCAAGACCCCGAACAAGTCTATCACTTAACAATCAAGCAAAATACTGTAGCAATTGTTACTGATGGTAGTGCAGTATTGGGGTTAGGTAATCTTGGTCCTGCTGCGGCTTTACCCGTTATGGAAGGTAAAGCGATGCTCTTTAAAGAATTTGCAGGGCTAGATGCGTTTCCTATCTGCTTGACAAGTCAAGATACAGACACGATTGTCGAAACTGTCAAACAGATTGCACCCGTATTTGGAGGAGTGAATTTAGAAGATATCGCCGCACCGCGTTGCTTTGAAATCGAAACTCGCCTGCGCCAAGAATTAGATATTCCGATATTTCATGACGACCAGCACGGAACCGCCATTGTGACTTTAGCAGCGCTGATTAATTCGCTCAAATTGGTGAATAAATCAATGAATGAAATCCGCATTGTCATTAACGGTGCAGGTGCGGCGGGAGTGGCGATCGCGCGGTTACTCCGGAAAGCTGAGGCAGAAACAATCTTAATGTGCGATTCCAAAGGTATTCTGTCGCTACAACGTGCCGACATGACTGAACAAAAGCGCGAATTTGCTGTAGAACAAGGTGGTTCCCTAGCTGATGCGCTGAAAGATGCAGATGTTTTTATTGGTGTCAGCGCTCCTGGTGTTGTCACGCCAGACATGGTGCGTTCGATGGCACGCGATCCGATTGTGTTTGCAATGGCAAATCCAATTCCGGAAATTCAACCAGAATTGGTAACAAACGATGTTGCTGTCATGGCAACAGGGCGCAGTGACTACCCAAATCAAATTAATAATGTTTTGGCTTTTCCTGGGGTGTTTCGCGGTGCTTTGGATTGTCGAGCTGCTACAATCACAACCACAATGTATTTAGAAGCTGCCCACGCGATCGCGGAACTCGTAGCACCAGCTGAACTTCACCGCGAACACATTATTCCTTCAGTATTCGATCGCCGAGTCGCTACCGCAGTCGCCACCGCAGTACAACGCGCGGCGCGTCAGGAAGGTATTGCGCGAAACTAATGTTATGTTATCTCCGGTCAAATAACGTTTTTTGTGGTTAGTGACTAATTACTAAGCACTATTTTTATTGTCTGTAATCAACCGGATTTAACATTAACGTCGATTGTCTAAAAAGAAACTGGGCGATCTTGATTTCTAAGATTGCCCAACAAGTGTGTAAAACGCTTAGTTTGACCTTTAGGCGATGATTAGGATCGCTTTCCGGCTAGTTTATGCAAGAAACTATGACCTGACTGTCAGCCTAGATGGTATAGCGCATTTTATCACTCCAGGACTTGGCAAATAGGTTTAGCAATTGTATGTACGACAATTGTGTTTGTGTTGGCTGATACTCTGCTGCTAACTCTGTAGATAGACTTCAGTTTCTCTTTATTTGAAACTATCCTCTTTCTAGTAAATTGAAACAAGTAAAGAGAATATCAGCTAATACTTCTATGGGCTTTAGTTTCTTTGATTTATTCTGGATTTTTCTATTTCTCTCTTCGCTGCAACCTGTGTGGCAACGTCGTCAGATGGAAATTCGCCGAATTCGGGCATTACAAGAATTTGAGCGCGGGCGGAATAGTCGAGTTATCTTACTTATTCACCGTCAGGAGTCTTTAAGTTTACTGGGAATTCCGATCTCGCGCTACATCAGTATTGAAGATTCCGAGCAAGTCCTACGTGCAATTCGTTTGACGCCACCAAATGTACCCATTGATTTAATTTTACATACGCCAGGGGGATTAGTATTGGCAACTGAGCAAATTGCCAGAGCTTTAATTCGCCATCCCGCCAAAGTCACGGTTTTTATTCCCCATTACGCAATGAGTGGCGGGACGATGCTCGCACTCGCTTCTGATGAAATTGTTATGGATGCTAACGCGGTTTTGGGACCTGTCGATCCGCAACTTGGTAACTTTCCCGCTGCGAGTATTCTAAAAGTTGTGGAAGATAAACCAATTGGCGATATTGATGACCAAACCTTGATTATGGCTGATTTGTCGCGCAAAGCGATCGCCCAAGTACAACGGTTCGTACGCACTTTACTAAAAGACGATATTCCCAAGCAAAAAATTGCCCCAGAGAATATTGAAAAAATTGTCGATGCCTTAACTACAGGGCGCGTCACCCACGACTATCCCGTAACAGTTGAAGAAGCAACAGAAATGGGGCTACCCATTACAGTAGGGCTACCCCGCTCAATCTACAAACTCATGGAGTTGTATCCACAACCACAGGGCGGGCGTCCTAGCGTGCAGTACATACCCATGCCCTATGGCGATCGCCGTCCAAGTTTACCCAGTCCTCAAGGAAGACCATTACCCGATCCAGCCGAATAAGAAGTGCGAACAAGTTAATGACATCACAGCACTTATGGAGTTGGCGATGGCGAAGGAGGAATCGTTGGTATAGGCGAAGGTGAGGGTGCAGGCGTCGGCGCTGGCGACGGTGTCTGCTCTGGCGTTGGTGTTGGTGACGGGGTTGGCGCTGGCGACGGTGTCTGCTCTGGCGTTGGTGTTGGTGATGGGGTTGGGGTTGGCGACGGTGTCGTCTCTGGCGTTGGTGTTGGTGATGGGGTTGGGGTTGGCGACGGTGTCTGCTCTGGCGTTGGTGTTGGTGATGGGGTTGGGGTTGGTGACGGTGTCTGCTCTGGCGTTGGTGTTGGTGATGGGGTTGGGGTTGGCGACGGTGTTGGCTCTGGCGTTGGTTCTTCACCGCTCAGAACTCTTCTGGCTTCTTGGTCGAGTCGAATCCGAGTTTCTAAATTAGCAATCCCAGTCGTTGGCAGATTATAGCGTTCTTGGAACTGCTCTACTGCTGACTCAGTACGTGTTGTGTAAAATTGGTTTCGCGGTAGTGGCGGAGTAGGCTCAACAACTAAGTTTAAGCTGCCGTGCAGATTTCGCATCAACTCCGCTGCGGTACTTTGCGTCTGTGGACCTGCTACCCCATCAACTGTTAAACCATATCGTTGCTGGAAGTCACGAATTGCATTGCGCGTAGCCTCATCCGTTAGAGGCCCTTCTTCAGGAATATCGTATCCTAGTCCTCGTAAAGTAACGCGGAATTCATCGGGCGTATAGTAATATCGTTGCTGTGCAACAGAAGTCATTTCGTAACTAACTAGGCCAGCCGTCACGCCAAAGGTGACTGCTGCGATCGTTGTACTCCATCTACACCACATAGATTTAAACTCCTTAGTAGTTAATCAAGCATTTACCGCAGTAAATAAAAGCAGTTTAGAACGAGTGAGACTTCAGGTAAGATGCTTTATTCTGGTTATCTTTGTGTAATTGATTTCCTTGTGTCAAGTCTCTCTAGGTAATATTAGTAATCATCAGTCACAGCGTCTTAAGTAAGCAAGTACGAAAAAATAGCAGATTCGCATTAAAATGCTGGAATTTTTTAATGAGGAATCTTTAAAACTGTGCTCCTAGCTACAACAACGAGAAGCCCTAAAAAGCACTGATTTTATCAGTATCTCATGCAGTTGGCGCTCAATCTCTAGATCGTTGGGCAGTGCAGTCGCGATCGTCAGCAAACTTATTGACTTCTCAGTGTAGATCCATACTTTTGGTAGATTCTTAGCCGAGTCAATATGTAACTTTAGCGAGTCACTCTCAATTGAGGTTTGCTCAATGCGTGCAAAAATCTCCGTCTACTACTTCTTCCATACGTAGGAAGGCATCACATTTTATACAGGAGATACTAGCGTCATAGCTTTTCGATCGCCTTTGAGGTAAAGAATTATGAAACTGGAGATTTTTGCTACCACAGCGTTGTTAAGTACTGCGTGCATAGCAGCTCCGGTACGAGCAGAAAATCCCGCACACGTACGCCAATTAATCGAAACCCGCGAATGCATGGGCTGCGACTTATCAGGTGCTAATCTAAATGGCGCTCACTTAATTGGCGCAGACTTGCGAAATGCCAACTTAGAAGGCGCAAGCTTAATCGACGCTAACTTAGAAGGTGCAGATTTAACAGGTGCTAACTTGCAACAGGCAAACTTATTTAAAGCGTTTGCTACCGGTGCAAGTATGAACGAAGTTAATCTAACAGGTGCTAATCTTCAGGATGCCAAACTTTATAAAGTTGATATGGATGGTGCAACAATCGCAGGAGCTGACTTTAGAGGCGCCAAGCTGTATGGTGCTAACCTGTTTTAATAGCTTATTTAATTAGCTTTTTATTGAGTCGAATTTTGTTGAATCTGTTGAATTTGTTGCGTAAAGTACGATTGTTGATACTGCAATTGTTGAGCGATCGCTAGTCCTTGCTCAAACGCTGAGAGTGCAGCAGTAGGATTACCGTTTTGTAGATGAATCTGCCCTATTTGGTCATAAGTATTCATCAAACCGTAAAAGTTGGCAGCACGTTGGTCTGCCTCTAGAAGAATTTGACTTGCTTGTAAAGCTTCGTTAACCTGACCTTGAGTGCGGTAAAGTGCAATCAATTGCCGTAAAGCATCACCTGCACGTGCATATTGTTGTAAAGACCATGCAGAAGCGTAAGCTTCTTGGTAATTTTGAAATGCTTGCTGAATTTGACCTAATGCTTGGTAGTCAGCGGCGATCGCAAGTCGCAGAGCCGGTACTTGCGTGAATTGCGCATCATTAAGATAAAGTTCTGCAAGTCGCTGCTTCACTACAAGTGCTTGTTGAGGTTGTCGGGCGCGGTCATAAATATAAGCTAGCTGTTGTAAATAAGTCACTTCACCGACGCGATCGCCGCGCGAGTTTGCCAAAGTGAGTAATTCTTGATAACTCTTAGCCGCTTGCGGATAGTCGAACCAGCTCAAGTGTAATTCTGCAATTGTTCTTAAAGTACTTTCAGCAGTTGCTGCATTCTGCTGTCGCTCAAGCTTCAGAATTTGATTATAGACTTCTAAGGCTTGTTGCGGCGATCGCACTTGCTGATACGCATAACCAAGCGCTCGCAGTAAGGTTAAATCAGCAGTTGGTTGCGATTGGACTTGTTGCTGAATCGTTTGCAGCCGCTGCGTAATAATTTGAACTTGGGTGCGTTCATTTTCACTCCAAGCGATCGCCCCGACTCTTCCGAGTGCTTGCACTTCAGCTAGAGTACCCAACGCCCGCCGCAGTCTGAGTTCGCGGTTCCAAATCTCAAACGCACCCCTATTATCTCCCGCTGCTAATCGCGCTTGCGCCTGCGCGTTGAGTTGGTCTAACGCTGTTGCTAAGTTTTGGCGTTCTTGCGGACTCAATAGCTGATTTGGAGTTGGTAATAGTGGATCTGGAGTTGTGATTTCGAGTGGATTCAGCGGAAATTCACTGGGTGGAGATTTCTTATTTTGTGCTAATGCAATTGAACTGCAACATAGCCACAACGAAAGTGTAGCTGTCACTACAACCTTAACGCGTCGCCGGAACATCTCAAGCAAACAAGTATTACTGCAATTGTGCATCGTTAGATACGTAAAATTCACTCTTCATTGAATAAAAACTAAATTCTTTGACGAGTTCTTTGCCCAAATGTCTCCACAAAATAGGTAGCAGCGAGTTTTAAAATACTCGAAAGAGTATCGCAAACAACATTATCCTTAACAAATACTGTTCAAATGACTCATTCTACAGATATCGCTACGTTAGCGCGGTGGATGGCAGCAGATTTCAGCAATCAAGAGCAAGCCTTTGAAAACCCGCCGTTTTTTGCGCATATTCGCGTTTGTATGCGTCCTCTTCCTTTAGAACTCCTTTCTGGAGTCAGCTTTTATGTGGAACAGGCATATGATTATATGCTGAATAACCCCTATCGCGTGCGCGTATTGAAATTAATCAATGCGGGCGATCGCATTACCATCGAGAACTACATCATTAAAGACGAACAGCAATTTTACGGAGCATCTCGCGAACCCCAGCGCTTAAGTGCAATTACATCAGAACGTTTAGAAAAACTACCAGGCTGCAATATGCTTGTTGAGTGGACAGGAAATAGCTTTAAAGGCAGTGTAGAACCAGGAAAAGGTTGTATTGTCGTACGTAAGGACAAAAAAACCTATTTAGATAGCGAGTTTGAGATCGATCGAGAACGGTTTATCAGCCTTGACCGCGGGCGCGATCCAGAAACCGACGAACATGTATGGGGTTCTGTTGCTGGACCATTTCACTTTGTTCGTTGGAACAGTTTTGCAGATGAAGTGAAAGTTTAGAAATAAAAGTGAGAGTAAGCAAGGGAATAGCTTTGTTTGTGCGTTCCTTTTGCTTTCACTCTCTTTTTGAAGCTTAATCTGTACACTTTTATACACGGGTTGTCGCAGTCTAGAAACACCGAACAGATATAGGCTTAGTTTACATCAATTTATTTTCCTACTTTCAAGTTTTTTATATTCTTTATAAAGTTAAATATTCCATATTTTAAATATAGACAAGCTTTAACAAAATAAGTTAGCTAACTGCCCAGATATCCTTGCTATCTCTGAGTTATAAGCTACGTAGCAAATTTTTTTGAAACACAAGTAGCCACTTTTTCCGAAATACAATGTAGTTGCATTGTGTTTAATTATGCTGGCAATGCAGGGAGAAGAACCTATTTTATTGCCTAAATAAATATAAATATCTATAAGGAATTATTTGCAATGGCTACAGTAACATTTCAAAAACTTAAATGTAATAGTTCATCAGGGACAGTAATGTTAAGCTTTCAGGTGCCACCTAACCCAGTGTGGGGACCTGGTAACCTGATACCAGGAGTCGATGTAAGTATAAATAAAAGTCGCTCTTATTCGACGACATGCGCTGTTACAGTAACTGTTAACACTAGTACTGGATCCAAAAGCAATCAACAGTTTCTCTCTACGTCTCCAGGTTCTAAAACACTACATTTTCCGATTCTGGGTGTAACTTACACTTTAACTTGTCATGTATCGTAAGTACGATTACAGAAAATAAGCGAGCAGTAGAGCAAGTGTTGTGCTGCCTGTTCTAGTGCACTGCAAGTTGCGGTTCACTTTGCTATTTAATATGCTTTAATCATATAAACAATGTAATATTTGTCAAAACTAGCTATGTAGCCAATTTTAGTTTAGGTATTCAAGACAACTCGCAATAAACAAGTTATAAAAAATTGTTACAAATACATCTAAATGGGCTTAAACTGTGAAGCGAAGCATACACTCCCTTGGAACTGCTAGTATTGCTTTTCTAGGAATTTTAACTACTCCTGTGTTAGCACAAATTACTCCCGATGGAACTACACCAACCCTACCAGTAGCTTGTGCAGCTAGTTGCGAGATTACAGGAGGAACTCAAGCAGGAGTAAATCTATTTCATAGCTTCTCGCAATTTAATATAAATCCAGGTCAACAAGTAACTTTTATTGACCCAGGCGTCACAAATATCATTACTAGAGTCACAGGGGAAAACCTTTCTAATATTTTTGGGACTTTGAGTGTTACTGGCAATGCCAATTTATTTCTAATTAACCCCAAAGGAATTATTTTTGGTCCTAACTCAAGTGTGAATCTGAATGGTTCATTCATAGTTACAACAGCGGATGCCATTCAATTTGATAACCAGGGAAATCTTCTAACGTCTCCTGCTAATAATCCAGAACTGCTTACTATAAATCCTTCTGCATTGTTGTTTAATCAAATTACTACCCCATCTCCTTCTCAAATTGAAGTTCAAGGTAGCTTAGCTGTTAATAATTCTCAAAGTCTAATACTACTTGGAGGAGATATAAACGTAAATTCTGGAATTCTTTATGCACCAGACGGTCATATCAAATTAGGAGGAGTTATAGGTATAGGCAATATAGGATTGGCTAACACTAGTAAGGGAAATTTCACTTTGGCTTTTCCTGAAACTGTCAATAAAGGAGATATTACTTTAAATCTAGCAAATATTAGTACCTTAGGTAGTGGCAATGGCAGTATTGCTATAAATGCTAAAAATATCAATATGGATTCCAGTTATATCCAAGCAGGAACAGGGTTTGAGGCTATAACAAATCAGCTAGGAAATATCACTTTAGATGCGGATGAATCAATAGAAATTATAAGTAGTAATATTGCTAGCGAGGTAACGTTCGGCGCAATAGGTAATGCAGGTAATATTGAAATCAATGCAGCATCTTTACGTTTAGGTGAAGGTTCCAATTTGAGAGCAAGCGCTGATGGAGAGGGCAACGCTGGTAAAGTACTGATTCAAGTAGATAATGACCTTGTTTTGCGTAATTTTGCAAGCGTATCAACTTCTAGTTATAAAGGAAGTGGCGGAGATATTCAGATTAATGCTAGCTCATTGTTATTAGAAAATAGTAGCAATATATATACATTAACGTACGAAGGTGGAAGTGCTGGTAGTGTTTCGATAAATGTAGATAATTTTGTTTCTTTAATAGGTGAAAATAGCGCGATTACTACTTCAGCGATTGGCTTTGCTAATGGTGGCGGAGAAGTCAATATTCAAGCTAATACAGTTTCTTTGAGCGATGGCGCAACTATATTTTCTAATACTGCTGATGAAGCAGGGCGTGCTGGAAACATAAATATTACAGCAGATACAGTTTCCTTAGCAGATAGTGCTATCTATAACGACACTACTGGATTAGGAGACGCAGGAAATACTCAAATCAATGCTAGAAGTTTAAACATCACCGCTGGGGGAAGTATTAGCACGAGTACAAATGGTGTCGGAAATGCAGGTAATATTTTGATAAATGCTTCTGAATCTGTCACGCTTTTTGGTACTAATCCCAATGCAACAATACTATTGAGAGATATCCCTAGCACGACTTCTAGTGGGTTGTTCGCCTTTACTGACACAAATGCTACTGGACGTGGTGGGAGTATTCAAGTCAACACAGGCAATTTAAGCATTCTCGATGGTGCTGTTATCAGTGCGCGGACTCGCGGTATTGCCCCTGGAGGAAATATTACAGTCAAAGCGGCGAATGTGACAGCAACGAATGGCGGACAAGTTTTAACGACTGCCTTTGATCGGGGCATGGCAGGTAATATTACAGTTAATGCCACAAATAGTGTGAGTATTTCTGGTAGCGATCGCACTTACAATTCAAGACTTCAACAAACACCCGATCGCGTTGATAATGATGGTGCAGCAAGTGGTTTCTTAGCACGAGTGCAGGGAGAGGCGATCGCTGATGCGGGACAAATCAACGTTACAGCCCCCTCGATATCACTCGACAAGCAAGGAACAATCGCAACTTCTACTACTCAAGGCGCAGGCGGACAAATCTCACTCCGAGGAAAAAATGTTGCTCTCACCAACAATAGCAGCATTACAGCCACCGCCGGTACGGCAAATGCTGGTGGTAACGGAGGGAACATTGACATTAGCAGTGAACTATTTTTTGCAACAAGAAATAGCGCTGTGACTGCCAACGCTTTTACAGGAAGTGGTGGTAACATCCGCATTGCAACGCAAGGCTTCTTTCTTTCTCCTGATAGCGCGATTACCGCGAGTTCTGCCCAAGGAATTGACGGTGTTGTTGAAATTACTGTTGTCGATGACGAACCTAGTCGCGGTTTAGTTTCTTTACCCGAACAACCTGTTGATGTTAGTAACTTAGTCGCCCAAGGATGTGCTGCGGATACGAATATCGCCACAAACACGAGTGAATTTGTGATTACTGGGCGTGGTGGATTACCGCCAACACCAAGCGAAGCAATTAACGTAAATGCAGCATTAGTAGATTTAGGCACTTCGGTACAAACGCCAACTGCTGCAACATTAAATACTGTATCTCGCGACCTGCTTAACAATTCTCAGCCAAAATCGCTTGTAGAAGCACAGGGATGGATGCTAGGCTCCAATGGCGAAGTCGTACTGATGGCTCAAGTACCAACTGCTACAACTCATACTTGGTCTACGCCTGTTGCTTGCAATGCACCATAACCTCGTTCGCCGCTGGCAATTTTCGCTAAGTGGGTTTTTAGTTCTGGTAGTCAATACTCAGATGGCTGCAACATCAGCCGCAGAAATCAATTTTGCCCAAACCATTCCGCTACCACCACCACAGGATGTCCTTCCACCACCCAGCCCAACGCCGCCACCGCAACCACCACCGGAACTTCCACCACCAGAAGAATTATTACAACCACCATCGGTAGCACCACCTCCACCCACACCTTTACCTGGAAGAGTCCCTGATACTGTTATCGTTAAGAGTTTTAACGTTGTCGGGAGTACTGTATTTAGCGCAGAAGAATTTGCGCAACTACTCGCACCATTTACAAATCGACCGATTTCATTTGCAGAACTTTTGCAAGCACGTTCTGTAGTGACGCAACTTTACCTCGATCGCGGCTACATTACTTCGGGCGCAATAATTCCACCGCAGACACTTCAAGCAGGAGTCGTGACAATTCAAGTTATCGAAGGCGAATTAGAGGCAATTAATGTTACTGGTACGCGCCGTCTAAACCCGAATTATGTGCGATCGCGCATCGCCATTCGTACCGATGCACCGCTGAATCAACAACGACTCTTGGAAGCCCTGCAACTGTTGCAACTCGATCCGCGCATTCAAACTTTATCTGCTGAACTATCCGCCGGGTCGCGTCCTGGAACGAATGTTCTTGACATACAAGTGCAAGAAGCACGAACGTTAAATTTGCAAGTGATTGGAGATAACAGGCGATCGCCTAGCGTGGGAAGCTTTCGGCGTGGCGGACAAATTAATGAAGCAAATTTACTCGGATTCGGCGACAGTCTCAGCGTCGGATACAACAACACTGATGGTAGTAATACATTTGATGTCAGTTACGCCCTGCCCATTAATCCGCGCAACGGCACGATTAGTTTAGATGTTGGTGTAGCAGATAGTAGCATTGTTGAACCACCTTTTGATTTCTTAGAGATCGACTCGTATTCGCGCTACTACGACTTAACATTCCGCCAACCTATTAGCCAAAGTCCTTCAGAAGAATTTGTTTTAGGATTAACCGCGTCGCGCCGCGAAAGTAATCTTGCATCTTCCGTTCTCGAAGAGTTTGACATTCCCTTATCTGAACTCTCTCCTGGGGCAGATGACGCTGGACGTACGCGCGTTTCTGCTTTGCGCTTTTTTCAAGAATGGACGCAGCGCGGTAGCCGCCAAGTTATTGCAGCGCGATCGCAATTTAGTTTAGGCATCGGTGCGTTTGACGCCACAATTAACGATGATGCACCCGATAGCCGCTTTTTCGCCTGGCGCGGACAAGCCCAATGGGTACGTCTTTTAGCTGCTGATACTTTACTCTTAGTGAGAGGCGATGTACAGCTTGCCGATCGAGCCTTAGTTCCGGTAGAACGATTTAGCTTGGGTGGATTTGATAGCGTTCGCGGTTATCGTCAAGATGCGCTACTTACTGATAACGGTGCGTTTGCTTCGGTTGAGTTGCGCTTTCCCATCGCGCGCATTCCTGAATGGCAAGGACTTTTACAAGTTACTCCGTTTATAGATGTGGGTACAAGTTGGAACCAAGGAGATACAAATCTTGACCCCAACACGTTAGTTTCTGTCGGACTCGGCTTACGCTTGCAGATAGGTAATAATCTCACCGCCCGCCTCGATTGGGGAATTCCGTTAGTTGATATTGCATCGGAGGGAAGAACATGGCAAGAAAACGGCGTGTATTTTTCCGTAGTCGCCAGCCCATTTTAGTACTAGGTGTTTGTTTTCTCGGATGGTGTGGGGGAGTACTCAGCGGCTCGCCAGCTGTAGCAGTTGTTTTATCGAGCGTATCCGTGTCTGAATCGATTCAGCAGGGAAGAAAACTCTATGAAACCGGACAATACGCGCAAGCCGCAGCAGCTTGGCAACAAGCCGCAACAGCTTATCAAGCGAGTGGTGACAGCTTAAATCAAGCAATGGCGTTGAGTAATCTTGCTTTAGCGTATCAACAACTAGGAAGTTTGTCGCTAGCAAATCAGGCGATCGCCACAAGTCTACAACTGTTAAACTCAACTTCTCGGACACATTCCCAACATGCGCAAATTCTTGCCCAAGCGCTGAATAATCAAGGAAGTTTACAATTTGCGCAAGGACAAACCGAACAAGCACTGAATACTTGGCAAAAAGCAACCGCCGCGTATACTCAAGCCGCAGATGCGATCGGTATAACACGCAGCTTAATCAATCAAGCGCAAGCACAGCAAGCATTAGGCCTGTTTCGCCGTGCAGTCACGACACTCAACCAAGCAAATCAAACGCTACAACAACAGCCAAATTCCCCAATTAAAGTCGCCGGATTGCGCAGTTTGGGAAATGCGTTGCGCGTTGTTGGTAATCTCAGTCAATCGCAGCAAGTATTACAACAAAGCCTCAAATTAGCACAACAACTAGGCTATCCAGAAGAAATCGCTGCAACGCTCACAAGTTTGGGCAATACAGTCCGATTGAGCGCAGCCCAGCGCCAAGGGCGATCGCAGCAAAACCCACAAGCCGCGCTAGCCTACTATCAACAAGCTGCAAACGTAGCACCGACAGCAAGCACGCAACTCCAAGCACGCCTTAATCAACTCGGTTTGTTACTAGAAATAGGTGAAATCAGCGCAGCACAAGCGTTACTACCTCAAATTCAATCTCAACTTGCCAGTTTACCGACAAGTCAGACAAAAGTGTATGCTCGCATTACTTTGGCACAAAACTTGATTCGCTTGCAGCAGGCGCAGCCTAGATCGCAAACTCAGATTCCTTCGTGGCTAGAAATCGGCAAACTCCTCGCTAGCGCCGTACAAGAAGCTAGAGATCTTCAAGATCCCCGCGCGACAAGCTATGCTTTAGGAAATTTAGGAGGATTGTACGAACAAACTCAGCAGTGGGCAAACGCGCAAGAATTAACGCAGCAAGCACTCGTATTAGCGCAAGGAATCAACGCGCTGGATATTGCTTATCGTTGGCAATGGCAACTCGGACGCTTATGGCAAGCGCAGGGAAACACTCAAAACGCGATCGCGGCTTATGATGAAGCTGTTCAGTCCCTGCAAACACTCCGTTATGATTTAGCAGCAATTAATCCTGACGTTCAGTTTTCTTTTCAGGAAGAAGTTGAACCTGTCTATCGCGAACTTGTAAGTTTACTGTTGCAATCAAATGACGCTGCGCCACCGAGTCAACAGAACCTGCAAAAAGCACGCCAAACGATGGAATCGCTGCAACTAGCAGAACTCAATAATTTTTTCCGCGCAGCGTGTTTGGATGCTAGCCGCCAAATCGACCAAGTCGTAGACGAGCAAGATCCTACTGCAGCCGCGATTTATCCGATTGTTTTGCGCGATCGCCTCGAAGTCGTTGTTAAACTACCACAGCAACCGCTACGGCATCATACAGTTAATCTTTCACAAGCCGAGTTTGAAGCTACGCTCGAGCAACTTCAACAACAACTCATCGAGCCAGACACATTTGTCGAAGTGCAAGCCCTATCTCAAAAAGTTTATGAATGGTTGATACGACCACAACTGGCTGCACTTAATGCAAGTCAGATCGAAACCTTAGTGTTTGTTTTAGATGGTTCGCTGCGCAATATTCCGATGGCAGCATTATATGACGCGCAACGCCAGCAGTATCTTATCGAACAATATAGCGTTGCCCTCGCACCAGGATTACAACTGATTAACCCACAGCCATTACGACAACAGCAATTACAAGCCTTAACTGCGGGACTCAGTCAACCTCGCTATGGCTTTGCAGGATTGAGTTACGTCGAACGCGAAATTCAGCAAATCACATCTGTGGTTCCTAGCCGAGCATTGCTCAATCAAGATTTCACTAGCCAAGCACTACAAAAACAAGTCAACTCGCTATCATTTCCGATCGTACATCTGGCAACTCACGGTCAATTTAGTTCTAATATTGAACAAACTTTTATCCTCGCCTGGGATAAACCCATTAACGTCAATGAGTTAAATGATTTGCTGCGCGCCCGCACTCAAGGCTTATCGAATGCCATAGAACTTCTTGTTCTGAGTGCTTGCGAAACTGCAGCTGGCGATAAACGCGCGGCTTTGGGTATTGCAGGGATAGCGGTAAGAGCCGGAGCGCGCAGTACGCTAGCGTCGTTGTGGTCGATAGATGACCAATCCACCGCTTTATTGATGAGCCAGTTCTATGGGGAATTGGCAAACAACCAAACGAATAAAGCTAGCGCCTTACGTCAAGCACAGTTGTCGCTGTTAAAAAATCCTAATTACGCTCATCCAATGTACTGGTCTGCTTATGTTCTCGTAGGGAATTGGCTCTAATTTATACCATTTCTCGCGCATTCTGATGACAGTTCCACGCTCCAAATTCCATATACTGTCCAGCTTTTGTCATTACATTCGCGTAGCGTGCCGCAGGCAACTACTATAAATTACGAATTAGTTCTTACATCACTTTTAACTCAAAGCTCTCTTCGCACTTGCTGCATGAGGTGACAACACGAAGCGATCGGTTCAGAAGCGATCGCCTCTAAGCCAACAAAGCGCAACACCTTCGCCCAGTCTTGCGCTAGCTCAATGTTTCCTGGATTGCGATAGTACAGTTCGCCCAGTACAGTTACCGCGTCGTACCAAAATCCATTGGCAAAGTAAAGTTCTGCACGCTTTTGTGGCGTTGCTTGTTCTAATTGGCTTGCCAGCGTGGGAGCGATCGCGCGTCTTTGCACTCCTCCGTGAACTATCGCTGTTGGTGGCTTGCGCTCAGCACAGTAAATGTTGAAGTACCAGTGGTATTGTTTGGCAATTTCTAAGGGGGCTGCTGTTTTTGGTAAAGTTAAACTAATCACTCCAGGTTGGTTTGGGAGCGGGACTGCGGTTTGATAAGCAATTCGGTTGTCGGCTGCACGCAAAACAAACTTCGCTGCATGGACGTCCTGAGCGCGATAAGGAACGTAAAACCAGAATGTAGGATGCTCAGCAGTTGTCATTCCCCACACTACATCAACGCCTGTTGCAGCTTTGGCGATCGGGACTATGGCGGTTAGCTGTTTATCAGGTATTGCAGAGCTATTGGCGATACAGCCGCGCCTTCCAGCACCTGTGCGATCGCCTGGAATGCCAATATCTGCTGGAGGTGGAGGCGGAACGAAGTTGAGTCTTGTTGCAGTTGCTAAGACTTCTTTAGCGTTAGTTTGGGGAAGCGAGTGAACTTTTGCGGGGAGTAAGCCAAGAACAAGACACCCCAGTAGGGCAAATTGACAAAACCGCACTACCACCATAATTTAATTACTCCTTGCGTAGAGGTCTGTACTTTGTCCCTGTTTTTGCGAGGCATTTTGAACGACAACACCCGTGCTAGTTGCTATCAATGCTAAAGCTGATGGTACAAAAGGCATCCAGCAGCTTTGATACGCCAAAAGTGCAAAGCACAGCGCGTATAGTACGAGCATAGTAATTGCTAGCGCTAGCTCTAGATGTAGTACTGAACGATAGCGCCAAGCCAGCACGCTACCGAGAATTGCCCATCCCCAAATCCATAAAAATTCCCCACCTTGGGGTAACACCCATAATAATGGTCGCTGATTCTGGACAGCACTCAAAATCTGACTGACCATTTGTGCGTGGACAAACACGCCTGCCATTTTCTGATATGCTCCTCCACTCGTACTATAAGGTGTCGCAAAATAATCACCTGCGCTTGGGGCAGTGACACCAATCAAAACAATTCTATTTCTAACATCATCAGGTTTCACTCGATTCTGTAAAACCTCGGTTAAAGTCACTTTGTTGGCAATATCCTCTGGCGAGCGGTAAGAACGATAGTTGAGCAGCATTTGAAAGCCAGCTGCGTCAATCGTTTGATAACCACCAGTATGTGGTTGTAAACGCGGTAAAATAACGTTACCTAACTGTAAATGTCCTTGCGATGTCCATTGCGGGAAAATACCTTCAGCCGCTAAGTAACGAAACGCCAGTTGCGTG
Organism: Chroococcidiopsis sp. TS-821; assembly: GCF_002939305.1. Lineage (NCBI taxonomy): Bacteria > Bacillati > Cyanobacteriota > Cyanophyceae > Chroococcidiopsidales > Chroococcidiopsidaceae > Chroococcidiopsis > Chroococcidiopsis sp. TS-821. The sequence continues at coordinate 832,422 of NZ_MVDI01000001.1, read as the reverse complement.
CTGAAGGCATATGGCGCGCTACATATTGAAGCAGGATGCGGATTGACTGCGACAAGATATCGCCGCAGAACGCCATCAGGGTCAAGCACAACATCGCTAAAGCCTTGACGCGCTTCGGGAATTTCGGGCGGCGGCGCAACGCTGGGATCTTCCTTTGCGGTTGGTTCGCTAATTTTACACACCGCAATAAAGCGATCGCTCTGTTGCATATATTGCGCTAAATCTTTGAATTGAGGATTCACCTCTTCTTCGCGATAAATATCTAAGCCGATCGCGCGGGGCTGGTACTGCTCTAATTTCTCTAGAAGTTTTGCTAGCGCTAGATCTGATAGCGAGCCTGTGCGATTTTTCTGTTCGGGTAGTTTGAAATCTTCTTCGGTAATTGCAACAACCAACAATCGCGGATCCGTTGCTTCGTGCGGGCGCAGGCGCATAAATTGGTCAAAAACCTTGAGTTCGAGTGACTCAAATGCTCCTAAGTATCGGACTCCCCATGTTGCAACTGTTACTAAACTACTCGTCAGCAGCATTCTCCAGAGATGTTGCCAACCAATTCTTTTGCGCGATCGCTGGTGACTTTGATTGTTGTCGCTTCTGTCAAAACTCACTGAGCGCGACAATGCTGCCCATAGTGGTGGTGTTTCTGCAGGATTTTGATAAATCACAGGTAGCCAACTAGCACACGGATACTCATCTTCTAAGCCTTGGAGTCGTTCGCGTGCTTCGCGGACTGATAAATAAAAAGACTGTCCACCCGCAAAGGCGTACAGAAAATTCTTTAAAAACTCTTGCGCGACTATATCGGGTACTGGTTCGCGCATCACAATCACTTGTGGAATATATAAGTTAGCAAGTTCGCGCGCCAATCCTAAACCATCGCAGGAATTAAAAATTGCTAGCCTTAACCCATGCGCAACAGCGGTTTTGAGCGCGTACTTTAGATCGCTAATCGATAAGCTTTCGGTGCGATTAAGACAAATCCGACCGTCTCCATTGACCAAACTTGAACTATGTCCTGCAAAAAAGAGAATATCCCAACCCTGACTCCAAAGTTGATTGTTAAGTTCTTGGCGCTGTGGCTCCACCAAAAACTGCACCATAGCTCCTGGTAATTTTTCTAATAAAGCTCGATCTGCTTGGGTATCAATTCCAGTGCTGTCGCCTAAAATTGCGAGGATGGCAACTTTGTCTTTAGGTTGAGAAACTTGTTTGACGCGCTCGTACGCCGGGGCGCTAAGAGCTAGTTCTGCTTTGGGATAACGCTCGAAGAAATCGCAGAAGTGCCAAGGTAATCGTTGCAAAAGTAAGTCTTCGGTTTGTAAAATCGCGCGGATCTCATCTGATGGCGATAATTTTTCCAACCATTTTTCCCGAATTGCTCGAAAAGATTCAGAATGTATCCAGCTATTTAAACGGTTGCGTAAGATTTGTACGGCGTGCCAGCAATCCTCTATTACTGAAACATTCGTGACTTGAACGGGTTTTGCTTCGAGGCGGGTAGAGTGTCCTAAACAAAGATACGCTGATTGCCAGCAGTTGTAATACTGCGGAATTTCAGGAGCAGGTGGCAATTTACCTAAAGTTTGAACCGCTGGAGCATCGCCTTCTTCTCCAATTTGCATCGTGACAGGGAATCCTTGCTCAAAGCTTCCTTCGCCTACCTTTAAGACAACTAACTTAGCCACAACTATCTTCCTGCGGGCGCAAAGATGAAATTAAATAATAAAATTTTCCGTAATACTGACGTTACCAAGCGCTACTTTGACACTAAACTTTTCTCCAGGTTTCCCACTAAACTGTAATTGAATATAATTATCGGCTTTTCTTGCTTGAGCTTCAAGGAAAAGTTGCTCAGCAGCATCTAAAACAGCTAGCTGCAGTTGCGGTGGTAAATAAATTTGACTGCCTGCAGGATGGACTTGTAGTAAGATATCAACTTTTTGCTCCGAGCGCGCTCGCAATTCGACTATCAACGCAACCGCATGACCTGCAAGTTGCATTCCAAGATCGATCAACTTAGCACGGCGGATACGCTCTTCGCGATTCTCGCCACTTCCGCCTGTGACTGTATCAGACCGGCGAAAACTAAAGGCTAAGTTGGCGCGGGCTTGCCCTAAAATTGTTTCAACGCTTTGCCATTCTGTCTCAAACAGACGATCGAACCATTGGCTTAATCGCACCACTTGTTGCTGATTTTCAGCAGTTTTCAGTTTGAGTTGAGCTAGGTGCGCCAGTAAGTCTTCGAGGGGTTGCAATTCATCTATGGGCAAATGCGCGATCGCATGCGGTGTAAATCCCAATAACGTCGCCTCGCGGAGTGCTTCGTCAAACTGCACGACAACATACCCAACGCGATCTTCTAACACTTCTGGTGGAATATCGCATTGCTTTGCAGGCGATCGCACCCAACGACACTCTAAGCGCCCAATTCCTGAAACTTCTAAGTCAGCAATATCCGCACACAATCGTAAAACTGGATTCCAACTGTCACCTGCCGAAATATTTGTGTCGATCCCCATCATGTTTAAATAGTTGTTTACGGCACAAACTGCCAGCGTGTTCAGCCTTATTTGCTCTGCTTTTTTTGGGCAAAACTCTACTTGCTGAGTAAATTTTTGGGCAGTCTCTCGCGCTGCTTCGGTAATTGGTAAAGGTAGAAAAAAGTTTTGTAGTTGCTGCATGTTTTTAGTCATTTTCTATAGTTCATTTTCTTTTGTGAGTCCATATCAATTCCTTAACTCTACGAGTTGATACGTCTTCTCATTATTTCTAGGAATGAGTTTTCACAATCAATCCTTTATAAATAACCTTGCATTTCACCAAATTTACGTAAACGAGGAAGGCATTGTCGGCGATAAAAACTTGTTAAAGTTGAAACTGAGATACCATACTCTTCTGATAAGTTTTCCCAACTTGTTTCCGGAGGTAACCTTCGGAGTATTAACACTTGACAATTTACGTGCGGATATCCTTGGATATGAATGCGGCGTAACTCTCCATCAGTGTCAGCTTTTGCCCAAGTTATCGTCATTTCTAAAATTGGTGGAATATCAGGTGGAGCTGGTAAGGCAGCAATCAGATCAGTTACCTCACCTTCTTTTACAGTTTTGCCAGAGGCTGTCCGAGAGCGAGTTTCATATTCTTCTTCACGGAAATCTTGCAACCTTCGCCTCAAGTAAGCATTTAACCAAGTAATTACACTACTGCGATTTGGGTCATACTTTTCTCCTGTATTTGCTTCACATAAATTACGACAAAAATAAAGCCAAGTTTTCTGGAGTGCATCTTCATAATATAGAGAATTATCTTTCCAAAGTTTCCCTGATTTAACTATCATGCGGACAATCTTTGTTAAACCTTGCTGCCGCTCGACACTGTTGGGTTTATATTTACAAGTTGTTGTAACTAATTCACGTATTTTTGCTTCTAACTGATTCATAAGAGATATGTTATATGTAAGTAGGATTTAAATTTAATTGCCCGCCAGCAAATTTTGATGTTATTTCCTACTTTAAGTTAGGTAGATTATTAAAATAACTACCTTTTAACATATTGAAAATGATTTATTTCTAAAGCAATAAAGAAGCAATAAAGTGAATTGTCAACAAATCTAGACATACTTCTACGTATTTGATTGCGATAAGTCCCAAGCATAAATTTAATGCAACGACTATTTTGGCTGCTAGTAGTAAAGGCTGTTACTCCGCAACGCATTGACTACCTATTTATCAGCAGCAAACAAAAAAATTATGCAAGTTCTTTTGGTGTAAATTGTAAATCACAAATGCATTGCGATCTCAGTTCAAACGATTAAACCACTGTGGAATTCCGTATATTTCACAACAAACGTGTTATGAATCTTACAGGTACAGTCGTCTTATATACGGTTGACCTTTTTGGGGGTGTCTTCCCAAAGGTTCAACGATATGAATCCGCTTCGCTAACAATTTTCGCCGTAAAATCTTGATACTAGCGATCGCTTTCTCATATAGCGCCTTACAATTGCAGTCCTGTTTTGCTGAAAAGGAGTACGTCTAGTATCAACCTAAAGACAGAAGCTGATTGTGTACTGCTACCATTTTTATTAGTATAAACACTTAATTTCGCTCGCAAAAGGGATTGCCTTATACTAAAAATTCCAGTATAAGTTTGTTAAGTAAAGAATGATTAAGACAGATGGGTTACGATTCGCCTGCAAACAGGTTCTGTACAATTCAGTTTTTCCAACACCGAGTTATCTCTAGCATCAACATCGAAGGTTGCTAAAACGCACAATATCCAGCAGAATCATTCTAAATTGGTAAGGCAAGACTTTTTAGGTATGGTTTTGTGCGGGCAAAACTTTTCTCGGGAAAGGACAATTTTATTATTTTGAGCCTAGCAGAATGGAAAGCCGTTAGTCGGTTGCAGATGTCACAAAAACATAGTTTCGCAAGAATCTAGATATTGATTAACTAAATAAATTGTATGAACTTGAGAACTAACTGCGATGTGACTCAGGCAATTCAATTGCTACATAACTGCTTATCTAGGCAGATTTCTCGCGAAGCGTTAAATTGGCTAGAAGAAAAAACCAACTATATTAGTCAAGGAGCGGCGCAGCGACTTTTTTATACAGCATTTAGCGCAGTTCCTCGATACCTGGGTAAGCAGCAATTAACTTTATCTACTCAAGATTTACGCGCAGCTGCAGCAATTCGCCCAGGTTGGAATCCTCAACACTGGAGTGTCGATCAAGCAGGGCGAACATTGATTGTGTTGTCTTTGCCACATACAGACGTCGAGAAATATCTTTGGATACTCGAACAAGTTTTTACAACTGCGGACGTGCGAGAGTTAGTAGCGCTGTATCAAAGTTTACCATTGTTGCCTCATCCAGAAAAGCACTGTGCAAGAGCTGCAGAAGGAGTACGCAGTAATATGACAAGCGTATTCAATGCAGTTGCCTTACGCAATCCTTATCCAGCAGACTATTTTGACGATCTTGCTTGGAATCAAATGATCCTCAAAGCAGTGTTTGTCGGTAGTCCGTTGTATCTTATTCATGATAGCGATCGCCGCGCTAACCCAGAGTTAGCAAAAATGTTGGTTGATTATGCCCGCGAACGTTGGGCAGCCAAACGCAGTGTCACACCTGAACTATGGCGCTTCGTTGGGTATTCTGAGGGCGAATTACAAGCTTTAGCAAAAGTATTACAAACAAATGACATTGTGCAGCAAGAAGCCGCCGCTTTAGCATGCGCGCATTCTCCATTACCACAAGCGCAAAAATTACTCGCCTGTTATCCTCATCTACAAGCAGCAATTGGTCGCGGCGATTTGACATGGAGTCGCTTTAGCCGCGATCGCCTTGGTGCTGATGTATGATAATTCGCACTTTATTCGATCAATTACCCATTAGCTTATGATGTTCATTGACCCTCATATCCACATGATTTCGCGGACAACCTACGATTACATGGTGATGCGCGAGTACGGTGTTGTCGCCGTCATTGAACCGTCGTTTTGGTTAGGACAACCGCGTACAAGTGCCGGCTCGTTTAAAGATTACTTTAGTAGTCTTGTGGGCTGGGAACGCTTTCGCGCCAGTCAATTTGGGATTCAACACTATTGTACGATTGGCTTAAATCCCAAAGAAGCGAATAACGAAGCTTTAGCCGCACAAGTCATGGAGCTATTGCCGCTGTACGCGTGTAAAGAAGGAGTCGTGGCGATTGGCGAAATTGGCTACGATGATATGACGCCAGCGGAAGATAAATACTTTTGCCAACAACTTGAACTCGCCCAAGAACTTGATATGTTGGTGTTGATTCATACACCGCATCGCAACAAAAAAACTGGTGCTAGCCGCAGCATGGATCGCTGTATTGAATATGGGTTAGCACCATCACGGGTGATTATTGACCATAACAACGAAGAAACAGTAGAAGAAGTCTTGGCACGCGGTTTTTGGGCAGCGTTTACAATTTATCCACATACTAAAATGGGTAACGCGCGGATGGTAGAAATTGTCCGTCAGTACGGGTGCGATCGCATTATTGTCGATAGTAGCGCCGATTGGGGCGTAAGCGATCCGCTCGCTGTACCGAAAACCGCACAACTGATGCTAGAGCGCGGAATTCCTGAAGCACAAGTTAGGGCAGTATGTTACGAAAACGCCCTCGCAGCATACAGCCAAAGCAATCAATTTAGTGAAAGTGACTGGCTAACATCAACCATCGATCAACGCGAACTTTACTACGGTAACTCAGTCTTGCGCGGACAAACTCCTGTCGTTGAAACTAGCCGCGATCAAATCTTAATTGAGTAAGAAATGCGTTTGTATCAAATCCGGTTGATTAGTGTTAACAAAATGGTCATTCCAGGTGAAGGGTGACTAGTAACTAATCACTCATACCAATTACCCATTACCCCCATTACCATTGAGAGAGATACTCATGTTGCAAGCAGCGAAAAGCCAAAAGATTTGGGCTTATTTGCAACTCATGCGCCCTGCGAATATTATCACGGCTTGGGCAGATATTTTAGTCGGGTTTGCAGCATCTGGTTCAGTACTATCGTCACAAGTCAATATGCCATTGATCTGTCTGTTACTCGCAACGAGTGGTTTGTATGGTGGTGGCGTTGTTTTTAATGATGTCTTTGATGCGGAGTTAGACGCGCGCGAACGCCCAGAGCGACCGATACCTAGTGGTAGGATTACTAAACAAAATGCGATCGCGTTAGGCACTTTTCTCTTGATTATTGGTATTATTGCAGCTGCCCAAGTTTCGCTAACAAGCCTTGTCATTGCTGTGACAGTTGCTATTGCCGCGCTTGTTTACGATGCATTTAGCAAACATTATGTCGTTTTTGGTCCCATTAATATGGGAGTCTGTCGCGGCGGTAATCTGCTACTCGGTGTGAGTGCAGTACCGGCGGTAGTAGAACACCTGTGGTTTTTAGCATTAATTCCGATTGCTTATATTGCTGCGATTACCGCGATTAGCCAAGGTGAAGTTCGCGGGGGAAATCACCAAACTGGAATTGCAGCATTGCTACTGATTGCAGGAGTTATCAGTGGAGTTTTAACGCTAGAACTATTGCCAGAATATCAAACACTTGCCACTTTACCGTTTGTTGCATTATTTGCTTGGCGTGTTATTCCCGCTTTTGTGCAAGCCTGGCGCGAAGCAACTCCGGAAAATATTCGTACCGCAGTTAAAGCAGGTGTGTTGTCGCTGATCGTTTTAGACGCCGCGATCGCCGCAGGTTTTGCAGGTTTACTCTACGGCTTGCTAGTTTTAGGTTTACTGCCTATTTCACTAAGCTTAGCTCGAATTTTTGCTGTTACTTAATTTCATCACGATTATGACAATTGGGATAAAAGGTGCATCTAACGTGCGTTCGCTCAAGCAATGCGTGCCTGTGACATTTAATTACGACGTTCATTTTACAAAAGGGCTGTTCGAGTTAGATAATCCTCTTTTCGCACAAGTTCTTACTGCTGAGAATAGTCCAAAAAAAGTGTTAGCAGTCATTGACGCAGGTTTATTGCATCATCACCCTGCACTACTCGATAAATTAGCTACCTATGCTGAGTTTTATCGCGATGCATTAATACTTGTTAAGCCGCCAGCGATCGTCCCTGGTGGCGAAGCAGCCAAGAACGATCCTCAATTAGTCGCACACCTTCACCAAATCATCGATCGTGCTGGATTGTGTCGCCATTCGTATGTCGTCGCCATCGGTGGCGGTGCAGTATTAGATATGGCAGGATATGCCGCAGCCACTGCACATCGAGGAATTCGTTTGATTCGCGTTCCCACAACAGTATTGGCGCAAAATGATTCGGGCGTCGGTGTCAAAAATGGCATCAATGCCTTTGGCAAGAAAAATTTCTTGGGAACTTTTGCCCCACCATTCGCAGTATTGAACGATTTTGATTTTCTCACAACGCTGGATGACCGCGACTGGCGTTCTGGAATTGCTGAAGCTGTGAAAGTTGCACTAATTAAAGATTCAGATTTTTTCGATTTCATTACAACTCATACAAAGAAGATTGCACGACGCGATCTGCAGGTAATGCAACAGTTAATTTATCGCTGCGCTCAATTGCACTTAGAGCATATTGCCACGAGCGGCGATCCGTTTGAGAAAGGTTCCTCACGCCCTTTAGATTTTGGACATTGGGTAGCTCACAAACTCGAACATCTGACAAATTACAACCTACGTCATGGCGAAGCTGTTGCGATTGGAATTGCGTTGGATAGCACCTATTCTTATTTAATTGGATTACTTACTAAGTCAGATTGGCAGCAGATTTTAGAGACACTCCAAGCATTAGGGTTTAGTTTATACGTTCCAGAATTAGCTGCACAATTGCATCAACTCGAACATCCTAATTGTATTTTCCGAGGATTGCAGGAGTTTCAAGAACACTTAGGGGGAGAATTAACGCTGATGCTGCTAGAAAAAATCGGTAAAGGCGTTGAAGTGCATCGCGTTGATTTATTGATGTATGAACGCGCGATCGCGCTATTGCAACGTTACAACAAGCTTGGCGAATAAATTCACCGCTACAAATGATACCAAGACATAAAATCTGTGAAGATAGGTTTCCTTGATGTGGTTGCGGTTTCAACTGCTGTTAAAGGTTAAAAAATCCAATCAAAGATGCAACTGAAAAATATTCACCTGACGTATTGCACAAATGTTCATCCTGGGGAATCTTGGCAGGATGTGTTTGCGAATTTAGAGCAGTATATTCCTGAACTTAAAGCTAGGCTAGCACCGGACAAACCTTTTGGGATTGGTTTGCGCTTAGCAGCTTTAGCCGCCAGGGAATTGCTAGAAAGCGATCGCCTTGCTCAATTTCAAACGTGGTTGCAGCAAAATAACTTATATGTCTTTACCTTAAATGGTTTTCCTTACGGAGGATTTCATCACCAAGTCGTCAAAGATAAAGTCTATGCACCCGATTGGCGATCGCGCGATCGTCTCGATTACACATTAAATTTGACTCAGATTCTCGCAACGTTATTACCTGCAGGTATCGATGGCGGAATATCTACCCTACCCTTGTCTTACAAACCTTGGTTTGTACAAGCTAGCACAGATGATGCGTTCAAAAATGCAACTCGTAACCTAGCCACCGTCGCCGCAGAAATGAGCCGCATTCGCGAGCAAACGGGAAAATTGCTACATCTCGATTTAGAACCTGAACCGGACGGATTAATCGAAAATACAGCAGAAGTCATTAATTTTTTTGACTCTTGGCTATTACCAATTGGTGGTAGCTATCTTACAGAAAATTTAGGAATCTCTCAAACTAGTGCAGAAGCACTGTTACGCGAACACATCCGCGTTTGCTATGACACTTGTCATTTTGCAGTAGAGTACGAAAAACCTCAATCAGTTTTTACACGTCTACAAACCGCAGGAATTTCTATTGGTAAAATTCAACTGAGTGCCGCAATTCGAGTTTTTTTACCAGAAGAAATTACCCAACGTCAAGTTATCGCTGATAAACTAAGTTCCTTTGCCGAGTCGACATATCTACACCAAGTTATCGCGCGATCGCGTAATGGTGCATTACACCACTATCCCGATCTAAGCACAGCATTACCCTACCTAGCACAATCAACCGCCCAAGAGTGGCGAACGCATTTTCACGTTCCTATTTTTATTCAAGATTATCAAACGCTGCAATCTACGCAGGATGATATTGTTGATGTTCTTAACCTAATAGAGAAACAACCATGTCAGCATTTAGAAATTGAAACTTACACCTGGGATGTACTACCACCTGCCATGAAACTCGATTTACTCGCCTCAATTCAACGAGAATACGAATGGGTACTGCAAAAGCTAGCGACTTCTATCACTGCTTAACATACCAAGTCTGCAGAAACCTGCGAAGACAGGATTTGATTTTTTAGCTGCGGTTTCAACCGCTAAGTCATAAGCGTTAAGTATAAAAGAATTTGTCTTATGCACAAAACCGTAGTTCTCAATGTAGTCGGATTAACGCCTAGTTTATTAAAACACGCGCCATTCTTATCAAAGTGGGTAGCCTCAGGACAAATAGCAGCTATTAATCCCGTATTACCAGCAGTAACGTGTTCAGTACAAGCAAGTTATTTAACGGGTAAGTATCCTCAAGGTCACGGCGTTGTTGCCAATGGCTGGTACTTCCGTGACGAGTGTGAGGTGAAGTTTTGGCGACAATCGAATAAGCTGGTTCAAGGACAAAAAATCTGGGAAGCGGCACGCGCTTTAAACCCTAGTTTCACCTGCGCGAATCTCTTTTGGTGGTACAATATGTACTCCTCTGTTGATATTTCGGTCACGCCGCGCCCGATGTATCCCGCAGATGGCAGAAAAATTCCTGATATTTATACGCAACCTGCACAATTAAGATTTCAGTTGCAAAAACGTTTGGGAACTTTTCCCTTATTTGAGTTCTGGGGACCAAAGACAACTATACGCTCGACGCAGTGGATTGCACAAGCTGCGATCGCCGTTGAAGAAATGTCTTCGCCGACGCTAACATTCGTTTATCTACCACACTTAGATTACTGCTTACAAAGGGTAGGAACAGAAATAGGTGCGATCGCGCGTGACTTGCAAGAAATAGACGCGGTATGTCAAGACTTAATTCAATTCTACGAATCGCGTTCTGCTAGAGTCATTGTTCTTTCTGAATATGGGATTACTCCTGTAAACCGCGCTGTTTCCTTAAATCGAGTTTTGCGCGAACATGGTTATTTAGCTATTCGCGAAGAACTTGGCAGAGAACTTTTAGCTCCAGGCGCAAGTACAGCTTTCGCCGTTGCCGATCACCAAATTGCGCATATTTATATTAGCGATCGCACCAAAATTGCAGACTTACAACAACTAATCGAACAAGTACCAGGAGTTGATTTTGTTTTAGGTGCAGAAGGTAAAGCAGCGTATCATTTAAATCATCCACGTTCTGGTGAATTAGTTGCTGTTGCTGCCCCTGATGCGTGGTTTACTTATTACTATTGGCTCGATGACAACAAAGCTCCAGACTTTGCTCGTACGGTCGATATTCACCGCAAACCCGGCTACGATCCTGTAGAATTATTTGTCGATCCAACAATTCGCTGGCAACAGTTGAAAGTTGCAAAAATTTTGCTACAAAAACAACTCGGATTTCGTACCTTGATGGATATTATTCCTTTAGACGCTTCTTTAGTTAAAGGTTCGCACGGACGACTTCCCAAATCTACTGATGAAGCACCACTATTAGCCACTCATGCAACTAACTTACTACCATCAACTTCTTTAGACGCGGTAGATATTTATGATGTCATCTTATCTCATTTACAGCAAGACGGCTAAACTCAAAAGTCTTTTCATTTTTTTGCTGGTAAAGTAATCTCCCAAATTCCTTGACTTCCACCGTATTCTAAAACATAAATTTTGTTGCCGATAATTTCAGCATCAATTGGATTTTGAAAAGAGCTTACAATTCTTCTAGCACTTAGTTTATAGTTTGTATTTCCTATTTTTGTCAACTTCAAATGAAGTAAATCTGCACTAGAGTCTCTAAAAGGACCATAACCAGAAACGTTATGAGCACCGCCTTTTGTCCAACTCAACATAAAACCGTTGCCTTGAAACTCAGAACTCAGCGCCTTTTGAGTATCAAAAACTAATCCTAAAGGAGAACGATGAGCTGTGAAAGTACTCAGCGATCTTCCTAAATTGCTAGCATCTTTAACTTTTCCATCTTGAGGGTCGCGAAAACTATCTGCATGAGGACCAAAATTAGGAATGGGTTCTGTCAAAGTTCTATTAGGTTTTTTGGGAAAAGTCGGATCGTTATGATAAAAACCTCGCTTAACTGCATGAAAAACAGGATTTAACAAGCGATCTTTACTAGGATTATAATTAGGAAATTGTTGAGGATTATCTGCTCCTCCTATCCGCCAAGGAAAACCATAATGATGACCTTGACGTAGCCAGTTTAATTCTTCTGGCATATCGCGATCTGGACCATTTTCTGCACCGAATAAATCTCCATTAGGAGCAAAAGCCATATCAAATGTATTGCGGATACCTTCGGCAAAAACGTAGCCTTTTGATTTTAAAATTTGTCGATTATTCGGGAGGAAAATATTTTTACCATTCGCAGGCAGGCGAAAGATGCAGGTTGTTAATCCTACTTCACGAGTGTTAGGAAATTGTCCATTAGCAGATTGGATTTCTCCATGATCAGTCCGAGAACCACTATTTACGTAGATATATTTGTTTGCAGGACCAACAACAATACCATTAAAACCATGGTCGTATGCTGTATTGCTTTTAGGGTATCCTGCTGTTTCCGCTAAAATTGACCATACGCGATCGCCAGTACCAGACACTACACCTTTAACAATTGTTGCTTTTGTCAAGCTGTTAGTTAAATTCGTATTTCCTACTAAATAGATAGCACCATCTCGCCCAATTGCCATTCCTTGAGTGTCACTTAATTGATGATCTTTACGGCTATAAACAAGTTGGCTTTGGGAAGTAGCTAAATTAACTCGATATATTTCACCATTTCGCTTTAAATAATAAAGCTGATTATTTCTAGGATCTTTAGCAATTCGCACTGAAGGAGATGCTGCTAAAGTATACATAATGTTGCGTACTTTAACATCAGAACGTAACGCTTGAGGAGCATTATTTGCTTTAGCAATTGCTGCATGACTCACTAACAAAAAGGTAGTAAATGATAGCAACATTGCCTTGTTAAAGCCCTGTCTCACACCTAACATATCAATAAAGTATTGACTTTAATTTATACGCCAGGTCAATTTTATTGATACTCCTGTAATTGCGTTATTTTCTGCAACAAATATTTAAGTTGCTTAAAATGTAAGTAGCAACAAATACAAAATTAATTAAGATTCTGGTAATTTGTATTGATTGACAATCCGCTTAGCAAACTCTGGGACGTGTGCAGCTAATTTTTCCGGATAATGGCGCTTGACGTAGAGATAATTGCGCGTGAAGTGCGAATCAATCGAAAATCTGGCGTATTCCAGACCTTTAGGACCTATTTTTTCAATCACAACTCCCATAAGTTTGGCAGCCCACATTGGTAGTGTCACGCCTTTGTCATAAGCGGGGATACTTTGTTGTACCGCAGCCGTGCGATCGCCTTTTGACATTACAGGTTGTGTTTCTAGCTGATCTTGCACAAAGTTCAGCATTTCTTGTCCGCGATCGTTTCGTACCACAATCCATTGCCAACCAAACGGCGCACCCATATAACCAACAACAAGATCGGCAAGCGAATTTACATAGTCAAAGCAACTCATGCACGAAGGGGCAAAAACATCTTTCAGTTGATTTGTCTTTAAACCAAAGAAAGGCACAGTTTCTTCTGAACCATCTTCATGCTTGAAGTGTACCCGAAAATCTTGCATGAATTCATAATGTACGACCGTGTTAGGCGAACGACTCGTTGTCTCTAAAAATTTCTGTAACCCAGCGCGGGTGACGTTATCTACACAAGGAGTTCCTAACACATACAGCTTTTCTAAGCCTAATTGCTTCTCTACCGCTCGTAAAGCCTGAATTTGACACCCAACACCAATAACTAACAACCGCTTCATCCCTGATTGTTCCACTTGTTCTAAGATGGAAAGATTCGGCGATAGTGTCGGTTTATTCACTCGTGCTGCTAATATCTCTTCCACAGTACGCGCAATAATCGGCATTGGTTGAAAGCGATCCTCTTTGGTATTTTGCACGCAGACCACGCCTTCAACTACGCCGCGATTAAGCATTTCAATTGCAATAGAACTCACAATTCCTGTCCACTGCGCCCCAGGAATCGGTTCAGTTTTACGCGCCGCCATCATCGTTTGATGAACCCCGAAGTAAAGTTCGTCAGGATTATCTAAATTGCGTGCGCGAGTGTGCGATCGCGTCTCTAATTCTGCAATTTGTTGATTAAGAAATGCACATGCTTCCTTGACATAATGAATATAATATGTATCGCATAACCCGCACTCGCTACAAAGATCTTTGGCAGGGCGACGACTTGATGATTTTAAGGCTTTAGCTTTTTTGTGCTTGGCTTGGGTAGTCACTGATGTCATGAGTTAAGAAGCATTGAGACATAACTATCTTTACCCAACGATACATGAGAGTTGGTTTGACTTGTACTAGAGTTATCGATTTTGCAATATTTTGCAATTTCATAACTGTAAAACTGTAAATTAGTTTGTACGTACAACGTAGTTACTCAAAATCAAGATTATAGGTACAGCTATCAAAACTCGTATAGTGCGAATCGGTAACTTTCAAGGAATTCGCATTCCTAGATCGCTGCTGTTGAAATCAAACTGGAGGACGCTCATTTAGCTATTCGTTTAGCTCAAGCGATCTGTCTAAGGTGGAACGAGGCATTCTCAACAATGGCAAAACAGAAAGATGATACTTTAGACGATGTGAGTGCGACTCTGTGGAATCGAAAGGTAAAGCTCCAACACGCGTGACTTGTCAATTTCAAGACAAAGATGGACAGATTGTTCTCGATCGCATTTGTACTATTGACAAAATCCGCGCTCAAACATTTAGGGCAGATCAGCTTAGAAGCGCAACGAGCAGTTCTTAACATCCTAGCTGAAATGTTTGCTGAGTAATTTAAGATTCGCGAATGGCATCTAAAACTATACCAAAAGATAAACAGCCCTAATGTACAGGCACAAAGAACCCTATGGATTGTAAGATTGTCAATTGGCAAACCGTATCACAGACTGCTAAGTCATGTCAATTTTATTAAGTTGTCATAGTGGCTTGAGGAAAGGATACGTGCTGTCTGCAATCCAAACAGGAAATTCTGTATGCCCGATCGCTCAAAATTCAATTACGCAGCTTTACCTTTCATTGGGATTCATATTGCTTGCCTTGCAGTCTTTTGGCTAGGTGTAGATTCTATAGCAATCTGGATGTGTGTTGCACTATTTGTCGTCCGTAAATTTGGCATTACTGGCGGCTACCATCGCTATTTCTCGCATCGCGCCTACAAAACCAGTCGTCTATTTCAATTCTTACTAGGTTTTTTAGGTGCAACCGCTGGACAACGAGGACCCGTCTGGTGGGCGGCACAACATCGCCACCATCACAAATACTCTGATACTGATGAAGATATCCATTCAGCTGAAAAAAAAGGTTTTTACTGGTCACACGTAGGCTGGGTACTGTCTCCAGAATATGACGAATATAATGAGAAACTGGTAAAAGATTTAACTCGTTACCCTGAGCTGCTTTGGCTCGAAAAATATCACTTTATACCACCTATCCTGCTTGCGGTTGTTTGTTACTTTGCTTATGGTTGGTTAGGATTATTTTGGGGTTTCTTTGTCAGCACAACGATTCTCTATCACACGACGTTTGCGATTAATTCCTTATGTCACGTCTTCGGTAGCCAACGCTATGAAACCGGAGAATCAAGCAAAAACTCATTGTGGTTAGCCCTGCTCACGCTAGGCGAAGGCTGGCATAATAATCACCACCGTTACCCTCTCGCAGCTTGTCAAGGTTTCTTTTGGTGGGAAATTGATATCAGTTACTACGTTTTAGTAATGCTGTCATGGTTTGGTATCGTCTGGGACTTAAAACAACCGCCCAAACAACTTTTGCAACCGGAAGCAGCGATCGCTAAATCTTCCTCCATAGCCTAGTTGCTGTAGTCGTTACATACAGAACTGCGAGAGCATCACTCCCATCACTAGTTACTAGTCACTAGTCACTAGCTACTCATATGGAAAATCCGCGCCAGCTTGCTTTTGTCGCCCTCCGTTCAGTGCAGCGGGGGGCTTATGCTGACGTTGCCCTAGACCGCGTACTGCGTCAAAATAATTTAAGCAGTGCCGATCGCCGCTTGGTGACAGAATTAGTTTATGGTACTGTCCGTCGCCAGCGATCGCTTGATGCCTTGATCGATCAGTTAGCGAAAAAGACAGCTCAGCAACAACCACCTGATTTACGAATTATTTTGCATTTGGGACTGTATCAGTTGCGCTATCTTGACCACATCCCTCATGCAGCTGCAGTGAATTCAACGGTAGATCTAGCGAAAAAAAACGGTTTTTCAGGACTTGCTAGTTTTGTCAATGGCTTGTTACGTCAATATCTACGATTAGCAAGCTCTGAAGATCCTTTAAAACTACCAGATAATCCTGTAAAACGTCTCGGAATTTTACACAGCTATCCTGATTGGATAGTTGAAGTTTGGCTAAAACAATTCGGCTATGTACAAACTGAACAACTCTGCAAGTGGTTTAATCATCCTCCAGCAATTGATTTACGCGTTAATCCGTTACGTACTTCTGTCGAGAAAGTTGCAACAGCATTGCAAGACGCAGGAGTAGGCGTGACTCGCGTTGCGAATCTACCACAAGCTTTAAGGTTGACAAGTAGCACGGGGACAATTGACAAATTACCTGGTTTTGATGCGGGTTGGTGGACGGTACAAGACAGTAGCGCCCAACTTGTTAGCCATATCCTCGATCCGCAACCAGGTGAAGTTGTTATTGATGCGTGTGCAGCCCCAGGCGGAAAAACAACCCACATTGCTGAATTAATGCGAGATACAGGAACCATTTGGGCGTGCGATCGCACTGTCTCGCGCTTAAAAAAACTTCAGCAAAATATCACGCGACTGCAACTTCAATCAATTCATATTTGTCCAGGCGATAGCCGTAACCTTCCTCAATTTGTCAATACTGCCGATCGCGTTCTTCTCGATGCTCCGTGTTCAGGGTTAGGGACGCTTCATCGTCATGCCGATGCCCGTTGGCGACAAACACCAGAAACCGTTAAAGAACTTACGGTCTTACAAACAGCACTTTTAGATCGCGTTGCAACTTGGGTGAAACCAAAAGGCGTGCTTGTCTATGCTACCTGTACTTTAAATACTGAAGAAAACGAAGCGATCGTTCAAGATTTCTTGACTCGACATTTGCATTGGCGAATTCAGCCTCCTGCGACCAATTCGATTGGTGCTCCTTATGCAACACCATCAGGGTGGATGCAAGTCTTACCACATCATCATTCAATGGACGGTTTTTTTATTGTTCGCTTACAGAAAGAAACAGAATAAGTTTGGATTTTAAAGATAGAATTAGCTAATTTGAAAAACTCAAGGACTAGTAATATATATGCCAGAAGAAAAAGCTAGTATCAAAAAATTAGTAAAAATCCTCATTGGGGCTGCTTGGCTCGATGGCAGAATTCAGCCTGAAGAAAGAGAATATTTACATCAAGTAGCGACTGAGAAGGATGTGGCTGCCGATCCAGAAATTCAGCCTTTACTTAACGAACTCAAGACGGTGCAGCCAACAGAATGCTATGAGTGGATAAAGGAGTATTTAGGAGAGCACCCTGGTTCTGAAGCTTATCAAGAGTTGCTAGAAGCTATCAGTGGCTTGATTTACCGCGATGGAGAAGTAGCAACTGAAGAAGCACGGCTTCTCACTAAACTGCAATCACTAGACACAACAGACAGTTCTCCTCAAGGAGCTTACTCTAGCGTACTCAAGGGGATTCAAACGCTCTACCGGCGTTGGGTTAGTAGCCAAAGCTAAGTAGAAAACAGCAAATAGAATTAGGATTTTGGTTCGCCAATACCTGGTGTTTCTTCTTTTTTCACTTCTGGTACGATATCAGGACGCTTTTTATCTTCCCAACCAACGGGGCGCTTCGAATTGTACCAAGCAATCGAACCAATTGTAGTAGCAGCGATAAAGCCAACAACAATAGCTGCGGTAGCAGCAACGGGAAAGTGAGGAACGTTATCTGTTGCTGCTGTTGCTTGCATGAGGATTTCCATAGTTACTCTTCCTGTAGTGAGTCAATACTGCTGTTAAGACCGTATAAAAACACAATATAACTTACATCCACCCCAAGTTTGATCCCACAGTGAGAGGTTAAAAGTCAGAGGTCGGGGAGCAGAAAGGGTTAGGGGTTAGGGTATAGAGTTATTACGATGTTACCTCTTTACTCCTTAGTTGGGACAACGTAAGACCCCGCTGTGGATTGTCTACTGGTTTGAGTGGGTGGCTCTTGGCTTTGCAGGGTGCTAGACTGGCGGAGGTTGCGTAAGCGTTCGCGCAGTCTTTCTTGTGATTGCGGTGATGGTGGTGATTGTCTGGGAGCGTTGTTACTTCTTTGAGAGGTTGCTGCTGGGCGTTCGTCACGGCGACGACGCGATCGCCTGGTGGGTTCGGCGGTAACTACCTCTTGTTGGTACCTGCGATAACGTCGGCGAGGACGATTGTTGTTAAAATCAGCATTGCTTTTGAGCAAATCGCGGCGCGATCGCGGTAGTCTACCGGAAGAAATTTGCTTGGGTTTAATGGGCTGGGCTTTGATACTACCTTTGCGCCCTGATAAACTTGGACGTTCGGGAAAGTCTTCCACTGGCATATCTTCTACAGCCACCGTCATAAATTGCCGCCAGGTCGCCGCCGCAGTACCGCTATTACCCCACGTTGGTTCATTGTTATCGTTACCAAGCCACACTCCAGCAACAAGTTGCGGAATATAGCCGACAAACCACAAATCGCGCGATTCGTCTGAAGTTCCCGTTTTTCCAGCAACAGGACGATTTAAAGACGCAGGACGTCCTGTCCCTGATTGAACGACATTTTGTAGCATCCAGGTTGAAATCGCCGCACTACCAGGGTCTAAAACTCGCTTTGGTTGAGGTGTTGTACTGTAGAGAACTTCCCCACTTCGATTGAGAACCCGGCGGATTCCGTACGGTTCTACGTGTATCCCTTGCGTTGCTAGCGTTCCATAGGCGCTTGTCAATTCGAGTAAGTTAACTTCAGACGAACCCAGCGCTAGCGAGTACATTGGTTTTAATTCGGATTTGATACCCATTTGGCGCGCCAGATTAATCACTGGCTCGAAGCCAACATCCATCATTACTTTAACTGCAACCGTGTTGATGGAACTTGTAAGTGCATCGCGCATTGTGAGCCAACCGCGAAACTCGCGGCTATAGTTTTGCGGTTCGTATCCTTCCACAATGAACGGAGCATCTTGGTAGGACTTATAAGGAGATAAACCTGTTGCGATCGCTGCTGTATAAACAAATCCTTTAAATGTCGATCCTGGTTGGCGCTGTGCTTGAGTTGCACGATTAAATTGATTTTTGCCAAAATCCTTACCGCCGACTAATGCGCGAATTTCACCGTTGCGTGGATTTATCGCTACCAACGCCGCTTGCTCAAAGTTCTGCCATCTACCGTTATTTGTAACAGTGTTTTTGACAGCGGTTTCTGCCGCATTTTGCCACTTGGGATTTAACGTTGTCTCCACAATTAAGCCGCCTGCTGCGATGACCTCTGGTGCAACGTACTTCGGTAGTTCTTTCTGAATGTAAGTCGTAAAGTAGGGCGCGGTGACTTGTAGGCGCTTAGGCGCGCTAGGATTGAGGTTAATTGGAGTTGCGATCGCATCTGTTGCAGTTTCAGAAGTCAACACCCGATCTTCGCGCATTCGCTGCAAAACTAAGTTACGTCGCTGTTGCGCTGCTGCAAGATTAATCGCGGGCGAGTAGCGACTGGGTGCAGGTGCTAAACCCGCAATCAGTGCCATTTCTGGTAACGTTAGCCGATCGACTGATTTGCTAAAATACACCCAAGCGGCATCAGCAACGCCATATGCGCCTTCTCCCAAATACACCAAATTGAGATAGCGCTCTAATATCTGCTCTTTTGTTAAATTTGCTTCGATTTTCTGTGCTAATCGGATTTCTTTCAGCTTGCGCCACAGCGTGCGCTCTTGACTTAGAAATAGCATCCGAGCGAGTTGTTGTGTAATTGTACTACCGCCTTCCACAACATTGGCTGAGCGTAAGTTAGACACTGTTGCCCTAGCAATTCCTTGGTAATCGATGCCGTTGTGCTGATAAAAGCGGCGATCTTCTGAAGCAATAAACGCTTGAATCAATGGTTTGGGAATTTCTGCTAATTTGAGTTGTTCGCGCGTTGCAGGTCCAGTTTGTTGCAAAATAGTACCATCAGCAGCTTTAATTGTGAGAGTCCCTTCGCGGACTACAGTAAAAAGTTCAGATGTTTTTGGTAAGCTCTGCTCAATGGAAACTGCGATTCCTCCTAAGGCGATTATACTTCCACCGACACCTACTAACCATAGCGATTGACGACGGTGCCAGGGTTGCTTGCTCGGATTCAGGGTTTGGACAACCTTCCGGCGGGGAAGTTGCTTTTGCCTAGATGGTTGCTGATGGCTGGGATTGCTCTTTTTTGCTGATTCAGTATTACTGATCGCGTCTTGTTCCTTGAACCAAGGCATATTCGGCACGTTACTTCCTCGCTTCACTCCAGTTCAAATGCAGCCCAGTATGATTGTGACTTTTGCCTATTTTACGACTTGATGGATAAGGGCAATTTTTACTCTAACAACTGAAATTGATTTAAGTAGGGTTAGAAATAGCGCCAACCTCTAGTTGGGAGAAATCAGGTAAACTCTATAGGTTTTGCAAATTTCGCGGTCTTCTCTGTTCTGAAGCATACCTTTGAGCGAATTTTTACGAGGCGATTAGAGTTAAAAATATATGTATTGAAGGAAAATCAAAGTTGACGACAAACGTGCTATGCGCGATCGCACTTGGTAGTAATTTAGGAGACTCGCTTGCTACGGTCAAAGCTGCGTTAGACACATTAGCAGCGACACCAGATATGAGCTTAGTAGCTCAATCAAGTTGGTATCAAACTGTTGCCGTTGGTCCTCCACAACCAGACTTTATTAACGGCTGTGCTGTATTGAAAGTACAAATGGCTCCCCAGCAGCTATTGGAAACTCTACTGTCGATAGAAGGTGAATTTGGTAGGGTACGACACGAACGTTGGGGACCGCGATCGCTCGATCTTGACTTGTTGCTTTATGATGGTTTAATTCTCGATACTCCTACCTTGCAAATTCCCCACCCACGAATGCGCGAGCGGGGCTTTGTACTCGTACCACTTGCCGAAATAGCCCCGCATTGGATCGATCCTGTATCAGGCAAAGCGATCGCCGAACTCGTTCAAGCTGTAGACTGTTCTGGTATTGTTCGTCTTTGAATTGAAAGTATACTCAGCACGAAATCTATATTTACCCTCGCCTTCACCTCTCACTCCTAACCTTTTTTATGCCACCAGGTCAAGAACCTCCACAACTACTCAAACAGCGCCTCTACTATCGCGGACGTAAATTCGATTTTGAAGTGAGTCGTCTGCGCCTACCTAATCAAGCCGAAGGAGACTGGGAATGCATTCGTCATCCAGGAGGTGCTTTGGCTGTACCTGTTACTCCTGAAGGTAAGCTGATTCTTTTGAAACAATATCGTTTTGCAGCTCAAGGACGACTTTTAGAGTTTCCCGCAGGGACTGTAGAACTTAATGAAGAACCTTTCGAGACAATCCAACGAGAAATTCAAGAAGAAACAGGCTACCGCGCGCATAAATGGCAGAAATTGGGACAATTTTTTCTAGCGCCAGGCTATTCCGATGAAGTTATCTATGCTTTTTTGGCACAAGAGTTAGAATTACTCGACGAACCGCCGCATCAAGATGTTGATGAAGATATAGAAATCGTTTTAATGAGTCCACAAAAATTAGAACAAGCAATTTTAGACGGCGAAGCTGTTGATGCCAAATCAATTTCTAGCTTTTTACTCGCAAAACCATTTCTTAGTTAATATCGAGCATCAATAATGAAAAAGCAAAGATACAAGTGAGTAGAGGAGGAATATTCTGAGATTGCTCTGTAAAGCATTTGAGACAACCCTGATTTTAGAGTCCACAAAGGTGGACTTTGTTTTTTTGAGCTGCAACTTCAGTTGCCAAGCACCACCGCAAGGAGATAATTATGAGCCTAAAGTGGCTAGCATGGTCGCAAAAATTACAGGCGATCGCGCAGACCGGAATTACCTATACTCAAAATCCCTATGACATCGAGCGATATCAGCAAATACGTCAGATCGCTGCTGAAATTATGGCAACATATGCTCGTGAAACACCAACCTATGTTTACGACCTTTTTAGTCGAGAAGAAGGTTATGCAACTCCGAAAGTAGATGTCCGAGGCGTCGTTTTTCATAACGATCGAATTCTCTTGGTGAAAGAACGCGAAGACGGATACTGGACGTTACCAGGCGGATGGGTTGATATCGGAGAATCACCCAGTCAAGCAGTCATTCGCGAAGTTTATGAGGAGTCAGGTTATCAAACACAAATCGTTAAGCTGTTAGCAATATACGATCGCAATCATCCGCGTCACAATCATCCCCCTATACGCCATCACGTTTACAAACTTTTCTTTCAATGTCAACTTACGGGTGGAAATGCCGCAGAAAGTACAGAAACTGCAGGCGCAGCATTCTTTCACGAGCAAGAAATTCCAGAGCTTTCCCTTACTCGCGTAGTTCCTTCCCAAATCTCGCGGCTATTTGAGCATTATCGCCATCCCGAATGGCAAGCAGATTTTGATTAAGAGCTGCGTTACGCAATCGCCACTACGAATCTACTCTTTTATAAGAAAAAATTATTGTTTGTAGAGTAGCCTTGCAGCCTGCCTTACCAAGACAAAATCACCATCGAACCATTTAAACCTACTTAATTGATACTCGCAGCATCTAAACTATTAGTACAAAAGAACTATGTATTAAGTATTAAATGTCTGACCTCGTTTTATTTTGGCATCGTCGCGACTTGCGTATTTCCGATAATACTGGACTTGTTGCTGCAAGAAACAAAAGTCAAAAAGTCGTAGGCGTGTTTTGTCTCGATCCCAATATTCTCGAACGCGACGATGTAGCTGCTGTGCGCGTGACTTACATGATCGGTTGTTTGCAAGCCTTGCAACAGCGATATGCTGAAGTTGGCAGTCAACTTTTAATTCTACACGACAATCCAACGCAAGCTATCCCTAAACTTGCAGCAGCCCTCAACGCTCAAGCAGTGTTTTGGAATTGGGATGTTGAGCCGTATTCGCAAAAACGCGATCGCGCTATAATCGCAGCCTTAAAGGAAAAAGGAATTCAAGTTCTCCACGAAAACTGGGATCAAATTCTTCACTCTCCCGACGAAATTCGCACTGGTTCGAACCAGCCTTACACTGTATTTACTCCTTTCTGGCGCAACTGGAGTAGTAAACCTAAAGCTGAACCAGTAGCAACGCTACAAGGTGTCCTTGGCTTAACAGAGACAGAACAGGAAATTGCACAACAAGCAGGGGTAATCCCCCTTCCTACCGCTAAAGATTTAGGATTTATTTGGGATCGCAACTTAGTGCTTGCGCCTGGAGAAGCAGCAGCCCAAGAAAGGTTAGAAGAATTTAGCAATAAAGCGATCGCCGAGTACAAAGAACAGCGGAATTTCCCTGCCGTTAACGGGACATCGCAGCTCAGCGCCGCGCTTAAATTTGGTGCGATTGGTATTCGTACAGTTTGGGCAGCAACGATCGCTGCATTAGAAAATAGCCGCAGTGACGAAACCGATGCGAGTATCCGCGCTTGGCAACAAGAACTCGCATGGCGGGAATTCTACCAACACGCCATGTATCACTTCCCCGAACTCGCAACCGGAGCTTATCGTGCAGCTTTCAAAAACTTTCCCTACGAAAACAACAAAGAACTTTTTCAAGCTTGGTGCGAAGGTAGAACGGGCTACCCGATTGTCGATGCTGCAATGCGTCAGATGAACGAAAGCGGCTGGATGCATAACCGCTGTCGCATGATTGTCGCTAATTTTCTCACCAAAGATTTGTTAATCGATCCGCGCTTAGGCGAAAAATACTTTTATCAGCGACTCATTGATGGCGACTTATCTGCTAACAACGGTGGTTGGCAATGGAGTGCATCGAGTGGCATGGATCCCAAACCTGTACGCATCTTTAATCCTGCCAGTCAAGCCCAAAAATTTGACCCAGAAGGCGAATACATTCGCGAATGGTTGCCCGAATTGCGCTCGGTAGACACTGAATATTTACTGAGTGGTGATATTCCAGCCCGCGAAAGAGAAGCCCTCGGCTATCCGCTACCAATCGTCGATCACAAACAGCAACAAAGGCAATTTAAAGCAATTTATGCACAGCAAAAGGCAGTGGGTAATGGATAGCGAGAGATTAGGCATTACTACTAATGCGGCAAAAAATTAGAGAAAATGAGTAATAGATATAGATAATGAAAAGTTAGCAATTACCAGTTACCACAGTGGCGCGAGGATCAAAGTGAAAGTTTTAGTTGTAGGTAGTGGAGGGCGCGAACACGCACTCGCCTGGAAATTGTTGCGATCGCCGCAAGTTAAACAAGTCTATTGTGCGCCTGGTAATGGAGGAACAGCCATTCTAGAACGCTGTCAGAACCTACCATTGAGCGTTGAAGACTTTGCTGGTATAAGTGAATTTGCGCGATCGCACAACATCGATCTTGTCGTTGTAGGACCTGAAGTGCCTTTAGCATTGGGAATTACAGATAACTTGCAACGCCTTGGCATTAAAGTCTTTGGTCCAACACGTGCTGGCGCCCAAATCGAAGCGAGTAAAGCTTGGGCAAAAGCCTTAATGCAAGAAGCCAAGATTCCCACCGCTAAAGCTGCGGTATTTCATCATGCAACCGCCGCTAAAGACTATGTCAACGCCCAAGGCGCGCCGATTGTGGTGAAAGCTGATGGTTTAGCCGCTGGAAAAGGAGTAACTGTCGCCGAAACGATAGCACAGGCTCACAAGGCAATTGATGCCATTTTTCAAGGGCAATTTGGTAAAGATGAATTTGTCGTTATCGAAGAATGCTTAACAGGGCAAGAAGCCTCAGTTTTAGCACTCACCGATGGGTTAACGATTCGCCCGCTACTACCTGCACAAGACCACAAACGTATCGGTGAAGGCGATACAGGAGAAAATACTGGTGGTATGGGAGTTTATGCACCTACACCAGTTGTCACGTCCGAGTTGATGGTAGAAATTGAAGCAAAAGTTTTACAGCCAGCGATCGCCACGCTCAAACAAAAAGGTATTGACTATCGCGGCGTTCTGTATGCTGGCTTAATGATTGCCCCTGATGGTAATTTTAAAGTCTTGGAATTCAACTGTCGCTTTGGCGATCCGGAAACTCAAGCTATTTTACCGCTCCTCGAAACACCCCTCGCAGAGTTATTACTTGCTTGTGTAGAACAGCGATTAGAGCAAATGCCACCAATCGCGTGGAAATCTGGTGCATCAGCTTGTGTCGTCCTCGCTGCGGGTGGCTACCCTGGAAGCTACGAAAAAGGAAAAGTCATTTCTGGCATCGATGCGGCAGAAGCTTTAGGCGCAAACGTCTTCCACGCAGGAACCAAACTCATACAAGCTAATGAGCAAAATAAACTCACCACTAGCCACTCACCACTAGCTACTCAACTCGTCACAAATGGCGGTCGAGTTCTCGGTGTTACGGGAATTGGCAAAAATTTCGAACAAGCGATCGCGCTTGCTTATCGGGGAGTTGATTGCATTCAATTCGAGAAAATGTACTATCGGCGTGACATTGGCTACCGAGTCAAATCAAAAGCTGTTAATTTTTAGTTGTTAGGTTTTAACAGAAGCCACCACTGACAACGTAGTGTATAAGATGCTAGCTTTACTGAAGAAAATTCGAGAGGCGATCGCCCATTGGTGGTCAGAGTTCACGCTCCAGACTAAGCTAATGGCTGCTGCCACGTTGGTGGTTTCCTTAATTATGAGCGGTCTCACCTTTTGGGCGGTCAACACGATTCAACAAGATGCCCGTCTTAATGATACCCGCTTTGGTCGCGATCTCGGTCTATTGCTGGCATCGAATGTCGCCCCCTTAATTGCCGAAAATAACTTAACTGAGGTTGCCCAGTTCTCGCAACGCTTCTACAGCAGCACTTCTAGCGTCCGCTATATGCTGTATGCGGATGAATCGGGGAAAATCTTCTTTGGCATTCCCTTTTGGGAATCAGAAGTCCAAAATTCCCTGACAATCGAACGTCGCATTCAACTTCCCGAAGACTACGCCGCAAATGCTGAATTACCTATGGTGCGCCAGCATCGCACGCCCGATGGCGTTGTCACTGATGTTTTTGTTCCCTTGACGCACAACGGCACGTATCTAGGTGTCCTAGCAATCGGCACAAATCCCAATCCTACTGTCATCACTTCATCTAATCTCACGCGGGATGTCACGATCGCCGTGTTTATTTCTATTTGGGTGATGGTGATTCTCGGTGCAGTGTTCAACGCGCTATACATCACCAAACCAATCAAAGAACTTCTCGTAGGGGTCAAAAATATTGCCGCCGGAAATTTTAAGCAGCGGATTGACTTACCCGTCGGTGGCGAACTCAAAGAGTTAATTTTTAGCTTTAATGAAATGGCAGAGCGTTTAGAGCGCTATGAAGAACAGAATATCGAGGAATTAACCGCCGAGAAAGCGAAGCTTGAAACCCTTGTTTCGACAATTGCAGATGGTGCGATATTACTCGATACGAATATGCAGGTCATTTTAGTTAATCCTACAGCACGGCGGATGTTCGGCTGGGACGGTGCCCCTGTTGTTGGAAGTAACATTTTGCATCATCTGCCACCAGTACTCCAAATGGAGTTAACGCGACCTTTGTATCAACTTGCTGCAGGCGAACGCGAAAGTGCTGAATTTCGAGTTTCGCTCAATCAACCGACAAACCGCACGATTCGGATTCTATTGACGACTGTCCTCGACCAATATCGGGAAAGTCTTAAAGGAATTGCGATGACTGTGCAAGACATCACGCGCGAAGTTGAACTGAATGAAGCTAAAAGTCAGTTTATCAGTAACGTCTCGCACGAACTGCGAACGCCCTTATTTAATATCAAAACCTATATCGAAACTTTACACGACTACGGCGAAGAACTTGGCGAACAACAGCGCCGCGAATTCCTCCAAACAGCTAATAATGAGACGGATCGCCTGACGCGCCTTGTGAATGATGTTTTAGATTTGTCGCGCTTGGAATCGTGTCGTATCTATCATTTTGATGCGGTAGATGTAGCGCAAGCAATCGATCAAACGCTGCGTAACTATCAGTTAAACGCTAAAGATAAAGGAATCGAATTAATTCAGGAAATTGAGCCAAAATTACCTCCCGTACTTGGTAACTATGACTTGTTATTACAAGTGTTTACAAATCTGGTTGGTAACGCATTAAAATTTACAGACGCAGGCGGCAAAGTGGTGATTCGTGCTTATTTGCTAGACAATCCGAAAAAACAAAGCCTACCACGACTCAATTCACAACCATCGCCTGGAAAAGTTCGAATTGAGATTTCAGACACGGGTATGGGTATCGATCCTGAACATCAAGAGAAAATTTTTGGTCGCTTCTTCCGTGTCGAAAACCGCGTTCATACCCTAGAAGGGACAGGGCTTGGGCTATCAATTGTCAGAAATATTATCGACAAGCACCATAGCAGCGTACACTTAGTTAGTGAGGTTGGCGTCGGCACAACCTTCTGGTTCGACTTGGCAGTGTTTCAAGAAGCCATCTTAGAAAATCCGTCGAGCATGACAGCTGCGGATGGTAATTAGCTTAGCAAGGGTCAGGTGTCGTGAATACCGAAAATCAAATTACCGCAGGCAAATTGGATTGGTTTTATCGCGAACATAAACCAATTCAAGGTGTCGATCGACCACCTGTTATTTTACTTCATGGTATTCCTGCCCAAAGCTACACCTGGACGGCAATTATGCCCGCTCTTGCTGATAAAGGATTTCGCGCGATCGCCCCCGATTGGATTGGATTCGGTTTGTCTGCTAAGCCTGACAAACGTGATTTCGCCTATACTCCTGATGCTTTTATCAGTGCATTTGCAGAATTTATCCAAGCGCTGGATATTTCGCGATTTTCTTTGGTTGTACAAGGATTTTTGGGTTCGGTTGGTTTGCAGTATGCCTTACGCAATCCGCAACAAATTGAACGCTTAGCAATTCTTAATGCACCAATTTCCACCCGCGCTAAACTTCCTTGGAAGCTGAAACAACTCGGATTGCCCTTTATGGGTGATATGCTTACGCAAGACCCACTTTTAGTTGACCGAACGCTAGAAAGTGGCAGTCGTTATCAAATCGGCGAAAAAGATTTGAACGTGTATCGCCAGCCTTTTCTCAAAAGTTCGGCAGCAGGGCGATCGCTTTTAGCGACTGTACGCAATCTTCAACTCCAAAAATCACTCGCAGAAATCGAATCAGGCTTGCGCGAGTGGCAACAACCAACAATGGTTATCTGGGGAATCAAGGATCCTTGGCTGGCAATGCAGGATACGCAAAACGCAGTCGAATCTCTCAAAAACGTCGAACTCGTCCAAATCCCTGAAGCCGGACACTACCCTCAAGAACATTGGTCAGACAAAGTTGGCGATCTACTGCAATTGTTTCTACGTCGTACTACGTAATCGTTTTATCAGTAATTCCACAGCAATGAACTAGTTTAGCTAGTGGCAAATTTGTATGTGTTTAGGGGCACAGAATAATTTTTTTATAAAATCATTTCTCTGTATAAGAACTGCAATTAATTTTTCCTCTACCCGTCTGCCGCTGAAACGGTCTATTTACAGAAACTTTAAAGCGAAACGATATAAATGCCCTTTCATCAACTTATAGCACGCCACACAATCATAAAAATAAGCATCAATTGCACTTAGCCAATATCTCTAAGGTTCTAGCTCTATTCAACATATAAAATCTCATAATAATTCTCCTGCCCAAAGTTTAACCCTGACTCCTGCTACAAATATAAATTATTTATTTTTGAAAGATTTTTTAATCAAATCTTTAAAGAATTTAGATAAAAAAACAATAATCTTTCATTTTCATTTATAAATTACTTGCTAAATTACTGTTAATTATACGTATAACCTCACTATGGTATGAGTTGAAAGTCAGGAGTTAGAGGTCAGAGATAGTTAAAGTAATGATTCTAAGCCTCTATGAATGTCCTAACTTTCTCTTCAATTACCGTAAAAGTCTTTGTTTGGCAAAGCAAAGTTAAAATTTTAATAACTCATTAGCCAAGCTAACAAAGATTTTGTTCTTTTAGTTCTAATTTTATAAAGCAGATATCTAAGTCTGTTGAAATTTTCTGTTCTCAAATTACTAGAAAATTTGAGAGCGTTAGATTTGTCTATTTAAAAAATAAAAATGTCGTACAATTTAAAGCTAATAGAAAGCTTTAGTCCAAACACGTTTAATGCTTCTCTAACTTCAGAACAAAATCAATCAAATATACTGCACAATACAACCTCAGAGCTTATTGAACTATCAACGTATCAAGGAAGTAAATCGAGCAGTTCAGCAGCTCACGTGTCTGATGTTTTAAATTTCAAGGCTCCAACGAATTCCAGCACTTTCCAAGATAATTCATTTACTCAAGTAGTGACAAATCAGGAAATTCAAGCGAGCAACTCTTCAGTTTTTGATTACCTGCATACCACAAATCATCAACCAAATGATAATAGTAGCGATCCATTAGGCACGACAAGCCTTAATCCTATCTTTACGAACTTTAGTGTATTTGATGCTTCTGGAGATAATACTTCAAATAGTGTTTTTGAAGGTGGAACTTTACGTTTGAGTTATGATTTAGGCAACATTTTATCCTTATTAGATGTACGCTTAGAAGCACTAAAAGGCGATCGCATTGTATCTACTTTAGGAACCTGGAATCAAGCTAACCTATCAAACGAGTTAATCCATCTGGCTAACTTTGCCGATTTTACCGGAGATAGTTATCAACTACGCGCAGTTGCTCGCACTACTGACGGTCAAGAGTTTTCTTCGGATTCTCAAGCGATGAATGTACTATCTTGGAATCGCATTGATGGCACTTTTAAGGGCGAAACTATTGACTACACAGCAGACTTCGGGACGGGTGCAGTCATCATTGGACGAGGCGGTACAGACACGTTAAACTTATCTGGACTTTCTCCTTCTAGCATTACTAGTATCAATGGGATCGGTCTCGCTGATTTCAATCCGTTGTCTAACTCAACTGCTAACCAAGCAATTTTTAAGGGTACAGCCTTTGACCACATCAATCTTGCTGATGGTCGAGAAATTTATTTACAAGGCATTGAAAGACTGCGCTTTTCAGATTCCTCAATTTTTGAACTGCAAGTACGTACCAACGACACTTTCTTTGGTTCTCAATGGAATTTACATATATCTGATGTCGGTAGCGCCTGGCGCTTTACTCAAGGAGCTAGCGATGTCTTACTAGCTTCTTTAGATACAGGAATTTTAACGGCATCTGGTGCTAGCGGAGATATTGTTGATATTGCCATAGATCGTTTAATTACCGATCCTACTGACGATGACAACTTTAATAACTACGGACACGGACATTGTGCAATTAGCATTATGTCTTCGACTGCCAATAATTCCTCTGGTATCGCAGGAATTAACTGGAACAGCAGCGTGTACGTGAATGACGTATATAGAGGTGTCTCTCTACAGCAAGCTATTCAGGATACGATTAGCTATGCACGTGCTAGAAACCAACGCGTCGTCTTCCAAGGTGGAATTCAAGGGAATTGGTTTAATAGTGGTGGTACGCGCGAGCAACTTGAACAATTAATTCGAGATAACTCTGACATTGCTATCTTTGCGATCGCCGCAGGTAATGGCGGTCCTGGTGGTAATCTTTCTGACCCTGATTATTTAACTAGTGTCAGTGGTGTTGCGCAATTAGAAACAACGCATGACAATGTTATTTCAGTTGGTGCATTGCGGAACACAAGTCCTACGACGAAGATAGATGGCTTGACCAATGCTTCTGCTGTCAATCTTGCTAGTTACTCGAATCGCGGTTCTAATTTGACGTTAGTAGCTGCTACTGATTCTCCAGCAATGGATAAATTTGGTAATATGCGCTTTTTCGGTGGAACCTCTGGTGCTAATCCGAATGTAGCTGGGATTGCTTCCTTAGTATGGAGTGTTAATTCGAGCTTAACAGGAGGACAAGTACGTCAAATCTTGATCGATACAGCAATGGATTTGGGAGTAGATGGTCGAGATAATACCTTTGGCTATGGTTTAGTCAATGCTGATGCTGCCGTACGTCGTGCAGTAGCGCTGCAACGTAATTCCGACGTGGCAAATCTTTATTCTGGTCGCTCAATATTTGTGTAGGATAGCAAAGGTTCGAGATTGGGAGAATTTAAGATTGTGATGTGTTAAGTGTTTTGATAGGCTAAACAGTTAAAACTTTGATACCTATTTTTATAATTTTTTTTACAATTAGATGGCTGCTAGTTAACAGTTTTATAGAAAAAATTAATTAGCAGAGGACAGCGATCGTGGATAGACATCTGAGCTCGTTATCTCTTCTTGGAATAGTTTTTGTATCTGCTCAATCTCCTGAACCTAATACTATGACTTTTTGCACTCCTAGCATAGAACCTGCAATTACAGTAACAGTTTCTGATGCTCAAACAAATCTACCCTTGGAAGCTAAAGTTGTTGTCCAAGAGCAGAACTTTCAAGAGGAACTTCAACTCAACGGTGTAACTCCAACAGGACAAATTATCTATGGAGGAGTTTTTGAACGTCCGGGAGTATACACTGTATCAACCTCAAGCGATGGCTATGAAACTTCTGTTTTAGAGATTGAGGTGACTCAAGGTGAATGTCACGTACTCACTCGTCATCTTCAAGTTCGATTAAAACCCGTTAAATGCAACTAAATACCAATTTTTATAGAAGTGCTGCTAAGCGAGAAGCTAGCTTATCAGATACCAGTAACTTGCGACCAAGTTGCGAGCACGAAAACGCTTAAGGTAACAATTGCTAATGCTCCTTGAACTAAATTTCCAATCAACGAACCGACGACAATTCCTACTCCAGCTTTGATGGCTAGTTGCCAATTGTGTTGATACAGATACTCACCTATAATCGCTCCTAGCAATGGACCGAGGAGGATACCAAGCAAAGGTCCACCAAAAGGTAAAGTTGGTAGTAATCCTAAAAAACCCAAGATTAAACCAACAATTGCACCAATTTGTCCCCATTTACTTGCCCCAGCACGTTTCGCACCCCAGTAAGTTGCTAAAAAATCAATTCCAATACTGACAAGCAACACGACGATCGCGACCGTGAGTGGTACAGCAATACTACTCAGCGAGCCTTGGAGAACACCCCAAATAATAATCGCTATTAAAATTAAACTAGTTCCGGGAATTCCTGGAACCACAGCCCCAATGACACCAATCGTCATTAAAGCAAGTAGCACCCAATACAGCGTTAATAGCATAAAGCTTCATCCAGAAATAGGAGCGATGTTTGTAGAGTTTTTCAGCGTAACACTTAACTTATCAGCAATTCCAGCGATCCAATTTTCATCTTGCTTAGTGTAGCTGCGCGGTGCATTGGCTGCTAAGATTAAAGCTCCCTCTTGACCAATTGGCTGTACTATCACACCTTGAGTATTTTCTGGCAAGTAGTCAAATTCGATCCGTCCTGGGTATATTTTTAAATCTACCAGGTAAACAGGTTTATGCTTGTCTAGCACGCGTTGCAAAATTGCCCCTGGCTTGACTTCTGATTTTTGACCTAAAATCCCGCGTCGCAGCAATACTTGACCTTGGTAAAAGACTACTAGCGATCGCGTTGCAGTATTCGTTAACAGCAAGTGCGATGCCCAAGCCAGTTCCGTTTGTGCTGCTTCTGACAATGGTGCCATCTCAAAACCTTCTTGCCCGACTAAAGTTACGGTGTCAGGCGATCGCGGTGTAATTCGCTGCCATAGTAAACCTGTTAAAATCAAAACCGCGCTCATCATAATTCCCAGCGCATCTGCTCGCGCCTGCGAATCCGTTAGTTCTGCTGTTAATAAACGGTTTAGCAGAAGTAATGTCCCGCCAAGCGCACCGACCACGATTGGTAACAGCCGGAAGAATTGATTTTGGTCTGGTTTAGCCATTTAGCAATACGCAACTAGCTCTTTACCTTACTCCTCGCCTGGTTCAATGATGCGTTGAAACAAATAACCCGTACCTCGCGCGGTTAGAATAAGTTCTGGATTACTCGGATCGTCTTCTAATTTGGCACGCAACCGCGAAATGTGAACGTCTACTACGCGAGTATCTACGTGTCTTTCAGGAGTATAGCCCCACACTTCTTGGAGAATCTCTGAGCGCGAGAATGCTTCTCCCGAACGACTCACGAGCAACTCAAGCAAACTAAATTCCATTCCGGTTAATCGAATCCGCTCATCTCCTTTATAAACTTGCCGCTTGTTGGTATCTATCCGTAGTTGTCCGACGTGAATTACACCAGAACTCGGAATTCCTGTCACGCCAGTTTTATCGACTCGCCGCAATACCGAACGAATTCGCGCTTCGAGTTCTTTAGGAGAAAACGGTTTGACGACGTAATCATCCGCACCTAGTTCTAAACCCGTGATGCGGTCTGCGACATCTCCCAGGGCTGTTAGCATAATGATTGGGACGTCTGATTCTTTACGTAGTTCTTGACAAACTCCGTAGCCGTCTAGCTTTGGCATCATGACGTCAAGTACAACTAAGTCAGGTTGCGTTTTCCGAAATGTTTCGAGTGCTTCTTCCCCGTCAGCTGCGGTAACAACATCATAACCAATCATTGACAGTCGGGTTTCTAAAATACGACGTATGCTTGCTTCGTCATCTACTACTAAGATTTTTTCTTTATGACTTTCCAATCTTCTTCGCGCTCCTTAATTGGATTTTATGAAACTTAATTTTTAGTACCATTAATTTAAAATTTTAGCCGATTTGTGCATTAAAAAAAATCAAGTTTTGCACTCAAAATTGATTTCAAATTTTTTTAAACTTTCGCTCTAAACATATTTTAACAATTAACAAATAGCCAATGCCAAAGCCTCGAACTTATTACGTATGCAATGAATGTGGCGCAGAATCTCCCCAGTGGTTTGGCAAGTGCCCTGCCTGCGGAACTTATAATTCTTTAGAGGAACAAATCGAGCCGACAACATCAGCAACGTTACCAAGCCGTGGCGGCTTACAACTGACGCGCAGTAATAATAAATCGGCGACTAAACCAGCTAAACCAAGAGCCTCGCTCACCTTTGCTCAAATTAGCGATCGCCAAGTCATGCGTTGGGTTTCTGGCTATGGCGAACTTGACCGAGTTTTGGGCGGAGGAATTGTTCCTGGGTCTTTAGTACTCATCGGTGGCGATCCTGGAATTGGTAAATCAACTCTCTTATTACAAGTCTCTAATCAACTTGCACAAAAGTATCGCATACTTTATGTTTGCGGAGAAGAATCAGGACAACAAGTAAAACTGCGCGCTTCGCGTTTAGGAGTTGCCAAACCAATCAATGACTCAAATAACGGCGAAGCGAATATTAATTTACCACAGTCCAATTCTGCAGCAACTGATATCGCTGTTGGTGCAGATTTATATGTTTTACCAGAGACAGATCTTGAAGAAATTTTAAGAGAAATTGACTCGCTTAAACCTAATGTTGCTGTCATCGATAGTATTCAAACAGTTTATTTTCCCACACTCACTTCAGCTCCTGGTTCCGTTGCACAAGTACGCGAATGTACCGCAGCTTTAATGCAAGTCGCAAAACGCGACGACGTAACAATGTTAATTGTGGGTCATGTTACCAAAGAAGGTGCAATAGCAGGACCTAAAGTTTTAGAACATTTAGTCGATACGGTTTTGTACTTTGAAGGCGATCGCTTCGCCTCGCATCGACTTTTAAGAACTGTTAAAAATCGCTTTGGCGCAACGCATGAAATTGGCATCTTTGAAATGATCGATCGCGGATTGCGCGAAGTTCCGAATCCATCTGAGTTATTTTTAGGAAATCGCGACGAACCTGCACCAGGAACTGCGATCGTTGTCGCTTGTGAAGGAACGCGCCCAATTGTGGTTGAGTTACAAGCTTTGGTCAGTCCTACAAGTTATGCCTCCCCACGTCGTTCCACAACGGGTGTAGACTACAATCGTTTGTTACAAATTCTTGCTGTCTTAGAAAAACGCGTTGGTATTCCGCTATCTAAGCTTGATAGCTACGTTGCTTCGGCGGGTGGTTTGAACGTTGAAGAACCTGCTGTAGACCTTGGCGTTGCCATTGCTGTCGTTGCATCGTTTCGCGATCGCGTCGTCGATCCTGGAACAGTTTTGATTGGTGAGGTGGGCTTGGGCGGACAAGTACGAGCAGTTTCGCAAATGGAACTCCGGCTCAAAGAAGCTGCTAAGCTGGGTTTCAAACGCGCGATCGTCCCTAAAGGACAAAACCTTCCTGAGGTCAACATAGAAGTGATTCCTGTTGCTAAAGTTCTTGATGCGATTATTGCCGCTATTCCTCCCCAACACTTGACAGACTCCGCTTTGCTTGACGAGGAACAGTAAACTACCCTAGTTACCAAGCTAAGGTAAAGTTAATTTATGGTTAAGAAATGGTTAACAACAGAACGCTATACTAAGTAATATCAATTAAAATCTAACTACAAGTCGCAGCCGCCATCTCCAAAGTTGTCGGTAAAATCCGCATTGTTGTTTATATATCTTGGTGTTAGATAATTAAGAGCGTTTATAAAACGGGATCTGCGATGGCGAATAAATCTGAATTTCTCTATCCGCGCAGTCGCTACTATGGCAAAGTGAAACCAGAGAACTTGGTTTTCAATGCCAACCTGCAAGAGTTTGCCCAGCGCGTCAGCTACATATGTAATTTAGAAACGGCTGGGAAGCTAACTCCTGAAGAGTCTTATAAGCAGATTCATGCGCTATGGAAAGACCTCAAACGCACGAAAAAGCAGTTAGGTATTGGGGAAAATCCCTTTCAAGGCGAGAGCGAACATCCGTCGGAATAAGTAGCCTTTAGCTTAGCAAGTTAAGCTAGCTAGCTTCCGCGTTAACACGCTCGTATAATAATCTTGTAGCTGGCGCGTAGCTGCTCCCCAGCCCCATCGTTCTGCCTCTTTACGGGCATTTTGCCGAATTGTTTCGCGCTCTTGTGTCTGTGCCAATAAGCGTTGCGTAGCCGCGATCGCACCCGCATCATCAGTATCAGGCTCGAATAAATAACCATTGACACCAGAAGTCACAATATCAGGAATACCACCCGAATTTGCTGCTACAACAGGACATCCAGCGGCCATTGCCTCTAGTAGCACTAATCCTAGCGTTTCTGTCCGTGAAGGAAAAATAAATGCATCTGCTGAAGCAAACGCTGCTGCTAAATCTTTGCCTGTGAGATAACCCACAAAATGCGTCGGTGTTTGAGCAAAATGCTTTTCTAAGGCATGACGGTGCGGTCCATCACCCACCAATGCTAAACGCGCTTCGGGAATTGCTGTCAAAATTGCTTTGATTCGCTCAATTTCTTTTTCCGCAGACAACCGCCCAACATACAGCAAAAGTGGCTTTTCAGGATGACCTTGGCTGAGGTGCGATCGCATTTCCTGACTCGCTTGCTCAGGATGAAATAATTCTGTATCGACACCCCTTTGCCACAGTGCTATGCGTTCAATTCCATGAGCAGCTAACTCCTGCATCATTGCTGTTGAAGTACACAAATTAATTTCTGCTTGGTTGTGACCCGTCTTCAGCAGTTCCCACAGCAAACCTTCTAGCATTCCCAACCCATAATGCTGTAGATATTGTGGTAAATGGGTATGGTAGGAAGCCACTAAAGGAATTTTGAGCGCTTTGCTATAAAATATTCCAGCTAACCCCAAAACAGCTGGATTGACAACATGAATAATATCCGGTTGAAAGTTTTCTAACGCGTGACCAATCGCGGGTCGAGGTAGTGCTAATTTCAACTCTGGATACAGTGGTAGGGGAAAGCCTGAGACGCCATGAATTTTCGCGCCTTTGTACTCCGCAATCCCGCCCTCTGGGGCAAATACCATGACTTGATTGCCGTTACGCTGGAGATGGTCGATGGTATGGCTCAGGCGCGTGACAATACCATCAACCTTGGGTAAAAAGGTTTCTGTAAATAAGGCGATTCGCATACGTTGTTAGTTGTCAGTTGTTATTTTTTTGATTGTCAGTCGTCAGTGATAAGTTGCTACTGACTACTGACGATAAACTCCTGACTATCTCCGCCAAGAAACTTTTGGCAGAATTTGGTTGCGATCGACGCGATGCTGATACTTGATCGCAAAGTTAAGTAACGAATCAAGCAATGCCTCTGAGAGATAATGCGGCTGCAATCCTAAATTGAGTAAGTTGGTGTTTTTGGCATTGAAGTAATGTTCTTCCTTTTCAACTCTTGGATTATCAATATGATTGATTTCGACGCTTAATCCCAACGATTGTCCCGCTTTTTTCACCATTAATGCTAGGTCACCAACACTAAACTGTTCGGTGAATTGGTTAAATACGCGAAATTCTCCAGGTTTTGCCGGATTTGCGATCGCGAGTTCTACACACCGCACCGTGTCGCGGATATCCAAAAAGCCTCGCGTTTGCCCTCCTTGACCATAAACTGTTAAAGGATGACCAATTGCCGCTTGAATGCAAAAACGGTTGAGCGCGGTACCAAAAATGCCGTCATAGTCTAAGCGGTTAATCAGCAACTCATCCATGCCAGTTTCTTCAGTCAACACGCCATAAACAACTCCTTGATTCAAGTCAGTTGCGCGCAAGCCCCAGATGCGACAAGCAAAGTGAATATTGTGACTGTCATGAACTTTGCTGAGATGATACATGCTACCCGGCTGTTTTGGATAAGGTAGCGTGTCTTTGCGCCCATTGTGTTCAATCGTGATGTAGCCTTCTTCAATATCGATGTTTGGCGTGCCATATTCACCCATCGTGCCTAATTTCACCAGGTGACAGTCCGGAAACTCGCGCATCGCGTACAACAAATTTAATGTTCCGACAACATTATTTACTTGAGTCAATACGGCATGTTCGCGGTCAATCATCGAAAATGGAGCTGAGCGCTGTTCGCCAAAATGAACGATCGCATCTGGTTCAAATTTGTGTAGTGCTTGCTTGAGAAAATCGTAATTGTTAATATCGCCGACAAATAGGTCGATGGATTTTCCTGTCAAATCGTGCCATCGCTGTAGTCTTTGTTTAATCGGCGCAATCGGAGTTAATGTTTCTACGCCTAATTCCAGATCCCAGTACCGCCGTACCAAGCTATCTAGAATGCCAACTTCGTACCCTTGATTAGAAAGGTACAGTGCGGTTGCCCAACCGCAATAGCCATCGCCACCAATAACCAGGACTTTCATTTTCAAACTATGCTAACTCGCTGATCTTCGCTAAATCTATCAGGTTTGTGACCCCTATAAACCACTAAATGTAGAAGTCATCGCCACAGTGAGAAAGCGCCATTACGTAAATTAGCTCTCTCCACTGGTAACCGCGACTGTGTTGGGGAAGTATACTCCATCATCGCAAGTTGCGTTACCTCAACATTTAGCACTTAGGAATCGTATCTCGATGTGAGGATGCTTAAGCTTAGCAAACTTTCTGACACCGAGTCCTTAACTTTTACCCTAACTATTTCCTTAGCGTTAAATATTAAAATATGTAACATTATTGACGTCAAAACGCTTTGCAGTCTTGACAACTAATGCTAGAGTCGATAACGTAATATGCATACCCGGGTAAGACCACTCAAAAGTTATATGCAAGCTAAGCAAAAAGTTACTTTGTATTTGTCGCCAGAATTGCATCGAAAACTCAAAATTCGAGCCGCAATTGATTTAGAGCCAATGTCCGACATCGCAGAAAAAGCTCTGATATTCTATCTAAATCATTCAGAAGTGGTAGAAGAGGCAGAAGCAAATCATGGTAGAAACCATCGCCTGTACAACTGCCCAGAATGCGAAACAGCGCTTGTCATGCGAAACGGAGAAATGGTTCCAGTAGGCGAACAACCTGGGGTTCGGGAAGAAGTTCCCGTGGAACAGGTTCCGCAAGTAGGAGCGAGTCCGCAAGGCGAAGAACTAGTTCCTTGCTAAAGACTCAATCCTGATGGTCTAAATGGTCTAAACATTACCAAACGTCTGTCTGCATCAACTAAGGTTCCAAGTAGGTCGTCGGCAATGAAAGAAGAGCTAAGCGTCTTAATACAAGCTCAATACCCTCTAATCTACCTTGTGACCTCCGAGGAAGAACGGGCTGAGCAGGCAATATCGATGATCGCCCAAACGCGACCCCAACGGCGAATCTTTGTCTGGACTGTTACCCACGGTATTGTTGAGTATGGTCAACCCCGGAATATAACACAACACAATACTGTATCGCCAGAAGCCGCGATTGAATGGGTAATTCGCCAACGCGAAGCAAGCATATTTATTTTCAAAGATTTGCATCCTTTCATCGATTCGCCCGCAACAACACGATGGTTAAGAGATGCGATCGCAAGCTTTAAAGGCACGCAAAAAACCATCATATTGATGTCGCCGTTGCAGCAAATTCCTATTGAGTTAGAAAAAGAAGTCGTTGTCCTTGACTTTGCCCTTCCAGATATGACCGAGCTTAACGACGTGCTATCTCGGCAGTTAGAGCAAAGTCGCAATCGGCGATTGAGTACCGAAGCGCGGGAAAAACTTCTTAAAGCGGCACTAGGCTTAACTCGCGACGAAGCCGAGAAAGTTTACCGTAAGGCTCAAGTCTATACCAAGGGTCAACTGACCGAGAATGAAGTAGACATTGTTTTATCAGAAAAGAAACAGCTAATTCGCCGTAACGGCATCTTAGAATTCATCGAAGAAGACGAAACTCTAGAGGCTGTTGGTGGTTTAGAAGAACTCAAACGCTGGTTGAAACAGCGTTCAAATGCTTTCACCGAAAGAGCACGAGAGTACGGACTGCCCCAACCAAAGGGAATGTTGATTCTGGGTGTTCCTGGTTGCGGAAAGTCACTCATTGCAAAAACAACGTCTCGACTCTGGGGATTACCGTTACTCCGCCTTGATATGGGTAGAGTATACGACGGCTCAATGGTAGGGCGCTCCGAAGCAAATTTACGTAATGCCTTGAAGACGGCAGAATCGATTTCACCAGCAATTCTCTTCATAGATGAACTTGATAAAGCCTTTGCAGGTGGTACAGGCTCTGCTGATTCTGATGGCGGTACCTCAAGTCGAATTTTCGGTTCGTTCTTGACCTGGATGCAAGAGAAAACCTCTCCAGTGTTTGTGATGGCAACAGCCAACCGAGTCGAACGTTTACCTGGTGAATTTTTAAGGAAAGGGCGCTTTGATGAAATTTTCTTTGTTGACCTTCCCAATGCGGAAGAGCGTAAAGAAATTTTCCAAATCCACCTTGTTAAGCGTAAACGAGATGTTTCGCGATTTGATCTCGAACAGCTTGCCAAAGTAGCTGATGGCTTTTCAGGTGCAGAAATCGAGCAAGCATTAATTGCTGCGATGTATGAAGCCTTTGCGCAAGACCGCGAGTTTACGCAGTTAGATATTATTGCTGCGATTAAGGCAACATTGCCACTATCGCGCACCATGACCGAACAAGTTACTGCCCTGAGAGACTGGGCTAGGCAGCGTGCCCGACCCGCAGCAGCCTCCGTTGCTGAGTATCAGCGAATGGAGTTTTAAAAAGCTTTCTCCTGCTACCAACAGGAGTAAAGGCTAGCAGAACCTGCTAGCAGTTAACCAAAAGCCGCGAATTCAAACTTCCCAAAACGACGCGGTATTGTCTGATCCAAACGTTGTTTTTCTCAATTTTCCCTTAGGAGGAAACCAAAATGTCTCACTTTAGCACCCTACGCACCAAAATTACTGATGTAGAAATCCTCAAGGCTTCTCTGCGCGACTTGGGTATTACTACCAAAACTGAAGCCGATGTACGCGGTTACAATGGTCAGCGCGTTCGTGCGGACTTAGTTGCAGTATTAGACGGTGAGTATGACCTGGGTTGGTCCCGCAATAGCGATGGTTCTTATGATTTAATTGCTGATCTTTGGGGCGTTGCTAAGAAGCACAATCAAACTGAGTTAATCAACTCGATTAACCAAAAGTATGCTGTTAACAAAACCTTAGCTGAAGTTAAGCAGCGTGGTTTGCAAAATGCCAACGTCAAGTTGGTATTGCAATAGCTTGTACAGCGCGTTCCCAAGTATGCGGGTTGACCAAAAAGTAATGGGTTAACCCTTTTTTATCGTATTAAGTCAAAGAAAGGGTAGAGATATTTCTACCCTTTTTAAGGTTAAGAATTAATTAGCCTCAGAGGTTATTTTTTTCCTGTCAAGGCTTCAAGGAAATTCTTGGACTTTTCTTCGACGGATGTCGCCTGAGCATTTTCTGGACGACTCATTTTTTCTGCGTCAGCAGCACCTTGAATTTCATTGAGACCCTCGTTAGCTTTAACTTGCGTTTCTTTGCGCGAATAAGGGTCGTCTGCAGCTGCCTTCTGTGCTTCCTTTTCGATTGCTGTTAGATTTGCTTCACCTTGCTGAGGTGTGGATGGAGCAGCCCCAGGTTGGGGTGTGTCACTTAAAGCAGGAGCAGCGCTAGAGAATACTAAAAAAACACAAGCACAAAGAGCTACCAAAACGCGTACTGGACGCAAAGCAGACAATTTAAAACGAATAGAGCGCATACCAAGTTTCTCCTGGTTATACCAATTGACCATTAAGAGGTTACTAACAGGATAAGACTAAGCAGAATCCTATACAACTGCTTGTAGGTGTATCTTGAAATGTTCACTTGGATACATCTACAACGATATAGATATGTTAGTCGCCAAGTCGTAGCCTAGAGTGAGTTAAAAAGTCTACTTTTGGTAGTAGAGGATCTTGTACAATACCAACACCGACAAAACCCCATCTTTGAAGTAGGTTTTTAACTTGACTACCAGCAACTGATTCTACAGCAAATTGATCCGCTACGTCCGCGCCATGTGTATTGAGATAGCTTAGAGCGTCAAAATCTTCGCGAAACATTAATAAATATCCATTCTCAGCGTCAGTTGCAATTTGAGGATGAGCGACAAGATAACGTCCATCAGCTCTGGAACGGATGAGATA
Source organism: Chroococcidiopsis sp. TS-821 (assembly GCF_002939305.1). NCBI lineage: Bacteria > Bacillati > Cyanobacteriota > Cyanophyceae > Chroococcidiopsidales > Chroococcidiopsidaceae > Chroococcidiopsis > Chroococcidiopsis sp. TS-821. The sequence goes on along the minus strand of NZ_MVDI01000001.1, from coordinate 790,399 downwards.
ATATATTTGTGTCATAAGCAGAAAACCTCAGGAGTTATCTCAAATTATTGTTAACTCCATACCTATTTGGTTTAATTAATATTTTCTAAACGAATTCTTGGGTCTACGGCTTTCAGCAAGAGATCGGCAATCAAGTTACCGACAATGAGCATCACTGCGCCCATAGTTAAACTTGCCATGACTAGATACAAATCCTGCGCCAAGACTGCTTGGAGAATCAATCGCCCCAATCCAGGCCAATTAAAGAAAAATTCGGCAATAAAGGCGCCGCTCAATAAACTAGCGAGTTCAAAACCAAGAATTGTAATTAATGGGTTTACTGCGTTGCGTAATGCGTGAACATAAATGACGCGATTCTCCGGCAAGCCTTTAGCGCGCGCTGTTTGAATGTAGTCTTGTCGCAGAACATCTAATAACTCACCCCGCGTAATGCGCTGCAAACCAGCAAAACTGGTAATACTTAATGCGATCGTGGGGAGGATCATGTGCCAAGCAATGTCTAGCATTCTGCCAAATGGCGAAAAATCAGCATGGTTGATACTCGTCATTCCACCAACAGGAAAAAGGGGCGAAGTATTTTGGGCAAAAATGAGCAGTAAAAGGGCAGTGATAAAGCTAGGAAACCCTTGTCCTGTGTAACTGATAACTTGTAACATGCGGTCAATCCAATGATTTTGTTTGACGGCAGCAACGATTCCCAGTGGAATTGCAATTGCCCACGTCAGAACGAGCGAAGCGATCGCAAGTAACAACGTCGCGCCAATTCGCTCCCACAATAACGAAGCCACTGAACGTTGATAGACAAAACTCGTGCCAAAATCGCCTTGCGTCACGATTCGCCACAGCCAGCGTCCGTACTGCTCAATCCACGAGCGATCTAAGCCGAACTGCTGTCGTAGTTCTTCGATGCGTTCGGGCGAAATTTGCGGATTTTGCCGCAATGTATCAAGATAATCGCCAGGAGCCAACTGGATAATAAAAAACGAAAGTGCTGATGCTAGTAACAGCGTTAGCAGTGCCTGTAATAGCCGCTTAACGATATAAACAATCGTTTCACTATCAACTAACCGATTCAGCCAGCCCCAACGCGCAATCGCAGAAACCTTACTCGAAGTCATAATTGCAGTTCGCTCGTAGCTTGAGTGAAGTCAAGACAATTTTGTTGCCATCAATATTCAACTAACGAGATTACAGGTACGCCATCTGGCAACTGTTTTCGCCCTTGTAAATCCCGTAGCTCGATAATAAACCCAAAGCCAACTAACTTGCAGCCGATTTGCTGAACTAATTTGGCGGTGGCGCTGGCGGTTCCCCCTGTCGCCAGCAGATCGTCAACGATTAATACTGGGCTACCTGGCTGCAACGCGTCTTGATGTACCTCCAACCGATCCATGCCATACTCAAGTTGATAGTCAACTGCATGAACCGACGACGGTAATTTTCCTGGTTTGCGGACTGGAATAAAGCCAGCTCCTAATTTATAAGCCAAAGGCGCGCCAATAATAAAGCCCCGCGATTCCATCCCAACAACATAATCTGCTGTCAAATTTGCCGCCTGAAACTTATCAGTTAGAGAATCAATTGTATAGCGTAAACCATTTGCATCGCGTAAAAGTGTCGTGATGTCTCGAAATAAAATTCCAGGTTTAGGAAAATCGGGAATTTCACGAATTAAGGACTTGAGATCCATAAGCGTGTTGCCAAGAGTAACTAAGATAAAGTGGCATGTTGTCGTCAACAAATTAGGCTATAGTGTCTACTGGCTGAACGCGAGTTTCTACTATCGAGGAAACTCTCAAACAAATGCGATCGCTTCCCTAGTTGCTGATTTCTCAATGATGCCGGAAAAATCGTACACTAGAAATCTAGACAAATTTGAATTGTTGCTGACATTTGCAAAGTGGTGAATGATTTTCAAATATAAAATCGCTGAATTTATCTCCACCTCGCAAACCGCAGTAGACAGATTCTCAACTTTCTGCGCAATTGTGGCAAAGTTGGGATCTCATTGATACAAAGATCCGTCAGTTCAACCAGTAGGGGAATCGTGCTTCCATGCTAAAAGTGGACGTTTTGCCGTCTAATTTGGCAATCTAGTGGAAGTTTATATGGCAAAATTCCTCTTCACCCGAGATCGCTTGATAACATGAATGCTTCTGTAAGTGTAGTACCAATAGACGCGGCTGCTGTCCAGTCCAATCCATTGATTTTAGATTATTTACCTTATCCACCTATTGAAGAAAAAGGGTGTCCCCGTCGCACCTGTTTGCAAATCGACTTGATTTTACTGGCAATCGAAGCTTTAGAAATAGGTGGTTCTGAAGCTCTTCTGGATGTAGCGCGAGAACTAGAACTTCAAGACATTATCAAAAATCGGGTGAATTTATGGCGGCTGCGCAGCACAAATCCTTTACGCAGAGCGCATACGCGCCGATTATTAAGTATTGTTGAGGCAAAAGCACTCGTCGTCATCGCGTGTTATATAGCAAGACGCTTAACGGTTTTGTTACGGCAATTGCTGTTAGCTTATCAACAGATGAGCGACAAGCAAATTCCTTTAGAGCAGAACTTACGTTTGGCAAATTATTTAGCTCGCTTCCGCGCGCATTTCCGTAGCCGCATGAACCCGCGACGTTCAGGTGTCTTGGCTTATAATTCTGACGACAAGTTAAATGAACTCGCACTGAACTTATTAGGACAACTGCTATTTTGTACGGGAACTGCTGGAACGCAAAGGTTGTGGATGAGCCTGTTTGACGGGGAAGTAGAATGAAGACAATTCAACGTAAGTACAGCTTGCCTAATTGCACTCTCTTTTTAGAGGGTTTAAGCGAACCCACAAACGAGCAGTCTCCAAATGTCAGACCCGTACTTTCGATACTGGTAAATGCAGAGTGTCACTTAGCAGGGGCTAAACCGTTAACGGGCGGACGAGAATTTTTTGAGAGCTTAGTCACGGCGGTAAGCGGTTATGCACAAGAATTTTTGAGCAAAGTTCCTCATCCTGAGGCGCATCGTCACGAGTCAGGTTTAGTGGAATTGCAGCAAATTGCTCCCAATCGTCATCGATTAATTGTCCATTCCAACGCCTCAAATCCTGGTGCAGAAGCAACGCCTACTCCTATAGCAATTGATTTAACGACAGTACAATTGTTTGATTTGGTAGAAGCCGTCGATCAATTCTTTGCCGATAGCCAAACGTTACCTGCGATGTCGTTACAGCTAGCGCCTATATCTAAACGCCACGCAGGACACGCGCCCCAGTTAACAAAACAAGCTGTACCAGCCGCAGTCGGAGTGTCAAGTTTAGCGCTAGCTGCGATCGCCTTCTTTTTCGTTCCGATTCCCGAAGTTCGCCGTCCCGAAGAACCACAACCACAATCGCGTTCGAGTCGCAGTCATTTTGTTACAGCAATTACTGACACCGAACAAATCGCCTGGTTGCAACAAAAACTTTACAATCGCATCAACCGCGTTTGGACAACTCGCACAGTTAATCATGATTTAATCTACCGCGTGAGTACCACAGCCAATGGCGCAATTGTGGGATACCGCTCGACGAATGCGATCGCCAATGACGCGATCGCGCAAACTCCGTTACCCAATTTACTGGTTTATCCCGCTACAACTCCAGGAACCCCACCAGAAGCTCTCGCGCAGTTTCGCGTAGTTTTCGGTCGTAACGGGGTGTTGCAGGTGACTCCTTGGCAAAGCTAGCACTTACTGGACAACTTGACGCATATAGTTACCCCATAATTGCGCTGCGATCGCGCTGCTACCTGCTGTGGGGGAACTATTGTCGTTGCCAAGCCAAACGCCGGTCACCAGTTGCCGAGAGGGAATATAACCAATAAACCACAAATCGCGATTATTATCGGTTGTACCAGTTTTTCCAGCAACACCTAATCCTATTGCAGCGCTTCTTCCTGTACCGCGCTGGACGACACTCTGTAACATTGAAGTCATTGTGTCAGCTACACTAGGCGGGATTGCCTGAATGTTGGCATCATTACTCTGCGCAAAAGAATAAATTTCCCGACAAGTTTTTAAATTTTGGCGATCGCTGCAATCGCTGCTATCTAAAATTCGACTAATCAAGTGCGGGCGATTCCACACACCACCATTAGCAACAGCAGCAAATGCACCTGTCATTTCGAGCACGTTAGTTTCGCTTTGCCCTAATACCAAACCAGGTACAGGATTCAACGGCGATTCTACACCAAGCCGTCTTGCCATCCGTACTACCCGCTCTAATCCCACATCCTGCGCTATACGTAAAGCTACCGCGTTTTCTGATAGCGCTAACCCAGTGTACATATCGATACTGCCACTTGAGCGTTCGCAACCACGATACCTTTGACCTCTCCAAAAAACAGGCGCGCACGAATAAGCTTTGTAGGGGGAAATTCCCTGCTCGACAGCAGCAGCATACGCAAATAGCTTAAAGGTTGACCCTGGTTGTCGCTGTGCTTGCGTAGCGCGGTTAAATTGACTTGTTTTGTAATCAGTTCCGCCAACAAGGGCTAATACAGCACCTGTATTAGCATCAAGCGTAACAATTGCACCTTGTGAAAAGCGATACGTTCCGCCACTGTTACTTACCGCGTTGCGCAGTGCGGCTTCTGCCTGGGCTTGAATTTTAGGGTCTAACTGCGTTTCAATAATAAAGTTACCTTCGCGCGCGAGTTGTTCTCCCAAAATTTGCCTCAGTTCCTGAAAGACATAACTGTAAAAGTAGGGCGCAATTGTGTTGGCTTGTTCTTCACACACGCGACGGCTAACATCCACCGGCGATCGCCGCGCGCGATTTGCCTCTTCCGCGCTGATTCTACCCTGCGCGAGCATCCGAGATAGCACGCGATTGCGGTAATTGATGATAGTTTGATGACTTTGTGCGTCACCACAAAAGTTGAAACTGTTTGGAGCAGGCAAAATTCCAACCAAAGTTGCGGCTTCGGTTAGCGTTAAATCTTTCGCCGACTTGTCAAAGTAATATCGCGCAGCATCCTCAAAACCTAAAGTGTCTCCACCCAAGTAGATTCGGTTTAGGTAAGTTCGTAGGAGAAAGTCCTTGCTATAGAACGTTTCTAGTTTCAGCGCGACGATCGCCTCGCGCAACTTCCGCCCTAAAGAATCTTCGGGTCCTACATAATCGCGAAATAAGCTCCGCGCGACTTGCTGCGTTACCGTACTTGCACCTTGTTGAAACTCGCGATCGCGTACATTCACAACAATGGCTCGCAAAATCCCAATCGGATCGACACCAAAATGCCAATTAAAGCGACTATCTTCGGAAGCAATAACTGCATCGGGTAGGTACGGAGAAAAGTCTGATAAGCTTGGGAGATCGACGTGAGAAGTCGTTCGCGGTGGGCGTAAGGGCGTTTCTCCATCACGCGCATAAACGACAACAGGCGCTTGTGTCGCCCCTGGTAAAGGAACAACAGAAAACTTCGTCCATTCAATTCCTATTCCTATTGCTAAAAGCAGCGTCACGCCACCAATACCGTACGCGCACCAATTAATTACCCGAACGTACCAAGGTGGCGGATCGACATATTGTAGTCGCACAGCAGCCGCAAGTTCTGGTGGACCAAGTGTCAGAATATCTCCGTGACGCAGTGCTAGTGATGAAATACGTCTTCTGCCACGATAAATCCCATTCGTTGAGTTTTCGTCTTTGATGACAAACGGCGATCGCCGCTTTGGATGGCGTGTAATCGATAGGTGAATTTGGCTGACAACAGGATTGCGCACGACAATATCGCAAGAGCGCGAACTGCGACCGAGAAGATAGCGATCGCCAAGTAACGGATAGACTTCGGCTTTATCTGCTCCTGCATCTTGTAACCAAAGCTCAGGAACTCTAGCATTTGGCTTGAGTGCTAGTTTCGAGAAATCTACTTTAGCTTGAATTGTTTTTACTGCTTGTGTGACCTGTCCTAAAACGGTTTGCGGTTTACGCGGTGGTTGCGGTTGATTCATTGTCTATTTGCATTACCAGATTGTCAGTCAAAGTTTTGACTCGCTGCAAAACTGAAGAATTCGAGTTAAATAAATTTGTTTTTTACTTTCTAGCAATCTTCATAGCACTTGCTATGACTTCTTGCACGTTAGGGGAAGCTTTATTTCAAGCTCGATATTGTGTACTGAAAACATTTTACTCACTAGCTCATAGTACCTACTGAGTCAAGTGATTCCTTGTCTGTTGTCACGTGCGATCGCTAAATGTATTCTTTAATCTTATTAAGACGATAAAACAATATTATCGGTTTCCTGAAACTATCCCCACAACAATGTTTCTCCTTATTAAGGGGGTTTTATACATACAAAAATCTCATATGTATCCACATTAGGGTAGATTTATGATGTATTTTCCTCTGATTTAATGATCCCAAAAACGTGTTGAGGTTAAGTGGTGTGAAAATAAGATACGTAGGTTTATTTGGTACTGCTCTGACTCTGGCATTATCTAGCAATGCTGTAGCTCAAGAAACAACTCCAACCCCAGAGATTGAGCTTTCACCACAAGGTTTAGAAATTCTATGCGAGCGTTTTCCACTCAACTCACGCTGCGAGGGTGGTACACCGCTAACAGGTCCAGCACCTACAGGCACAACAACCCCTGATGCAACGACGCCTGTAACGCCAACAACTCCACCCGTAACCCCAGAAGGTACGACTCCACTCGATCCGACTGCACCGCCAGTAACACCACTGCCAGGACCAGATGGTACGATGACTCCAGGTACCATGACTCCGCCAGCTGGACCTACTGATGGTACAACTTTACCTCCAGAATCTCCCACAGGCGGCGGTACGCGAGTAGCGCCTGAAAGCCCAATCAATGCGCCAGATGCAACAACACCAGTACCTGGCACCACAGATAGCCCCACATCTCCTGACGGTGCTGCAGCACCTACTAGTCCAGATGCGCCTATTGATGACCGAATTGAATCTCGTCCTTCGGAGCCTTTACCAGGTGGGACAATGATGCCTGCGCCCGGAACTGACAGTGCTGCACCTAGCAACCCGAGTGAAGGTGTAACGCCTTAGGACTTAACACCAAGGCGATTGAGCTTGACCGAATAAATCTTGACTTTGAGGGAATCTACGCTTAGTAGGTTCCCTTATTTTCATCGAGATCTACGAGGAGTATCTTTTGGCTGTGCAAATGTAGCAATGAGTAAGCAGACAATGCCAATGTTAATAAATACATCGGCAAAATTAAAGATGGGAAACTGAATCAGGCGAAAATCTAAAAAGTCAACAACGCTTCCTGCAACAAAGCGATCGATTCCATTCCCTAGCGCACCACCTAAAATGAATCCATAGCCTAATTGTTCAAAAGTCCGCATGACTCCTCCAAACCAGGCTAGTGCCATTAACCCCAAACTCACAGCCAAAGACAGCCAGCGCAACCACTCAACTCTACCACTCAATAAACTAAAAGCTGCGCCAGTATTAGTGACGTAAGTAAGATGGAATACTCCCTCGATAAGGGGTTGCGTTTCTGATAAATAAAAATTTTGCACTACCCAAAATTTAGTTAACTGATCGATAACTAAACTGATAACGGCAACAATCCAGAAAAGACGATTTTTTACACGCATGAGAATTAAAAATACTGAGATTTTAGATGCAATCTAAAACCTAGATACAGTAATCGACTGGAAACTAATACAACATAACGAGCCGCAAACAGTAAGATAAAACTGCTACTGCACAAGTAATGATGAGATGCCCTGGTAGTGAATAAACAGAATATCTCAATACTGCTTCTAAAAGCGTTAATTGTGCAAACCCCGCACCAATAATATAGTTCAAAATGAGATAGCCTACTCCAGTTAAATGAATCGCTAGTAAACCACACAAGCAACTGAAAGCAAGTGACTCTAGTTTGTTGGAAGTTTTAAAGGCAAGAAAACCACATACCCAGGCTCCTGGAATAAAACCCAGTATGTAACCGAAGTTAGGCTGGTTGAGATAGCTGATGCCACCACCTTGATAAAATACAGGTAGCCAGGTTAAGCCAAGCACGATATAAGCAATTTGAGAAAGTGCGCCAGCTGTTTTGCCTCCTAAACAACCGACAAGCAGCACTGCTCCAATTTGATACGTTACTCCTAAAGGAGTCGTCTGAATGCCGTAGTGGTTCCAACTCCAAGGGGCGCTAGTAAAATGCGCTTCGATAAAAGTGCCACTAATCGTCAAGAGTAAACCAACTAAAGACCATAGTATTTGACGGGGAACAGCCACTATTTTCTTCACATTCGTAAGGATAGTAGTAAGATTACCAATTGGCTTGATTCATCATCTCATTATCCACTACTACCTTAGTAGAAGTCTCGTGATGCCCTAACACATAAATCTGATGAGTTGCTCAAATAGGTAGCTAGCTTCAGGAGATACTTTTTCTTTGTAGAGATGTCCTCTGTTAAGAAGCCACTGCGTTACTAGGATTTCCCCCGTTTTAGTAAGAGGCGTCGAATAAAAACTAAATCCACTTGCGCGAACTCCTACAGTGCTTCTTTCATGTACGGTAGAGGTCAGAGCTCAAAGTTACAAATTACTTGGATTAATGACCCTTAGCCTTTTTGACGTCTCAACTACATTGACGACTGCTATAGCTGTAGTGTCTGCCGCGAAGCTATTTCTGTTACTTGAGTAGCAAGTCAAGTAAGGGTATAAAAAAACCTCGCCACAACTAATGAAGATGGACAAGGTGTTATAGAGATTTCAACAAAATTAACCAAATCTACCACTAACGTACTGTCGCGTGTATTCTTCTTTTGGATTGTTGAAAATTGCTTCTGTTCTATCGTACTCAACTAGATAGCCAAAGCGTTTTCCACCTTCTTCCGCCTCAGCGTTGAAAAATGCAGTATAATCAGCAACCCGTGTCGCTTGCTGCATATTGTGCGTCACAATCACAATTGTGTAATTTTCTTTCAGTTCTTGAATGAGTTCTTCTATTTTGCGGGTAGATATCGGATCGAGTGCCGAAGCAGGTTCATCCATTAGAACAACATCAGGTTCGATCGCAACTGTCCGTGCAATACAGAGACGCTGTTGTTGACCACCAGATAAAGATAAACCACTTTCTTTGAGTTTGTCTTTCACTTCATCCCATAATGCGGCTTGGCGAAGAGATCGCTCGACAATCTCATCCATTTCACTTTTCTTGTAGCCGTTGATCCTTGCGCCAAAAGCGATGTTATCGTAGATTGATTTGGGAAAGGGATTTGGTTTCTGGAACACCATTCCAATTCTACGGCGTACCTGTACTGGGTCTACTTTATCAGCATAAATATCAATACCCTGGTAGGTTACTTTTCCACCAACTTTTGTTCCAGGAATTAAGTCATTGAGGCGGTTAAAACATCTTAATAGCGTACTTTTACCACAACCAGAAGGTCCGATAAAAGCGACGACTTGGTTCTTAGGAATATCTAAGCTGACACCGCGTAATGCCTGAAAGGAACCATAGGTTACGGAAACATTTTCAGCGCGTAAAATCGCTTCTTGCGTTGTATTAGTATTTCTAGAATTTGGTGAGTTGATTGTGTCAGGATTCATGGCTGTATGAATTTAGTAAAGATTTATAGTTTCAAATCTTGCTTTTCACTATTCAGTCAATAATTATTGAAATCTTTTACGTGCTAGTAAGCGCGAAGAAATACTCACGATCAAAATGAGCCCTAACAGAACCAAAGCCGCTGTCCAAGCAAGCTGCTGCTGTGGTCTGAAGGGAATGATCGCGTAGAAATAAATCAGAACTGGTAGTGTGGCGATCGGTGCCCAGACATCTGTTGACCAGAAGTTATTATTCAACGCTGTAAATAGTAAAGGTGCGGCTTCTCCACCCGCACGCGCCAAAGACAACGTGACTGCAGTAGCAATAGAAGGTAAAGCTGCTGGAATCACAATGCGAGAGATTGTTTGAAACTTTGTTGCCCCAACGCCAACAGCTGCTTGACGCATTTCTTGTGGAACAAGCAATAATCCTTCTTCTGTAGCGCGTAGCACAATGGGAACCATGACAACTGATAGTGCTACGCCTCCAGCAAACGCAGAAAATGTCCCAGTTGTCAATACCACAACAGTGTAAGAAAACAAACCAGCTATGATTGCCGGAACTCCAGCTAAAACGTTTGTTGCAAACTTGATTATATAAGCAAGCCTAGTACCGCGTCCAAATTCTGAAAGGTAAACAGCAGCTAAAATTCCCAACGGTACACTAAAAGCTGCTCCAATTCCTAGAGTATAGATAGTACCGATAATCGCATTACCAAAGCCGCCTTCCGTCAATCCTGGTGGTGGAGGTAACTCAGTAAAAGATTGGATACCTAATTGACCAATACCTTCTCTAGCTACATCCCAAACAATGGCGACTAGAGGAACTAATATTAGGATTGTGAAAACGCCAGTCAAAATCGTCATGAAGGTATCAAACGAATTTCGGAAAGGCGTTCTTGCAGAGCGAGTTAAATTAATCTTTGATTCTCTACCATCTTCAGAGAATCTGCCGTCAGCAGTTGCCATATTCTTTATATCCTCATGCTTGCTTATATCAAAGTCTTTACTCAATGTTTTGGAATCTTTGAATAATGATTTCTGCCAAGATATTCACAATTAGCGTCAAAATCATTAAAACTAAGCCAGAGTACAGTAAAGCGGCAACCTGAGCGCGACCAGCTTCTCCGAATTGAGCCGCAATTAAGGACGCGATGGTAGCTCCTGGAGCTAGCAAGGATGGAGTAATTTGGTTAGCGTTACCTACAAGCATTGCTGCTGCCATTGTTTCACCCATCGCTCGACCCAAGGCAAGCATGACCGAACCCACAATACCAGAGAAAGCAGCTGGAATTAAGACTCGCAAAATAGTTTCCCAACGAGTTGCCCCTAAAGCAAGCGCACCTTGACGTAAGTCGCGAGGTAGTGCAAGTAAGCTACCACGAGAAATTGCAATAATTGTGGGTGAAATCATGACTGCTAAGACAATACCCAATGTTAATAAGCTATTACCCCTAGGTGGCGTACTAAATAAGGGAATCCAGCTAAAGTTGTCGTACAGAAAGTTGTAGAAAGGGCGGATAAACGGAATAAATACGAAAATTCCCCACAACCCAACGACAACACTCGGAATCGCAGCAATTAATTCAATTGCTAAGGCAATAGGAGTCCGGATCGAGTTAGGAATAAAATCTTCACTCAAAAAAACTGCGACACCAACTCCTAAAGGAACTGCAATTACAAGAGCAATCATTGATGTCACAATGGTTCCATAAATTTGTGGTAATGCACCATAGATGTTTTGAACTGGATCCCACGTTGTTGTAACCAAAAACTGTACGCCGTAAGCTTGAATTGCGGGCCAAGCACTGATAGCAATTTGTACGGCAATCCATAAAAGAACTGCACCAATTGCAACTGCGCCTAAGATGACTAACCAGTAAAAAACTCGGTCAAATGTGGTTACAACATCATTTTTCCTTTCTAACCCTCGCCATTTTTGCCGTGGTTGTTCTCCAGTTACCGCACTCATGATTTCCCTTCTGAATAAAGTGTGCTTGTTGACAACAAAGGCTGTAGCTAGCAGTAGTTAATTGCTGCTAGCCATGCTTTTAACTATTTATCCCGCTTTAACTCTTTCATCAAATACTTGACGAACGCGTTCTACAATGCTGTCTGGCATGGGAACATAACCCAACTCTTCTGCAATAGGTCTGCCGTCTGTTAAAGCCCACTCAAATACACCGCGCATTGCTTGCCACTTGTTGGCATCTTGGTATGTGGGATACACCAAAATCCAAGTTAAACCAGCAATAGGAAATGCTGCTGGATTGTCCGAATCTGGGACAAGTAGGGCAAAATCTTCTGGAATTTCTACCCCATCGAACACAGCACTGGCTGATTCAGGTGTTGGTGCGATGAATTCTCCTGAAGCGTTTTCTAGCAAAGCGGTAGGAATTTGATTTAGCTTGGCGTACGCATATTCGATGTAGCCGATTGTACCTTCGTTTTGCTGAATCTGCGCAGCGACACCTTCGTTACCTTGAGCGCCAACACCTGTGGGCCAGTTCACTGATGTACCAACACCAGCAGGCCATTCTGGACAAGCCGTATTGATGTGATTGACGAAGATAAATGTCGTTCCGCTACCATCTGAACGATGCGCAAAGGTGATTGGTCTATCTGGTAAGTTTAAATTGGGGTTGGCTTGCGCAATTAGTGGATCGTTCCAGCGAGTTACTTTTCCTGTAACAATACCACAGTAAGCTTGGCGCGAAAGTCTTAATTCTTGTCCTTCAATTTCTGGTAAGTTGTAGGCGAGGGGCACAGCACCCCCTGCCATTGGTACTTGGATTGGGTCAGCATTGTACTTTTGTCTAAAAGACTCTAAGCGATCGCCCTGAATTGGCGCATCACTCGCACCGAAATCGACTGTTCCGTTGATGTACTGTTCTAATCCGGCACCGCTACCAACAGATTGATAACTGACTTGAACACCAGGGTTAACATTTCTAGCGTATTCAGTGAACCATCGCTGATACAAAGGCGCAGGAAAAGTAGCACCAGCACCGCTAATGTTGACACTAGGACCTTGTTGTGCTGCTGGGCTTCCGTTTGTACCGGTACCAGGTGTAGTGGTTTGTTGTCCGCAGGCAGCTAGACCTAAAGCTAACGCAGCTAGAGGCGCAATAAAGGCTTTTGACTTAGAAATTTGTAACGGCATATGGTTCTTGACAATTGGAAACAAATTCAACACAAAGTTTTTCAGAGAATTCGAGAAATAATCGAGGTTGCTTACAAGAAAAGTCACCACAGAGTGGAAACAAACTGTCAGTAATTGCTTAAGCCACCTTCACTTGCATAAAAGCCCATACATTTCATCTTACTTCAGGAGTAACTTTGATTTACCTAACGCTTAGTAGCACAAGCTCAGGTTTAGCCTAAGTGAGCGTACTGGTGTTTTTCGTATTCAGTAAGTCTAGGCACCATAAATAACTTGGCAGACTTAGGTTAAGTCAAGTTTAAGTACGGGGACGATATAGTCGAAAAAACAAGTTGCGATAAGAATTAGTTAAAATTAACTTCGTCTGCTTTTGGGAAAATACAGCACTATACACCAAAATATTGTTGTTTTGTTAACTTGTTAGACCAAAAAAAATATTCCAAAATTCAATTGCCTGTCGTCATGTCATTGCAGTAACGTCACTAAAACTCTCTATTTATTTTGCGTTCAGCCATGCCTGAAAAAAGTAAAAAAGTTCTTCCTATTTTCGTTGTTGTTGGCTGCTTAATTGGCATTGGAGCGGTTACTTATTGGGTATTAACGCGACAAAATAGATTAGCACAAATGCCGGTTGGAACCAATGTTGTTCCGCAAGATGCACTACTGACGATATCAGTTTCTACAGATGAAAATAAGTGGCAACAATTGCGCCAGTTTGGTACACTTCAGGCACGATCCAAAATAGAAAAGAATGTAACACAATTGCGCGATCGCTTCTTAACGGCGTATGGCTACGACTACCAGCAGGATGTTCAACCTTGGATTGGCAAAGAAGCAACAATTGCTTTTATACCACCTGAACTCAATGCAACTAACCAAAATCAAGCTGTCTTAATGGTACTACCAATTGCCGATCGAGCTGCTGCGCAACAAATTTGGGAAACGCCAAGAACGCAACAAACTAAGTGGATTTCGCGCAACTATAAAGGTATTCTAATCCAAGAAACACAAAGCATAGGCAATACCAATTATTCAGCCGCAGTCTTGGATCGGCGCTTTGTGATTGTTAGCGACAACCCCCAAGTCATAGAAAAAACCATCGACACCTATCAAAGTGGACTTTCCTTAGCACGCATTCCAGGATACGCAGCAGCAATCAGTAAAATTACACACCCAAATCGCTTTGCCCAAGTATATATTAATATCCCAGCAGCCGTTCGAGTTGCGAGTACTAATTCTACACTCGCGGCAATTCCGCAAGGCTTAGCCCGTCTTCAAGAAAATCAAGGACTCGCTAGTACTATTACCATAGAACCTGAAGGACTTCGGTTGAGAAGTATTTCATGGTTAAAGCCAAATAGCCAGCACGTGCATCGCGTAGAAAATAATGCAGGTCAAATGCAGCGCCGTTTACCAGCAGAAACATTGATGATGCTTTCTAGCGGAAATCTTCAGCAATTGTGGCAAGACTACACGTTAACATCCCAGTCAAACCCTTTAACGCCGTTTCCACCGGAGAATTTAAGAGCCGGTTTTAAGTCGCTGACAGGGTTAGATTTGGATCGCGATCTACTCAGTTGGATGAATCGCGAGTTTTCAATCGCGGTTGTACCTGCCTCAACACAAGACACACAACAAGATTTTGCACTTTCGCTAGTATTGATGGCTGAGACAAGCGATCGCACCGCAGCCAACAAATCGTTTCAACAGCTAGAGCAAGTACTGCAAAGCCGCTATCAATTTAAAATACAACAAACACAGCTAGGTAACACTACAGTAACTAACTGGATCGCACCGTTTGGAACACTGACAGCAACGCGTGGCTGGTTAGACAAAAATGTCGCTTTTGTCGCGCTTGGTGCGCCGATCGCCGACCGCCTGCTACCGCAACCTGCAACAAACTTAGCAAACACAGCTGAATTTCAAAGTACAGTCCCTAAAGAACTTAATCCCAACAACGGGCAATTTTTCCTCAACATTAATTCTACAGTCAAAGCTTTACCTCTACCGCAGTTACTTCCTGGACAAAGTGTCTTACTCGAAGCAACACGTTCAGTTGGTGGAACTACGGCAGTAAGTGACGAGCGCAGTATCCGTTATGATATTTTTGTTTCGCTGGAAAAAGACGAGTCTCAAATCCAAGGTTTTGGAGAAAGCAAAATAACAACTCGTCAATAGCTACTAACTTAATTTGCTTTATCTTAATAAGACAGTAAGCTACGCTACCAGATAGGATCAAAATAGCTTAGCGGTTAAAAACTGCGGTGACATAACCAAAATCTATGTTTATCGGTTCATAAAGTGGACTACCCT
This sequence comes from Chroococcidiopsis sp. TS-821, assembly GCF_002939305.1. Lineage (NCBI taxonomy): Bacteria > Bacillati > Cyanobacteriota > Cyanophyceae > Chroococcidiopsidales > Chroococcidiopsidaceae > Chroococcidiopsis > Chroococcidiopsis sp. TS-821. Next base: position 775,347 of record NZ_MVDI01000001.1, on the reverse strand, counting down.
GCAGAAAGCCGCGAATTGATTCGCTAGGCTTGACTATCAAGTCAGATTCGATAAAAGTGAGAGAACACAAAAAACTGTTATGGATCTCGTTTTACTACAGAACTTATTAGATAATGCTTCGTTCGCGATTCTCTTTGTAACAATGTTGATCTATTGGATCGGAGCAGCATTTCCAAACATCAACTATCTTCCAGCGTTAGGAACTGCAGGCATGGCGATCGCTAACTTGTGTATTGCCACACTCTTAGGAGCAAGATGGTTAGAAGCTGGATATTTTCCAATCAGTAATTTATACGAATCTTTATTTTTTCTCACTTGGGGAATAACAACTGTCCACCTGATCGCCGAAAACAATACCCGCAGTCGCTTGGTAGGAGTTGTAACAGCACCTGTTGCGATGGGAATTACGGCTTTTGCTGCACTGACACTACCTGAAGATATGCAATCTGCTGCACCGTTAGTTCCGGCATTGAAGTCAAATTGGCTAATGATGCACGTTAGCGTGATGATGTTGAGTTACGCTGCTTTGATGGTAGGTTCGCTATTGGCAATCGCGTTTCTTGTCGTCACTCGCGGGCAAAAAGTCGTCCTTCAAGGTAGTTCAGTCGGTACTGGTGGTTATCGCAACAATGGCTATGGTTTGCACAAAGCAGGTGAAGTAGTCGCGTCCACCGAGGAAGTTCATTCAGATAACGGCGTTACAACTTTTCAAAGTAATGGTAGCAGCACTGCAGTCATTGAGGCAGTAACAACGCTGCAAACTCCTCAATCTACAGTTTCTTCCGAACCTCTCTCACCTCAGCGCCTCAGCTTGGCAGATACGCTCGACAATATTAGCTACCGCATAATTGGTTTAGGATTTCCGCTACTCACAATCGGTATCATTGCAGGTGCCGTTTGGGCAAACGAAGCTTGGGGTTCATACTGGAGTTGGGATCCAAAAGAAACCTGGGCGCTGATTACATGGCTTGTCTTTGCAGCTTATCTTCACGCACGGATTACTCGTGGCTGGCAAGGGCGCCGTCCAGCAATTCTAGCAGCAACGGGCTTTATTGTTGTTTGGATTTGTTACTTGGGCGTAAATCTTTTGGGTAAAGGACTACATTCTTACGGTTGGTTTTTCTAAGCGCTTGGCTGATTGATGGCTAAATGCTCGAATTGGAGTCTACTACACGCCAAGGTACATCGTACGCTGCGATCGCGTTATCTTTTGCCACGCGACCGTCGGATACTTGTTGCTGTTTCAGGAGGACAAGATTCGCTGTGCTTAGCCAAACTCCTTTTAGATTTACAACCTAAATGGGGATGGGATTTGGGTATTGCCCACTGCAATCATCAATGGCGGAGTGATGCTGCAGCCAATGCTACTTACGTATCTCAGCTAGCACAATCGTGGAACACGCCCTTCTACAGCGAAACTACCGATCGCGCATTACGTAGCGAAGCCGCAGCCAGACAATGGCGCTATCAAGCTTTGAGTGCGATCGCGCACAAACACCAATACAAATATATTGTTACAGGTCATACAGCAAGCGATCGTGCTGAAACACTGCTGTACAATTTAATTCGCGGCAGTGGTGCAGATGGTTTGCAAGCACTGACATGGTGTCGCGCACTCACACCAGAAATTAGCTTAGTACGTCCTCTATTAGAAGTTACGCGAGCAGAAACTGCACAATTTTGTCAAGATATGCAATTGCAGGTTTGGGAAGATTCTACTAATCAAGACCTCAAGTATGCGCGGAATCGAATTCGTCAAGAACTTTTACCATATTTGCATCAATTCAATCCTAAAGTTGAGCAAACCCTAGCTCAGACCGCAGAAATTTTCCACGCAGAGGTAGAATACCTAGAATCAGCTGCCGAACAACTCCAGCAAAATGCAACTATTACGAGCAATGATGCAACAGTTAAGCTCGATTGTCTTGTTCTGCGTAACGCACCTTTAGCTTTACAACGTCGCGTCATTCGGCGAGTGCTGCAACAAATGCAAACGGCACCCAGCTTTGCGCAAATTGAAAAAATCACTACTTTGATAACAGCTCCGAATGGTTCGCAAACCGATCCGTTACCTGGCGGCGCGATCGCCCAAATTAAACAAAATTGTCTTTGGATTTCTAAAAACTAAGGTACTGCCATTTCAATACTTGGGATAAGGCTTTGCAGAACCTGGCGGATCTGCGCGATTGTTTGCTGCAGGTCACTATTACTGAGTGTCGCGGCGATCGCTTCGAGTTGCTGTTGTAGGCTGTTCCAATTGTCTTGAAGTGGTTGCAAGACTTCTTGCGATAACTTGATTTTGCCGGAAGTTTCTGCAATGCTTGCCTGCAATGAGTGTAGTTGCTGTTCTAAATTTTGCCATTGCTGTTGTTTAAGTGCTTGCATTTCGGTTTGCGTATTAACCAAGCTCTGTAGATAAACAATGCTCGATTCTATTTGCGAAAGCTCTTGTTCTAGCTTTTGTAGTTCCTCAGCTTTTTGTTGCTTGAAGTCTTCGACTTGTGCTAACACAGGCTGCAAATCTATACTTGGCTCATCACCAATCATCGTAAAATTGTGACAACCTTGCCGACGCCAGAGAACGTGTAGATGCTGTTTGAGAATTGCTTTACGCTCGCGCAAATTTTGCCTTTGCCCGACTAAAGTTTTATTCAGCATTTGGTAGCGATCGTATTCTTCAGCTAACTCAGCCTCTAAGTGCGATCGCTCTGAAGAATCACTCTGAGTTAATTGTGTTTGCAATTCTTCCACAGCTTGCTTTTGCAATTTTAGTTCTTCTTCTTGGTCGCTAACAAACTGAGAATTCTTAGCTAAATCTTCCTGTAAGTCTTGTACAATCTGCTGTAGCTGCTCAATGGGCATTTGTTCTAAATCTGTTACGTTAACCTTTTCACTAACATCTACTTGCGTAACAGATTCTGCAATTCGAGACACTTCTCGGTATAACTCTTCATGTTTTTGTAATTGCCACTTTAATGTCTGCGCGTGTTCTTGTTTATAGCTTAAGACAGTAGTTTGTACCTTTAATTCAGATAAAGATTGTTCTAATAAGCTTTGAGCTTGTTGCCATTCAGTAAAGCTTTCTTGCCACGTTTGCACAATGCCTTCAAACTCTTGTTGTTGCTCTTGAGTATAAATTTGCTGCTGTTCTAGTTGTTGCCAGTGCTGATTTAAAGTATTTTGTCCAGTAGCAATACTCGCCAGCAAAAGCGTCAGTTCTTCTCGTAATGATACATCAGGTACATTGTTAGATAGATGCTCCACTAACTCTTGAATTTGACGTGCTTGGAATTCATCTATTCCTAAGTGTTGCGATTCTTCCCAACGACGCCGTTCACTCTGTAGCTGCTCCCAAGCTGTTGCTAAATCTTGACGACTAGATTCAATTTCTTGGTGTCGCGCTTCTAGTTCTTTAAATTCAGCTTCCATCTGCTGAAGTTGTTCTAAACGCGCTTCCATTTCCATGTTGCGGCGATTCATTTCCTGACTTTGGTAAGTCAAAGACTGCTTCCACTGCTCAATTTCTTCTTCCTGACGCTTAAACTTTTCGAGTATGCGCGAGAAGCTTTGCAAAATATTAACCAAAGGACGCCCTGCTTCTTGCAGGCGTTGCACTTGTCGATTTGCATTTAAATCTGCTAATACAAGCGCTCCTGTTGAAAAATTACTAGCTTCTTCTGCTGTAATGATTTCTTCACCTGGTACAGGATTCCAACTTTGATCGCTTCGCTGAAAGGCTAGTAATTTAATTTCAGCCTTCCCAGCACCCATAAACCCGCTTTTTTGCTTTTGAACTTCTGCTAAATACAGCACTCTGATTGTCCTCTTAGATTACCTTGATTACTTTAAACTGTGCAAATAATTCGAATTGGTTTAACTTAAAGTTCTAGCTATTTTTTTCAATAATTAATTTAGTATTTTTTTGTTTTTTACAAACGATTTTAATCTGTTAAACTAACCATCTAAAAATGAAATACTAAATCAAGCCTCTATAATTATTTGATTTTATAAAAATTAATTTAAAAAAGTTTTTTTTGAAACCTTTAACATATTTTTTAGCGATTCGTATACTTAATCAAATACATTTAATAGCATTATCATAATTTATTAACACCTGCTACCGTGGATTTACTGAAGACAGCAAACTTACCAAGCTATTTGTAATAAAGTAATCAGTAAATTTTCGCTTGGTTACCCACAGAGTTAGCGTTAACTTAGATTTGTAGTTAAGTAATTTCAAGATAGTGTATCAAATTAAATCTGAATATTAAACAACTACCAATTACTGCTATTTAGAATATATGTAGAAAAATATTAACACTTAATCATCAACTTTATTTTGAAAATTATTTGCGAACAGCTAGTTCCTGAGCTAGCAAGTTTTATCCAGGAGATAAGTTAATAGTTATGGCAACAGTTTTAGTTGTGGAAGATAGTCCCACACAACGGGAAATTATCATACAACTCTTACAAAAAAGTGGTTTACAAGTTACCGTCGCCCATGATGGGGTTGAAGCTTTAGAGCAAATTCAAGTGTCTTGTCCATCGATCGTTGTCCTTGATGTTGTCATGCCACGAATGAATGGATATGAGCTTTGCCGTAAGTTGAAAACAGACCCAAAAACTCAAAATGTGCGGGTGATCATGTGCTCGACAAAAGGAGAAGAATTTGACCGTCATTGGGGAATGAAACAAGGCGCAGATGCATATATTGTTAAACCCTTTCAGTCCAATGAATTTTTAGGAACGGTGAAACAACTGCTGCAAGGATAAATCGACCCCATGAGCGGTAATCTAGAATTATTAATAACAAGTGATAATCCAGAGCAAGTTGCAAATCAGCTACAAGAGTTAGAAAGACCAGAGGGAGAACTGCACTTACGGTTTTACTTAGCATCTGGTCAAGAGCTAGCCTTCAGCGCAATGGCAATTAGAGAAGTGATTTCTGCACCACCCGATCGCATTACACCAATTCCTAACACTTCTCCTTTACTGCTAGGGACGCTGAATTTACGCGGGCGAGTCATTTGGGTAGCTGATTTAGGACAATTTTTAGGTGAAACATCTGCGGTAAATACAGATCGAGCAGAAATTCCGATTATTGCCGTAGAAGATCAAGAAACAATTATAGGGTTAGCTGTAGAACAGATTGTTGGTATGGAGTGGCTAGATGTTGAGGCAATTCAGCCGCCAACGACAACAGATAATATCACTCCATATTTGCGCGGTGAGTGGTTATTAGGCGATCGCACCCATCAGTGTCTTCGACTGCTCGACCAAAAAGCAATTATTCGGAGTAATCGATGGGCAGCAGTATGAAATTAAGGCAAGCGGAGACGGTAAATGACATTAAGTATCAATCACGCTCAGGAATACCAAGAGGCACAAAAAGCCTACATCCAAGGAAACTATGAAGCAGCAGTAGCAATTGTAGAACGATTACTCCAAGAGTTTCCTGAAGATCCAAATAGTCACTTGTTGCGGGGACATCTTTACTGCATACATCAACAATTCGCTCAAGCACAAGCCGAGTATCGCACTGTTATAGAGCTTGCAGAAGATATAAGTTTGATAGATTGTGCAAACGAAGCACTAGAGTCGATTGGTCAATACGAAAGTTCTCAACAATCAGTCAACTCGACAAACTCTTCCGAGAAAGAGTTTGAAGACACTTATTTATTAATGGATATTGCTAACGACGCTGAAACACCCCTCACCCACGAGCAACCTGAAGACCGCGAACTCGCTGCATTTGAGGAATTTGATCCCCATAGCTTTGATTTCGAGCATTTTGATTACAACACGCCATCGATTTCAGAATTTGAGTCCCCGTTTCCCGATGCTTTTAGTTCTGCACCCGACGATCGCGCGCTGGATGCAACGTCAATCGATACATTTGCCGATCCTTTCGCCATAGCTCAACCCGAAGTTCCATCGTCAATTGGTAAAACAATACTACAAGATGATGAATTACCAGGTAATTCAGACTTATTTGCAACTACCGCAGCCGCAGAAAACTTAAATGAAAGTGTTTCTGAGCCGGTAGCTACAGAAACGTCTGAACTTGAAGACACTTTCGGTTATCCTGCCTCACAACAACACGCGGCTGAAGTAGAAGATCAAACATTGCTTTTGTCTCCGACAAAGTTGCAAGTCGAAGAAGTTGAACTTCCTTCGGCAGAAGAATCAAAAATTGAAGATACCTTCGGCTCAAAAGTTCCTGTTAACAACGGATTTGTGCAAGACGAGCATACAACCGCAGATCCTGCAGCACGTACATCCATACAGGAATTTTCGATTACTGAATTTGAGACCTTTGACGATTTGGGCACTGTTCCTGAATTTGAGCCTTCAGTATCCGAGATCGTAGCGCCAAATAATAATAATGATGAAAATGTCATTCTAGGCGATTTGCCAAGTGAAGTCGCAGCTACACCAACTCTGAATGAATCGGTTTCCCCTCAAACAGACGATCCTTCAGCTGCATCTAGCAATCATGCTCAAGGGTGGCGTCAGCATTTTGAAAATGCTTCTTTAGAGAAAAAACAATGGTTAACTGCCAGTAGCGTCGGCGTTGTCTCAGCGGTTGTAGTTGCTGCTCTCAGCTTGGGTAGCTCGTTTCTCACTCCTGTACCAAGTAGAGCCGCCGTCAGAAATACTGGTTGGATGCTGGCAGCAGCAGCGGGAATAGCAGGTTTTACAACAACACGTTTTCTCGGTCAAATCACAACGAAACAAATCAAACGCGCAACTGCAGATCTCTATCTACAGTTTGATGCACTGCGAGAAGGAAATTTCACTCCACAACCTGCTTCGCAAGACGAATTAGGTCAACTCGTAGCTAAATTCAATGAAATGGCACATGTCATTCAAGCGACAACGAGTGAAGCACAGCGCAAAGCGCGACAACAAGAAGCAGAAAAAGAAAATTTGCAACGCCAAGTTATGCGCTTACTCGATGATGTTGAAGGTGCAGCGCGGGGAGATTTGACAGTGCGTGCGGAAGTCAGTGCTGACGTGATGGGTGCGGTTGCTGACTCGTTCAACTTGACCATTCAAAGCTTGCGGGAAATTGTGCAACAAGTGAAAATTGCGGCAAAGCAGGTGAGCAAGAGTGCTACAGATAGCGAAACATTTGCTCAAAGCTTGTCTTCCGAAGCGTTGCGCCAAGCTGAAGAACTTGCAGTAACGCTCAATTCGGTTCAGGTGATGACCGAAGGAATTCAACGCGTTGCAGAAAGTGCCCGCGAGGCAGAGTTGGTAGCGCGTTCGGCTTCAACAACTGCTTTGAAGGGAGGAGAAGCGGTAGAAAGAACGGTTGCAGGTATTTCGGAAATTCGCCAAACGGTTGCAGAAACGACACGTAAAGTTAAGCGCCTTGCTGAATCATCACAAGAAATTTCCAAAATCGTTGCCTTAATTTCGCAAATCGCTTCGCGGACGAACTTGTTAGCACTGAATGCCAGTATCGAAGCGGCACGGGCGGGCGAAGCTGGACGAGGTTTTGCCATTGTAGCCGATGAAGTTCGTCAACTTGCAGACCGCGTTGCTAAAGCACTGCGCGAAATTGAACAAATTGTTAAGCAAATTCAAAGCGAAACAGGTTCTGTAATGACGGCGATGGAAGAAGGTACGCAACAAGTTATTCAAGGAACGCACTTGGCGGAACAAGCCAAGCGATCGCTGGAAGACATTGTGCAAGTTTCTAATCGTATTGATACACTTGTCGGTTCAATTACCGCAGAAACCGTCGCGCAAACCGAAACTTCGGTTGCTGTGGCTTCGGTAATGCAATCTGTAGAATTAACCGCTCAAGCTAACTCGCAAGAAGCGCAACGCGTCTCTGGATCTTTGAAAAATCTTGTGAAAGTTGCAGGCGATTTACTTAACTCAGTCGAACGGTTCCGCGTAGAAACAACAGAATCGAACTAAAGATGAGTAGTTCGTAGCATAGTTAAACCAGCAACATTGCAACATTATTAGTCTATTTTTGTTTAACTCACTCATTAGAATTCTTATGGTACAAGAGCAAGAACAACGGATTTTAGGCTACTTTATTGATGAAGCTAACGACCACCTCAATACAATCGAGCAAGGGTTAGTCAATCTCCAAGATACACTGGCAGACGCAGAAATGATCAATGCCGTTTTTCGCGCGGCGCATTCGGTCAAAGGTGGTGCTGCGATGCTAGGATTTGATAGTATTCAACAGACATCGCATCGTTTAGAAGATTATTTTAAGCTTCTCAAAGAAAACTCAACAATTCAAGTTGACCGAAAACTAGAAACATTACTTCTGCAAGTTTTTGATACTTTGCAAGAATTAATTAGGCATTTAGAAACATCATTATCGCTTCCTGAGCAGGTTGTGGATAATTTAATGGCAAAAACCGAGCCTGTATTTGCTGAGCTAAATCAGCATTTAGAACTGCTCGTGCAGCAAGCTAAAGAAAGCGATCGCCACTCTAATGCTTCACCTACCAACGAGTCAATTAGAAATGACTTGTTGCCAGTTTTTCAAAACCAAGTTATGCAAAAGCTGCGCGAGATGCTACAGCTATTCAAGCAACCTGAAACACCACAAAGCCGCCAACAACTACAAGAATGCTGTCAGCAACTATCACAATTAGGTAATCAGTTGCAACTACCTAGCTGGTCTAAAGTTTGCGAAACTGCATCAGAAGCGATCGCCAATCAAGATAATAACTATCGTACGCTTGCTCCTGTTGTTATTAAAGACCTCAAACAATCACAAGAATTAGTTTTAGCAGGTCGAATCGCTGAAGTTTCGACAACCCAACAGCTACAAGCCCTCTCGACTAAAAATGTACATAATTAGTCATCTTTTTAATCGTTTAACTACGAAGCATTCACGAACCCAAAGAACTACCATTGAGGAGCCAAAAGCTCATCAGGTATCTTTAATACTAGGAGAATCATCAATGTAGCTCGATATTAGTGAGGAAAGACATCTCCTCACTATCTACTATTAAAAATATATTTATTTCAATTAAATTGATAATTTTCAAAATATTAACTTTAATCTAACTACTATGCTGCCAGAGTCAGAACAGCACACTTCAGAGTTTGACAAAGAATCTACCGAACAAGATATTGAAACTCTCTCAGAGAATGCAAAACAAACAAATATAGATATTGAACGCGAGTTCAACAGTTTGTTTGAAACAGAAAAAACAAGCAATTTGAATAACTGGTTATTATCAGAAACGCCGAAAAATATAACAAATATTGAAACATCTCCTAATTTTCAAGAATTAGACTTTGGCTTAATTTCAGATAGCGAACTTGAAATTCAATTATCTGATGACTCGCATGACGAATTTAAGTTTAATAGTTTATTTTCTACACAAGTTGAAGAAACGCTACTTGATTCAGGTGATGCAGACCTCGATTTTTATAGCTTGTTTTCAATTTCAGAAGATACTGAGGAGCCAAGTCAGTTAGAAGAACCTCAAGATAATGTAATAGGAGAAGTTCAACAATTATCACTTGACAACCAGCAGTCTAAGGAAACTAACTCTGAGCAAAAGCATTTTAATATAGTAGATTTTTGGTTTGAAGAAGATAGCACTTCACAAACTGAAGTACAGAATAACAGTGAATTGAATAGGCTTACTGAAAATGCCAGTGAATCAAATTTAGAAAAATCGACTCTAGACAAGCGCGAGTCAGTAACAAACTCTGAACTAGAATTTAGCGTAGATGCAGACGTTACTAGCTCTGATAGCACAAACCAAGAAGTCAATCATTCTACAGACATACAGCTCGAAAAAGAAACAATTATTCAGTCATTTTCAGAAGTAGATTTTGTAGATTTAGAATCGCTACTAACTGAGGAAGACGTCGCACATAGTAAAGATAATAAAGATAATGTAGAAGAGGTATTAGCTACAGAATCAAAACCGATTGAGCAAGACTTAGAAGTTATCGATGAGTTTGACGAATTAGAAGCACTACTGACAACTGATGTCACTGCAGTAGAAACGACAGAAGATTTTGCCGAACTCGATGCACTGTTAGAAACACAAGCGATCGCACCAGCACCAGACAACGAGTTTGCCGAACTAGAAACTCTCCTCGAAGACGAAGCGCAAACTCAAAAGCGCGAAGAACCTGTATCCGAACCAGTAGCAAAAACATCGCCTCCGGTAGCCCGCAAAGTAGCGTTTGAGCAAACAATGCGGGTTTCGGTTAAGCAATTAGATGGAATTGGTAACTTAGTCGGAGAACTCGTTGTTAACCGCAATAGTTTAGAACAAGACCAACAGCGACTGCGTCAGTTCACCGAAAATCTCTTACATCGCGTGCAACAACTCAACGAGTTAGGAATCAGAATGCAGGAGTTGTACGAGCGATCGCTGCTGGAAGCTTCTTTGCTGAGTAGTCGTTCGCACTCGCGTTCCGAATCAATTGATGCGGATAAAACTCCAGAACGTCATGCTACTGGGATGGATTTTGACGCGTTAGAAATGGATCGGTTCACAGGCTTTCATACCTTATCGCAAGAGATGATCGAAATGATTGTCCGCGTCCGCGAGTCTGCGTCTGATATTGAATTCGTTACAGATGAAACTGAACAAGTCGCGCGGCAATTTCGTCAAGTGACAACTCAACTGCAAGAAGGAATTACGCGATCGCGCATGATTCCATTTTCCCAAATTGCCGACCGCTTACCGCGTGCAGTCAAAGATATTACACTCAAATACGGTAAACAAGCTGAACTCAAAATTGAAGGTCGCGACACCTTAATCGACAAGGTGATTCTTGAGCAACTTTACGACCCGATGACGCATTTAGTCAATAATTCGATTACACACGGTATTGAAACTCCTGAAGAACGTATTGCGCAAGGTAAATCGCCAACAGGCACAATTACGATTCGTGCTTTCCATCAAGGAAACCAAACGGTAATTTCAGTATCTGATGACGGAGCAGGTATCGATCCTGACCGCGTGTTAACCAAAGCAATTCAAAAAGGGTTAATTACAGTTGCCCAAGCACGCACCATGTCACGCGCAGATGTATACGACTTGCTGTTTCATCCTGGTTTTAGTACCAAAGACCAAGTCGATCAGTTTGCCGGTCGGGGTGTAGGTATGGATGTTGTGCGTACCAGCCTTAAAGAAATTCGGGGCATTATCAACACCGATTCTACACTAGGTCAAGGAACAACATTTACAATTCGCCTTCCACTAACTTTAAGTATTTGTAAGGCATTGTGCTGTTTAAGCGACAAAGCGCGCATTGCATTTCCAATGGACGGTGTTGAAGATATGCTGGATATCCCAGCGTCTTCGTTGGTGAAATCAGAAGACGGTCAACTTAGTGTTGCGTGGCGGGACTTAGTATTGCCATTACATTCTTTAAAAGAATTGTTACATTACAATCGCGTTCTTGGTCGTGGTAACGTTTATGGCAGTAACCGCGATGAAGATTTAGTTTCGGTTGTTGTATTACGCTCGGCAGGAACTTTTACCGCACTGCAAGTAGACCAAGTTTTAGGCGAACAAGAAATTGTGATTAAGCAATTTGAAGCGCCAATCTCAAAACCGATTGGTATTGCTGGTGCAACGATTCTGGGCGATGGTCACGTGATGCCAATTGCTGATGTATTGGAATTAATTGATTTATCGCTCGGACGCATTCAACATAGAAATCACGAACTGCTGTGGACAACAAGCGCGACTCCTAGCAAGCCAATCGCGACAGAACCTGTCAAGACTGAGCCGACGGTGTTGATTGTTGACGACTCGATCACAGTCCGCGAGTTACTCTCACTCACCTTTAACAAAGCTGGCTATCGTGTTGAACAAGCACGCGATGGTCAAGAAGCTTGGGACAAACTACGCGATGGTTTACCGTGCGATCTCATCTTCTGCGATATCGAAATGCCCAGAATGGACGGCTTGGAACTGCTATCGCGCTTGCAGCAAGAGCCTAGCCTCAGCGAAATTCCCATTGCAATGCTGACATCGCGAGGCGCCGAAAGACATCGCCAAATGGCAATTCAACTCGGTGCAAGTGGTTATTTCACTAAGCCCTATTTAGAAGAAGTTCTACTCGATGGTGCTGCACGAATGCTGCAAGGTGAGATGTTGGTGGTTAGCTAGGATCGCCTGGCAAATCAATTCGCGGCTCAACTGACGCATAAATCAATATTGTAAAAACCTGTGAGGACAAGCTTTGTTTGTGCAGCTGCGGTTTCAACCGCTGCAATTACAGTTATGAGTTGTCAATAATTGCGAGGAATTGAATACAGTAAAAAAAGGGTTTTTAACGATAACTAACCGATGACCACATCCCAAAGTGGAATTGATAGCCAACCTACATTTGTTCACGTACCTGTTTTAAGTCGGGAGTTACTCGCTGAGTTAGTCGTGCGTCCTAGTGGACATTATCTTGATGCAACGGTGGGTGGTGGCGGTCATAGTCGCTTGATTTTAGCAGCAGCCCCAGATGTGCGCGTGACAGCGATTGACCAAGACACAGATGCGATCGCCGCTGCGCAAGTAACACTTGCACCTTATCAGGAGCGCGTCCAATTTTGGCACGGAAATTTCGCCGAATATCAACCGCAAACGCAATTTGATGGCATTATTGCCGATTTGGGCGTGAGTTCGCACCACTTCGATGCACCGGAACGCGGTTTTAGTTTTCGTCACGCAGCACCTTTAGATATGCGGATGAATCAGCAGCGATCGCTCACTGCGGCTGAAATTATTAATCATTGGGATGAGGCACAACTTGCAGATATCTTCTTTAAATACGGTGAAGAACGACTATCGCGCCGAATTGCCCGTCGAATTGTCGAACAGCGTCCGTTTCAGACAACAACACAACTAGCTGAAGCGATCGCATCGTGCGTACCTCGTCAATATCGTTACGGTAGAATTCATCCGGCGACGCGGGTTTTTCAAGCTTTACGGATTGTTGTCAATGATGAGTTAACGGTGCTAGAAACTTTCTTACACCGCGCCCCGCACTGGTTGTTACCACAAGGCAGAATCGCGATTATTAGCTTTCATAGCCTAGAAGACCGAATTGTTAAACACGCCTTACGCGCTGCGCCTCAATTGCAAGTTCTCACAAAGAAACCGATTACACCTCAAGAAGATGAGTTGGCAACAAACCCGCGTGCGCGATCGGCAAAGTTGCGAGTTGCACAAAGACTGCTTGATAATTAACAAGGAACTCGCCGAGGAATTTCAACACAGAAAGTCGAACCTTGACCTAGCTCACTCGTGACAGCGATCGACCCGCGCATCATTTCGACTAAGCGATCGGTGATTGCGAGTCCTAAGCCCGTACCGCCGTGTTGACGAACGAGCGTTTGATTGACTTGACGAAACTCTGTAAAAATTTCATTGAGGTCGTCTGCTGCAATTCCAATTCCTGTATCTTGAACCGCGATCGCAATTTGTTCGCAAGCAGGTTCGCCAACAGAAACTTGAATACTACCAGAGTCTGTAAATTTAATCGCGTTTGACAGTAGATTAATTAAGACTTGGCGCAAGCGATATTTATCGTTGAGAATTATGGGATTTTGTAAATCTAATTGCACTTGTAATGTTAATTGCTTCTGCTCGACTAAGGGGTGCATTTCTTCTGTAGTCGCATGAATAAGTTCTGCCAAGTTGAACTCTTCAAGTTGTAATTCTAAGCGACCTGCTTCGAGTCTAGAAAAATCCAAAATTTCGTCAATTAGGTGCAGCAAGTGTTTTCCACTATTGAGAATGCGCTTTACCATACTTGCTTGTTGAGGAGACAGGCGATCGCTAGGATTGCGAAGTAGCAGTTGCGAAAACCCAATGATCGCATTCATCGGGCTACGCAGTTCATGCGACATTACCGCGAGAAAGTGCGATTTTATGCGTGCGGTTTCGCGCAGTTGCAAGTTTTGTAATTCAATCTCGCGTAGTTTTGCTTCGGCTTGCTTGCGCGCAGTAATATCTCGCATTAACCAACGCCAACCTGTGGTATTACCATCGTTGTTGCGGATTGTCGCAACAGTAAAAGCCGCATCAAAGCCTGTACCGTGACGCGGAAATAAGCGTAATTCCCATTCTTGAAGTCGTTCGGTGTTGCGGAGTTGTTGCAGTCGGCTGCGGAAGGCGCTGCGTTGTTCGTAAGGAATAAAATTGATGATTGGCTTGCCTAACAAAAACTGCTGTGGAACATTGAGCATTGTCGCCGCAGCACGATTGGCTTCTTTAATGGTGCCTAGCTCATCAGTAACTAAGTAGCCATCCGGAGCAAATTCAAATAATTCTTGATATCGCTTACTTTCTGCTTCAAGTTGAGCGCGCATACTCGCCAAAGCTTCATTTTGCTCAAGTAGCTCTTCTTCAGCGACGCGCAACTCTTCTAGCGCTATGCGCAATTCTTCTAGCGAGTCAGCAGCGAGTTCTGGTTCGCAAAAAGATGAACTTGTTTGCTGATACAGTTTAGCAGCGCGCTCGTACATAAACCTAAGTTGGTGAGAAAACTGTTCAGTATTCACTTTTAACTTTTATTTCTTAAGTTTTTTTTAATGCTGTGCTTGAAATACTAGCTATTTTAAATAAGCGGAAAATACCCTGAAAGTATGAAAATCGATCTGCATGTGTTGTTTGCTTAACAATTGATTAAGATTAAGCCAACGTAGCGAGTAAAAGCTCGGATTTTGCTATATGAGGTCAATAGTTAAATATTTTGACTTATTGTAACTCTTCGCTTGCTTGTTCTTCCATTAACAAAATGACGCCTTGAATCTCTTGCGTTCTACTTAACAATGGCGTACACGTAACTTTACACTGAATGAGTTTTCCTCGGCGATTGACTGCGTTTACGGTAATTGCTATGTAATCAGATTCTGCCATTAGACAGGTGCGAATCGGTTGTCTAATCTGCTCTACAGGTAAACCAATATCTAAGTTAAGAAAGTGTTGTCCTTGCACTTCAGAAGCGCGTAAACCCCATAAATCTTCGGCTTTGTCACTCCAAGCTTGGATAAGTAAGTCGCGGTCTAAAACGACAACACCACAACGAAGACTTGTTAAAATTGATGCTAAAAACGCATTAGCGGCATTGAGTTCTTCGCTACGCAAGCGCAACTCTTCGTTCGTTGTTTGAAGTTCTTCGTTAGAAGAGTGTAGTTCCTCGTTCATGGTTTCTAACTCTTCGTTTGTCGATTGAAGTTCCTCGTTGGTTGTCTCTAATTCCTCGTTAGAGGATTGCAGTTCTTCGTTCGTTGTTTCGAGTTCTTCATTTGTGGATTGCAATTCCTCGTAAGCCATTTCTAACTCTTGGTTAGAATGCTCAAGTTCGTCTTGCAAGCATTTGGCACGCGTCACATCATTGAAGGTGATACTCACACCGATCGCGATACTATTGACATCTAAAAGCGGGGCAACCTGAATATCAAAATATTGGGGTTCTCCACCCGTCGTCCATTCAACATCTTTGTAAAGATGAGGACGGCGATCGCGATACGCTTGGTCGATACACGAACGTAAATCAATCGGGCGGTACGATATTTCTAAGTCTTGCAGTAAACGACCAATATCTCGATAACTCAAACCGAATAAATTTCGCGATCGCTCATTAGCTAAAGTCAAAACACCATTAAGGTCGAAGATAAGTTGTGCGAGTGGAGTCGCATCAAAAGCAGCATCGCGGAGGGAGCTATAACGCGTTAGATAGTTATTCGTGTCTACATCGTTATTTGAAGACATTAACAAAAAGCGATCGCGATTATTGGCGGTTGCTAGCTTACTAAAAATGCGTCGTTTGAGGTCTACTGGAGTAAAACTATTACTATGGCTAAGTAACATCTCCGCTTTGCCTAATACCAAAAATCCACTATCGTTTAAGGCAAAGTGAAAGCGACTGATAATTTTGGTTTGCGCTTCGGCATTGAAATACATCAGCGTGTTGCGACAGACTAATAAATCAATGCGCGAAATCGGTGCATCTTGCACTAAATCATGACGACCAAAAATCACGGAACGGCGCAAGTCTTTGCGGAAGGTATAAACATTTTCGTAGCAATCGAAATACCGTTCTAAGAGTTCTGGCGAAAGTTCTGCTACTTCTCTAGCATTATAAGCAGCATGACGTGCGCAGTTAAGCGCTTCTTCATCAATATCAGTCGCATAAATTTTGACACGCGCGCGAAACTGTTCAATTCCGAGTGCTTCTGCTAGCACAATTGCCAAAGTGTATGCTTCTTGTCCTGAAGCACAGCCTGCACTCCAAACTCGAATCGGTTCGGAGGGTTCCTTGCGGGCGATTATGCGCGGCATAATCTCGGTTTGTATGTATTCCCAGACAATCGGGTCGCGAAAAAAAGAGGTAACGTTAATTAAAATCGTGTTAAACAGATGCACAAATTCTTGAGGATGCACCTCTAGGTAATCGATATAGTTGCTATAGTTGTCTACCTCAAGGGCTTGCATCCGTTTACCAACACGACGCATTAAGCTTGGTCGTTTGTAACCTGTAAAATCAAATCCACGACTATGCTTGATGTAGTTAAGCAATGCTTCAAAATCTGAGTTCATTCGCGCGCTAATTTATGAATCTTAGATGGCAATGGTCGAAAGGAGAGTGATTAGTACTGAGTGGTGGGTTTTGAATAGATGTAGAAAACAGATATTCTTCCTCTGCTTCCTTGCTGGTGCTAGTGGCTCTTACGCGCGGGAGGAAGCTTTGCACTGCACTGGCTCTGCTTCTTTTGCTACAAGTTATCTTTTGTCACTAAACGCATCAAGATAGTCGCAATTTCTTGTAGTGGAACAACAAAATCAACTTCCCCTGTTTCAATTGCAGCGCTTGGCATTCCAAAAAAATCGGCACTAGCACGGTCTTGCGCGATCGCTTTGCCACCCATTTGTTTAATTGCGCGTACCCCCATTGCACCATCACTTCCCATCCCTGTTAAAACAACGGCGATCGCTTGCGTTTGAAAACTCGCGGCGACTGATTCGAACAGTAGATCGACTGAAGGACGCACAAAGTGTACCATTTGAGCATCTGATAAGCAAAGCGTACCGGTTGACGTCACCAGTAAGTGCTTATTCGGTGGCGCAATATAAACTTTACCAGGTTGCAATTGTTCGTTTTGTTCTGCTTCTTTCACCGTTAAAGCTGTACGGTGGTTGAGAATATTTGCTATTTGACTAGAATGATAGGGGTACAAGTGTTGCACCACGGTAATTGCTGCGGGAAAGTCTGCACATAACGAGGATAAAACTTCGCCAAGCGCTTTCAGTCCACCCGCGGAAGCACCGATCGCGACGACGGGAAATGTAGTAGAAGCCTTCAGATTTTCGTTACTCTGCGCTTGTGTCACTGGCGTAGCATTTTCAATTGAACTTGCTATTTGACCATTGACTGTTGACAGGTGACCGTTGTCTTCACCTTTAAGAAGTAGATTACGAACTAATTTTGCTTGTGCTTGGGCGTCTTCTCCTTGGGTTTGGAAGCGTTTTGCTGAATAAGGTTGATTGCGAGTGCGCGCTTGTGTAGCTAATCGTTGCGAGAGTGCTGCTTTTTCTTCTAAGGCTCGCAGCGCGTTCCACAGTGCTTCTTCTAAGGCTTCAGATTGTTCAGCGAGTAAACTATCGCTAGAGTAAGCGTGTCCTGTACGACAGCGAAAGCGTGTTAAATTTCCTTCATTGAGTTCCCAAAGAACGCCTCCGCATTCGGGACAGCCAAAGGCTGATGGTTTTCCTGGGCGATCGAGGTTTTGCATTGCGCCTAACTCCAATTCTGCCATGTCAGCTTCTATGTTCATGTCGCGCGACACGGATTGTACTTCTGTGGCGATCGGTTGATTTGCCAATTCCACCAAAATTGCGGCTATTTTGGCTACAGGTAAAATATGGTCTACCGCAACATTTTCAATGGCACTGCGCGGCATTCCGGAATAAAGTGCTTCTTCGGGGTCTTGGGCGATCGCGATTCCGCCTTGCTGCTTGATTGCGGCTAAACCTGCTGTGCCATCATCGAGAGTACCTGACAAAACAACTCCTACAACCCTTTTTCCATAAACTCTTGCAGCTGTACGAAACAACGGATCGACAGCAGGTCGATGGCTATTTTCTCTAGGACCGCGTGCTAGGTGAAGGTAACCGTTTTTAACGAGTAGGTGATAATCAGGTGGCGCAACATAAATGTGATTTTGCTGAATTTCTGCACCATCTTGGGGATGAACGGCTTTAAGTAAAGATTTTTTTTTATGTTGTTTCTGAATACAGCGGTTGAGAATACTTGGTAGTACACTTGTACCTTGTGCTGGTATATGCAGCACAACGAATATGGCAGCAGGTAGGTCTGTAGGCAAATGACGAATAAGTTGCTCTAGCGCTTCAACGCCTCCCGCCGAGGCTCCAACGACGATAATGTCGCATCCAGACATTTTTTATTTTTTAGAGAATAAAAGGTTTGCAGTTAAAAAGATATTTGATTTGCACGCAGTTACAGGACTTTATGAACTTAAGATTATCAAAACCTTAATTGCTTTACCCTATCTCCTTCGAGGTGACTTGTCGAGGTATATTGATCCGAAAGGTAGAGCCTTGACCTAATTTGCTGTCAACAGAGATTGTGCCTTGCATCATTTGTACTAAAGATTTTGTAATGGCAAGTCCCAAACCTGTACCGCCATGCTTGCGCGTTGTTGTTTGGTCGATTTGCCGAAATTCCTCAAAGATGCACGGTAAATCAGCCTCAGCGATACCGATTCCTGTGTCTTTTACGCTGAGGAGTAGTTGCTTGGGTGTAGGTTCGCAAACGCTAATTTCGACTGAACCCGTTTCTGTAAATTTAATTGCATTTGATAGCAAGTTTACGAGTACTTGCCGCAAGCGAACGCTGTCATTCACAACTTGGGAGTTATCGATATTAATGATAGTGTTCAACTTTAACTGTTTTTGTTCGGCGAGCGGTTGTAATTCAGCGACAGTAGAATAGATTAATTGCACAAGGTCAAATTCTTCTGGAACGAGTTCTAAGCGTCCTGCTTCAATTTTGGATAAATCGAGAATATCGTTGATCAACGCAAGTAAATTTTTACCGTTGTTCAGGATCCGCTCGACCATCTCGACTTGTGTATTACTCAACGAGGCGGTGCGTTGTCGCAGTAAAACTTGAGCAAAACCGATAATGGCATTCATCGGCGTGCGTAATTCGTGCGACATCGTTGCCAAAAATTGCGATTTGAGTCGTGCAGCTTCGATGAGTTGCAAATTTTGTTGCTCGATGCGCTGGCGATTGAGTTCGAGTTCGCGGTTTTGCCGTGCTAAGATTTGGTTTTGAATGGCTAAGCGTTCTTCGCGTTCTTCTAAAACACCGATCATGCGGGCGTTGTTGATGGCGATCGCCGCTTGTTCGCCGACAGCCGTGAGTAAATTTTGGTCTTCTGCATCAAAAGCGTCGGGATTTTCCCAGTTACCAATGGCCAAAACGCCTAATCTTCCAGCTGATGCTGATTCGATGGCAACCGCATGAATCGCAGCGGGTAATTCGACTGCTTGGGGTTGTTCAGTACCAGAAGTTTTGTGTTGGCGATCGCTTTGGCTTGTTGCTTGAAATAGTTGCGCTTCACCTGTTCGGAAAACGTGATTGAGAAATCCATCTTCGCTATCAAACAACTCCATCAACAATAACCTTTCGCGACCGACACCTGCTGTCGCGGTTAATTCGAGTTGCGAACTTTCGGGATTGTATAACAAAATTAACGCAAATTGCGCATCGCTAACTCCGTCATATACGGCGCGTACCATAACTTGCAGCAATCCTGGTAAGTTTGTCAAGCGCTGGTTAAGGAGATTCGTAATTCGCTGCAATACGCGTAGTTGTTGTTGTTGTTCGCCTAAAATAATCAGTGCTTGGCGCAGATTTTCGCCAATTTCATTTGCTTGCTGAAATAACTTGGCGTTGTCTACAGCTAATCCAGCACGGCGTCCAATATCTTCAGCAAACGCCAAATCTGCTTGGGTATAGGTACGTCCTGACTCTGCTGCGAAGAAGGTAATTGCTCCTAAAATGCGATCGCGAGCTTTCATTGGTACGCACATGAGTGACTTGAGACCGACTTGGCGCAAGATTTCTAAATGTTCTGTATCGCGCGCCATTCCAGCCAACATGAAATCAGGAATTTCTGAGTATAACTCCGATTTGCCACTACGAATAACTTGCGGCGTGCCAATTAATGCATTGGGATTGAGGGGGTAGCGCTTGACGATCTCTTTTGCCCACTTCACTTTTTCTGGGTCAGCGTGGGCGAGTGCGGCTTGACGGAGCGTACCGTCTTCGTCTACTAAGTAGATGGTACACCAATCTGCTAGCTGCGGCACAACTAGGTTAGCGAGATTTTCTAGCGTTGTTTGATAGTCAAGAGAAAGTCCGAGTAAGGCGCTTGCTTCCGCTAAAAAGCGTTCTTGTTCTTCAACTCGTTTGCGCTCGGTAATATCAAGAAAAGCACCGATGCTACCCCTACATTTTCCTTGTTCGTCGAATAGTGGTGAAGCATATGAAAGTAGCTTAATGGGAGGACCGTTTTCATTAACAACATCTATTTCTTGTTCTAAAACATCAACGCCATGGGCAGCAGCATACTGCATTGGTAACTCGGCGGCGGAGAGTTCTCTACCACCAGCATAAATTTTGAAAGCGGGTTGTTCCTCAGGGGGCGCGCTTTTCGAAGCGTTAGCGCGAACAGGGTGATTGAGGAGTTTGGCAAGGGCTGGGTTAAGTCGAATATAACGACATTCTGGATCTTGCGCGATCGCGATCCCGATGGGAATAACATCAAATAGGGTTTGTAATTCGTTGACGCGTAGTTCTAAGTCGCGGTTGAGTTTAACGATTTCAGCTTCAGAACGCTTGCGATCGCTTAAATCTAGTACATAACAAATGCCTATTTCCTTAACGCTATCGATTAATGCTCCACCAATCAAAACTGGCACTCGACTACCGTCTTTGCGGATAAATTCTTTCTCGAACGGCGTAAGAATGCGTGAAGCTCGCATTTCAGCTGCGCCTTGGCGATCAATTTCTGCGTATTCTGGTGGCGTCATGGCGTTCCAAAACAAATTGCCCGCAACCACATCTTGTTTGGTGTGACCTACCATTTGTAAAAAAGCATCGTTTGCGTCAAGGATTTTGCCCTGCATATCTGCCACGATGATACCGAGTACGTTCGACTCGGCAAGATAGCGAAATCGCGATTCGCTTTCTCGTAAGGCATTTTCAAGTTGCTTGCGTTCGGTAATATCGCTAATGACTCCTGACATGCGAATTGGGCAATTATTGGCATCGCGTTGCGCTTTACCGCGTGCTAAACAGTAACGATATTCCCCAGAACTGCGAACAAACCGAAATTCTGCTTCACATTTTTCGTTATTTGTCAAGTGGTTGCGGATAACTTCGCGGACGCGCGGTAAATCTTCTGGATGTATTCGTTGCAAAAATGCGGTGGTGGTGCAGTCGAACTCTGAACGCGACACGCCTAAAATTTCGAGGAGGCGATCGTTACAATACACTTCATCGGTCGCACAATGCCAATCCCAAATTCCATCGTTCGCGCCTTCTAAGACTAAGCGGTAACGTTCCTCGCTTTCTCTTAGGCGTTCGTTGGCAAGCGCTGCTGCTTGTTCAGCACGGTGAACGCGAATTGTTTGGCGCAAAACTTGCGCTAAGTTTTCTGGTGAGATGTTGGCTTTCGCAAGATAGTCGTGTGCGCCTGCTTTAATCAGTTGTACAGCGATTTGTTCGTCGCCTTGTGCCGTCAGCACGACTAATGGCACAGTAATGTCTAACGCGCGTAACTGCTGTACTAAGTTTAGACCGTTGCCGTCGGGCAAAAAGTAATCAAGGAAGACACAATCAAATTCTTGGGTTTGTAGCGTTGCGATCGCCTCTGCACAATTACTCACTTCTAATAGTTCATTTGGAACTCCAGCAGCTCTTAGCGCGCGGCGCACTGCCATCCGATCGACTTCATCATCATCAACTATTAGAATTTTTAAGGTTTCTTCCATAGTTATTATCGGAGATTGAGCAGAAATGAGCGGTGCATAGCTTTGGTTCAAAAGTTGAGATGGGTTGAGACAATCATCGCGCGTATTGAACCCGGCGGCGCTGAAATAATTTTTTCTATCTTCGGTATAACGTGTCTTCAGACGCATGTGTTTATTTTTAGGTTCAGGTTTCTTTGCCAACGTGTCTTTCCCTTGATTTTTACCAATCGTGCTAGCTACGACCTCAAGGTATTTCGCTCAATGTCCAATACTTGTTTAATGTGGCTACAGCTTCGACAAAATTAGCGAAAGTAACAGGCTTAAGAATATATCCTGCTACGTTGAAGTTATAAGCTTCCACTTTGTCGCGGTCTTCATTTGATGTCGTTAAGACAATCACAGGAGTCGAACGCAGTTCAGGGTCTGCACGTAATTCGCGCAAAAATTCGATGCCATTCATTTTTGGCATATTCAAATCAAGTAGCACAAGCCGCCGTTCGCGAGGAATAAGCGTATCGCCCTTGCCACGCAGCAGAGCTAACGCTTCTACGCCGTTAGCAGCCATATAAAGTGGATTGGTAATGTTATTCTTTTTAAACGCACGCTTGACATTCATTACATCCACTTCGTCATCTTCAACAAGTAGGATGTTTGTCATTTTGTTATTCATTATTAAGCACAGTGTAATTCTATTTTTGCTGCTAATTTGTTAATTTGCCTCAATCGCTAGCCAGATTCCTGTTACTGACAATAAATACTTAATTCTTTTGACGTATTTCTTATTACTTATTCTTTAATTTTTGCCCAAGTAAAGTGAAACGTTGCGCCTTGTCCTGCCTGAGATTCTACCCAAATCTTACCTCCTTGATTTTCAACAATCTTCTTAACAATTGCTAATCCGATTCCTGTATTCTCTTGGCGATCGCGCGCGCCCAAGGTCTGAAAGATACCAAACGCTTTGGCGTGGTATTCTGGCGCAATTCCATCACCGTCATCGGCAACAATAAACTCATAGAAGTCTCCACGCTCTGCCGCTGTAATTTGAATTTTGCCATTCGACCTAGGGTGATGTTTAATTGCATTACTGATGAGATTACTAAAGACTTGTTCTAAGGGCAATCGATGAGTTAGTAACGTTGGCATACAGGGTGCAACTTCAATCGTAAAACCCACAGGCACAGCTAATGAAGCGATAACTTCGGCAAGCAGCGTCGCCACAGAGACAGACGTAACAGCGGTTTCGATGCGTCCAATCCGTGAGTATTCTAGTAAACCATTGATTAGAGCTTCTAGACGATACACTCGCTGACGCAGTAAGTTCATTTGGCGGCGCGTTTCTGTCGTTAGAAGGTCTTCCAAGTCTTCTTCAATCCATTCCGACAAGTTAGCGATCGCGCGTAGGGGTGCCTTGAGGTCGTGTGAAACAACGTAAGTAAACTCATCAAGTTCTTGATTGCGCTTTTGTAAATCGCAGTTTGTTTGTGCCAGTAAGGTAGTCAGGCGAACAAGTTCATTGGCGCGCTGAACAAGTTCGGCTTCGGTACGCTTTTGCTGCGTTACATCTAAAACTAAAGACAGTACCGAAACAAGATTACCAACTTCATCGAGCAAGCCTGAGTTGTACCACTCGCAGTACACAACATTGCCATCTTTTGTATAGTTACGATTAAACGAAACGTTGCGCTGTTGACTGCCATCGATGAGACGCTCGATAACTTGACCGACAGCAGTGCGATCGTCTGGAAAAATAAAATTCCACTCGCTTGGTAATTTACCTAAAACTTCTGCGGCTTGCCAACCGAAGAGCGTTTCTGCTGCACGGGACCACCGCGCTACCCGAAAGTCGCGATTCCATTCAATGACTGCTAGCGGTGAGTTTTCGACATGAAACGTCAATCGCTGGAGTGCATTCCACAATGCTGATTCGGTTTGCTTGCGTTTGCTAATGTCGCGGTAGGTGATGACAATACCATTGACATTTGGTTCGGCAAGTAAGTTACACGCGATCGCCTCAAAATTACGCGCGCCATTTACATTTTTTAAACGCAACTCAGCAAAAATGTTTGCAGCAGGATGCGCTAAAGCATCTTGTAACAATTTCTGGGCTAAGGCAAGATCGTCTTGATATACGAGTGCCACTGCTTGTTTACCCTGCCAGTCTTCTGGCGTATAACCTAAAATCCGCTGCATTGAGGAACTCGTATACGTAATGCTACCAGCGGCATCGATGACTTGGATGACATCCGAAGAGTTCTGTTCGAGGGCGCGAAAGCGTGCTTCACTCTGGCGTAAAACTTCAGTGCGGGCATTTTCAGCAGCAAGGCGTTGCGCGATCGTCGCAGCAATGATGGCGAGTGCCAGTAAAATGAGCGTAGCGATACCAATCGAGACGGCGAGTGTCGAGTTATCGATTTGAGTTAAAGCGGCGTTCGAATCGTTAGCAAGTTGAAACGTTACGGCTGCCATGGCAGTATAATGCATTCCCGCGATCGCAATTCCCATGACAATCGCACTCGCAAACTTACGCGTTGTCCTTTGCGGAATCGTCTCGCTTTGGTTTTGAATCGTTAACCATAAAGCGGCTAGTGAAGCTCCAATGGCAACAACCAGCGAGACACCAACACGCCGCAGATCGTACAGTGGCGTTGCCTTTAACTGCATGGCGTGCATCCCTGTGTAGTGCATCGCGGCAATTCCCAAGCCCATGAATATACCACCAGCAACTAACTGCAGCCAACTTAATTCTTCGCGAATGACAAGGAATAACGCCACACCAGCAGCAAGAATGGCAGGTACCATTGATACCCCAACAATGGGAAAGTTGTAGTTTACGGGCACGGGCAAACCATATGCCAACATACCAATAAAGTGCATCGACCAAATACCAATGCCCAGCGCCAGCGCACCACCTGTTAGCCACAGGACAACACGCCACTTGCCTGCGGTAGCTTTGACATATGTTGCTAGATCGAGTGCGGTATAAGCAGCAACGATCGCTATCCCGATTGAGAGAAAGACTAAACTAAAGTTGTGCGTACCGGCGATCGTGTCTAGGTTGGTCATGTAAGAGGAATAGTTCGGGTTGAGAAATTAAGAAGTCGTCGCTACTTTAACCAAGTAAAGTGAAACGTGGCTCCTTGACCTTCTTGCGAAGTAATGTAGATTCGTCCTCCTTGACTTTCGATGATTTTTTTGACAATCGCAAGACCAACTCCTGTGTTTTCGACTTTATCGCGAGCTTCTAAGGTTTGAAAGATGCCAAAAACTTTTTCGTGGTACTCAGGTGCGATTCCTGGACCATCATCACTAACAGTAAATTCATAATAATCTCCTTTATCGGTTGCGGCGATCGCGACGTTACCGTTAGGTCGGTTGTGATGCTTGATCGCGTTACTAATGAGATTGCTGAACACTTGAAATAAGGGTAACTTTTGCGCGTGCAGTGTCGGCATTGGCGTGGCGATCGCGATGGTAAATTCTGGGGGTGGGGCGAGCATTGTTAGCACTTCATTAAGCAATGCTTGAACGTTCACTAATTCAGTTGCTGTTGCTGTGCGTCCTACACGCGAGTACTGTAGCAAGCCGTCTATTAAGGCTTCTAGCCGATGCACGCGCCCGCGCAGTAAATCCATTTGACGGCGGTTTTCGGCGTTGAGTTGGTCGGCGATATCTTCTTCGATCCACTGTGAAAGATTAGCAATCGCTCTTAAGGGTGCTTTCAGATCGTGGGATGCGACATAAGCAAATTGATCTAATTCTTGGTTGCGCTTTTCTAGAGCAGCATTTGTTGTTGCTAACACGTTTGTTAAATAAGTCAATTCCTCAGCACGATGTTTCAGCGCTGCTTCCGTCGCCTTACGCTCAGTGATATCAACACAAGAGCCAATATACCCTGCAAAATCGCCACTCGGTGTAAAGCGCGGCACACCTGTATCAACTAACCAGCGGTACTCGCCATCGGCACGCTGAAAGCGATATTCCATCTCAAAGCGCTGACGCGCCGCAAATGCTTTTAGGTAAGTTTGCCAACACGGTTCTTTGTCGTCGGGATGAACTCTTTGCGCCCAACCGTCACCGACTTCTTCTTCCATACTACGTCCTGTAAATTCGAGCCACGGCTGATTGAACCAGTTGCATTGGGTATCGGTTCCCGACATCCAAATCATCACTGGGGCGTTGTCTGCCATACTTCGGAAGCGGGCTTCGCTTTCTTTAAGAGCTTCCTCAAAACGTTTGCGATCGTCGATATCGGTTGCGGTTCCCACCCATGATAGAATCTGTCCGTCATTGTCGCGTACGGGTACGGCTCTCCCAATGTGCCAGCGATAGACACCATCTTTACGCCGAAAACGATACTCAATTTCGTAAAATGTCCCCGTACTAACGGCATGGTTCCAGCGCTTGAGACACTCGGATAAATCATCAGGATGAATAATTGCTTGCCATCCGTATCCGGTACTTTGCTCTATTGTCAAGCCTGTGTAGTCAAACCACCATTGATTGTAATAATCCATTGTGCCATTGGGTTGTGCTGTCCAGACGATCAATGGCATGGCATTGGCTAAGTCGCGATAGCGCTTTTCGCTGATTTTAAGTTCTTCTTCGGCGCGCTTGCGGTCGTGAATATCGGCACAGACACCTACCCATTCGCGAATCGAGCCGTCTTCAGCAATGACGGGTACGCCCCGCACCCAAAAATAACGATAGTTGCCATCGGCACCGCGAATTCGATATTCGGTATCGTAGAGCGTTTTTTCCTGTACTGCACGGTTCCACGTCACAGCCGTGCGATGGCGATCTTCAGGGTGTACCGCGTTTAACCAACTCCAGCCTTTGACTTCGGCGACGGTTTGCCCTGTATACGCCCGCCAGGCTGGCATGTCGTCTACTCTACCTTCTGCATCAGTTGTCCAAACGATTTGTGATGTCGCAATCACGAGCGAGCGATAGCGCTGTTCGCTTTCTTGTAGGGCTTTTAAAGGCTCGTCGCGGGGTTGGCGAGCAGATGATGCGAGTTCTTCGTGGTAGGGAGTACAGCTGACGATCCAATCTTGAATTTGACCTGCGGCAATTACCGGTGTACCCTGTTCGCTGTACCAGTGATAGTGACCATCTGCAGCAAGTAAGCGGTACTTGATTTCGTATGGTTGCCCTTTGGCGATCGCTAAGGATTGTTGCGTCGTATAACGGTTGCGGTCTTCTGGATGCAGTGCTTTAGTAAATCCCCATCCTGACTCTACTGTCATCGACGGGCGATCGTCTTTGTATGTAGTATCCATAGGTAGAACTTTTATTAATTTATGCAACGATATAGTGTTTTTGTAGTTTTATCTGCATTTTGAGCAGTCTTGGCGCTTGACTATCCGCTTTGCAAAACTTGATTTATTTGACACTATGTGCAGAATGAGTCGCTTGCCTTGCGTCGTGTCATCAACACCAAAAAAGTACACGCAATTCAACATAAATTACCGAACCATCTAAACGTAAGACAATTAAGGAATTCTATGTTTTAGCCGCTGCCATTGGTTCTACTTAGTCTGTTCGCTTCTCAAATTGATACAATAATCTCCACAAGACTTAGTAGCAAACGCCAGCGCTTGGATAGAAACTAATGATGGCAAATTGAGTTTATCCCACAAGTTCAACTTACTCAATGATGATTAAGACAAGTTTCGAGCTTAGCATTGTTGATGTGCGTCCGCGACTGCTGAAAAGTAACAAATAATACATTTTACGCTTGTTCAGCGCTAACCTTGGAGGACAGCTTGTTGAAGTGGCATTTGGGGCAAAACTAGCAAATTCGCCATTAAATTCCTCTAGATTAGAGAAATCTCTACTTCTGTTGATGGGTGATCTTAACTACGCTAGTCCTGTCAGATTAGTAACCTTGGTTTTAAATTTAAAAATTGTAGAAGCGGTTGTTGACAATGAACAAAATTCGTGTTGCTCTAATTGAAGACCATGACCTCACCCGCGTGGGTATTCGTACAGCCCTGCAACAGCGACAGGAAATTGAAGTGATTGGAGAAGCAGCTAACGCCAGTGAAGGGCTAAAACTGTTGCAAACAAGTCATCCAGATATTGCGATTGTTGATATCGGTTTACCGGATAAAGATGGTATTGAACTCACGCGGCAAATTAAAGCTAGTCAAGACAGTGAAGATGATAACAATACTAAAGTATTGATTTTAACTTTACGCGACAACAAAGAAGCTGTGTTAGCGGCTTTTGCTGCGGGTGCTGATTCCTACTGCATGAAGGATATTAGCTTTGACAACTTGCTAGAAGCGTTGCGCGTGACGCACGGCGGTAACTCGTGGATTGACCCAGCGATCGCGCGGATTGTTCTACAACAAGCAAGAGAAACCCCGGAAGTTGCAGAACCAGTTGCAGCCGATAGTAAGACCGTTGCAATCAACGCAGCTGACGCAGAATACGACCAAATGATCGCCGCGTACCCACTTACCGAACGCGAACTAGAGGTTTTGCAACTGATTGTCGAAGGTTGCAGTAATGCTGTGATTGCCGAGAAGTTGTATATTACAGTCGGTACAGTAAAAACTCACGTGCGCAACATCCTGAATAAGCTGTGTGCTGATGACCGCACTCAAGCAGCCGTTCGGGCATTGCGTTCTGGCTTGGTAGGATAAACAGACACAAGGAGATAAGCAGACAACTTACGATCTTCTTTGAAGCTGCGCTGCCCCTATCTCCCTATTTTTGCATTTCGATATTTCTTTCGCGTTACGCTTGTGCTTAGCGCTCAAAACGGCAATGCGATCGCCAAATCGCGTTTTTTACCAAAAATTACTGACAAATAAAGTATTATTCTTTACTCTATGCCTTAGGTAGCAAGCCTATAGGTATATTAGTAGATGTTGTGGATTTGCGTGGATGCTTCATTAATTATTATTATAACTTTTATTAAAAAGAGTTTATAAATACAAGTTTTTATTGAAAACTTGATCTTACTGGTTACAAAGTATGGTAGGCAACATTCTACTCGACGAAGAGTAATTGCTTACTGGCGGTTGATTGTAAGTCAAGTTATTACAAGCTGTTGTTATGACACCATCACTTTCTTTAGCACCTCGTTACCGTCTAGACGATGAATCGCCTTGGCTACTAGGAATTGACCCAGCACGGCACTACTGGATTACAGTCAACGGTGATGCACAGACAAACGCAGTTGCAATTCCAGGGCTAGTTGTGTCCTCGCTCAGCGAATTTAAGCAAACGATTCGTCAGTTCCGTGCATTGCAACCACAGCAGCAAATGCAAATAACGCGAACTGCCAGTAGTTTTACAATTCACTGTATTAATTCAAATTGCTACGCCGTAGAAGTTGACGGTGAAGCGATACCGGTATGGCATCTCTTTGATAAAGAAAGTTTAGAAAGCTTGTTGATGAGTGCACACCCTGATTGGCAATGTGCTGAACGGGACGTCGATCTTGGACGTCAAATGTTAATGCGATCGCTCGCGCAATCCCTTGTTGCTTAAACTTAGCATTTAGGACGTAGGACGCTGCATAGTTAACAAATCTTGCGGAGAAGCAAGGAGTTTGACAGTAGCAGCAACAATTTCGCGTTGCTGATTGAGCAGGAATGTCCAAGCAACGTTGACACCGCACCAAGAAGTTTGCACTTTTCCTGCAACTTGTACCTTAATTGCATCTTCTTGTGGCTCAATAACTCCCTGACTTGGTGAAAGAATCATATTTTGTGCTTCTTTATGCAGGTATGCTGCGATCGCCGCTTGTCCCACAATCGGAGATTCAAAAGGTGCCTTAAGCGTGCCATCGCGAG
Organism: Chroococcidiopsis sp. TS-821; assembly: GCF_002939305.1. Taxonomy (NCBI): domain Bacteria; kingdom Bacillati; phylum Cyanobacteriota; class Cyanophyceae; order Chroococcidiopsidales; family Chroococcidiopsidaceae; genus Chroococcidiopsis; species Chroococcidiopsis sp. TS-821. The sequence goes on along the minus strand of NZ_MVDI01000001.1, from coordinate 745,514 downwards.
CAAAGAGTGTCGCGGTTGCATCAAAGTCACCTGCGTTGAGCGTTTCAAAGTAGCGCAATATTGTTGGTTCGGTAATGCCCTCAATGCTAATCGAGCGCTCTGGAGTATCATTAGCTGAAGAAGTAGATTTGGACTGCATAAGACAAATTCTTATTTGGCAGGCAAAAGCACAACAAAAAGAGCAGGTAACTGTCCTGCCCCTATAGAATTGATTGTATTAGAGAACAGTAACGGAAGGGAAATCACCAACACTCAACCCGACTGAGACTAGTCGGCTAAAGGATCGACACCCATGTCAATAACTGCGTTACGCAACACTGTAATTTGTTGACCAAAATCAAGCGACTTGATCGCTTCTAAGACTTCGGTCACTGCTGGGGAAGGTCGGTATCCAGGTGGCATGGGTACGACAATGCCGCGCTCCATTAATACAGAAAGTTCATACCAGAATGCAAGCTTCGTGTTTGCGCTTAAAACGCCATAAGCACGGCTAATTGCAGTGTTTCTGTTTGCAGCTAAGTCGCGCATTACCTGCAACTGCTCAGCGTGAGACATCGCTTTGATTTGGTTGAGTAGCCCTTCGGCTAACTGCAAACGCGCAGCACCAGGGGCAGCAGGCGTAATTGAGCGCCCCATTTCGGTGTATGCGTACCAAAGTAACGCTAGCTGATCGTCCACACTGAGGCGCTTGAATAAAGCTATGGTGGCAGGCACGGCGTCAGCAAACTGTGTGCTGGAATCGAAGCGGGTGGATGAAAATGTGGAAGCTGACTCTGTTGTGTATGTCATGTCTGCTCTAGAGATTCTTGACAAAGATTAGATTGTATGCTTGAATCTCTCCTCCTTGATTTCTAGTATGCAACGTTTCTTTACAAAGTGCAAATAAAATTTACAAATCGAAGAATTCAGCAATCTTAAACGTATAAATCAAGCTAAAAATCTAGTACGCACAGGCTTATATGCTGTTACAAGTCGTTTCTGTACTGATAAAAAAAATGAATAAATCTGGGAGTGTTAGCGTAGAAGCAAGTTTTTAGTATCGACAAGGATGAGTATCGATACGACTCGCATTAAGCAAAAAGCCTTAGAATTAGGATTTCATCGAGTAGGAATTGCTGCTGTAGAAGACGGCATGACCAATTCACAGCATTTGCAAGCATGGTTGGCACTGGGTTATCAAGCAGATATGGCATGGATGGCAAATCCCAAGCGACAAGACATCAAATTAGTCATGCCAGACGTGCGATCGCTCATTTGTGTTGCCTTAAACTATTACACTCCTCACCAGCGCCCCCAAGAAGCTAAGTATGCCAAAATATCGCGCTATGGCTGGGGAAGGGATTATCACAAGGTTTTACACAAGAAGCTAAAATCGCTGAGTACTTGGTTAGAGGCACAAGCCGAAGGCATTAAAGCACGTTACTACGCAGATACAGGGCCAGTACAAGATAAAGTTTGGGCACAAAAAGCTGGAATCGGTTGGATTGCCAAGAATGGTAATGTAATTACCCGCGAATATGGTTCTTGGGTGTTTTTGGGCGAAGTATTGACAAATCTTAGCTTAACTCCCGACCAACCGCACACTCAGCATTGTGGGACTTGTACTCGTTGCCTTGAGGCTTGCCCTACAGGTGCGATCGCACAGCCTTTTGTTGTTGATGCAAATCGTTGCATTGCTTATCATACAATTGAGAATCGGAGTGAAAAACTACCCGATGCAGTAGCAGCGCAACTTCATGGTTGGGTTGCGGGTTGCGATATCTGCCAAGATGTTTGCCCCTGGAATCAGCGGTTTGCTAAAGAAACAGATGTAGCGGAATTTCAGCCCTATTCCTGGAATATTGCACCTACACTTGCAGAACTTGCTGAAATTTCTGATGCCGAGTGGAATAAGCGATTTCCAGCTTCAGCACTACGACGCATCAAACCAGAAATGTTGCGGCGCAACGCCAAAGCAAATTTACAGGGCGCAGCAAATATGTCCACAAGCCAACAGTAAAACGCGCTCTACAATGACAGCAAAAGTAATTATTTTTGATTTCGATGGTACATTAGCCAACACTATTGACGTAATTGTTGATATTACAAATCGGTTGGCTTTAGAATTTGGCTATCAACCAACAACTCACAATGAACTTGACCAACTCAAAAACTTAAGTTCGCGTGAAATTGTCAAACAGTCAGGAATCTCAATTTTAAAGCTACCTTTTCTAATTAAGAAAGTTAGAGCCGAATTGAATAAAGAAATTAAGAATATCAAACCCATTGCTGGAATCAAAGATGTTTTACAAGAATTAAGTTCTCGAGGGCATCGTTTAGGAATTATTACCTCTAATTCCAAAGAAAATATTGTAGATTTTCTTGAGAAAAACGAATGGCAGCACTTGTTTGAATTTGTTTACTCAGGAACAACACTTTTTGGTAAAAGTAAAATCATTAATAGATTAATTAAACAAAAGGAAATTAGTCGCGACCAAATTATTTATGTCGGTGATGAGACGCGGGATATTGAAGCTGCAAGAAAAAGCAATGTTAAGGCGATCGCTGTAACTTGGGGATTCAACTCTGCAGAAGTTTTAGCTCAGCAAAACCCAGATTTTATAGTATCTCAACCGCAAGAATTAATCTCAGCGGTCATGGCACTACAAGCAAGTGAAGAAACGATAGATTCCTATTCTTTGAGTAATCAAATATTCCTCAACTGATAAAATTAATGCTCAACTGTACTCTAGTTGAGCAAATAAAACTTAAAAACTAGTAAAGTTTATTAGTTCCAATAAAAATTGTTAACTAAGAGTTTCCAGCCTTACCCATGTCAAGCGCTTTCTTAAGGAGATCGTCCGAGACTTCTGAGACTGGCTCATTTGCCGCTACGCTTTCTTGTGCCATTTGTTTGTAATCATCAGGATTACCTGTTGCTGGAGCTTCAGTTTTTGTTTCTTGCTGTTGCGACACGGTAAACTGCGGTGCAGTTGCTTCTTCAGCAGCTTTTGCTCCTGCTTCTGTACGATCGATGTCACTAACACTCATTTGCTGTGCAGCAGCGTAGTCAGCTTCAAAGTCAATATTTGACGCTTTTTCTTTACCTGCTGCCATGTTTTCTGCAGCAAGCTGTGCTTCTTGAGTCACGGCTTCATTGGGGTTGGGTTTAACTTCGTCAGCCATAACAATCTCCTGGGGAATGTTTTATGCGTGCTGCGATCGTAGCAGAGTGCTGTTACACTTCCATAACCTCATTAAGATAGATTTTGTCTCTCTATTTCAGGAAATACACGCAACTGAAAATTTGTGCAATTCTACCCCTAGTCAGTCAATAGAGTTAGGATATTGTCGAAGCTCATAGTAATTGCCCTAGCTAGATTTCAACTCTAACCGCTGATTCCTGCTATAAACTCTCTCTCTTGGAGGGCGATTTGCACTGACAAACTCTGTTACTCCTGATGCTAGAACAAGTTTAAATTCTGGAGATCAGCTATGAATTCTAGCCCAAACACAAATCAGCCCCAAGCACTCAGTGATGAAACACAAAAAGTAGTTCAAGCTTTTGATGGGTTAGAAACAGACGCAAAACTAGCTTGGTTTTATTTAGTTTATAAAAAAATGGGTAGCTCTATTACCCCAGCGGCTCCCGCTGCCACCGATCCAGAACTGGCACCTATGTTATTAGGAGACTACTACAAGTTGTCTGATAACGAGCAGTTGGCGATTATGCGGCAGATTGTGAATCGAGAAGATACAGAATATTCTCGCGCTTACGGTGCTTTGAAAGAAAATAATCAGTTGATGGTTTGGTATGCGTGGGCGCAAGCTATGGGCGATACTGTGGTAGGTATGCCAAGTGATTATCAACCAACCGAAGCTGTTAACAATTTATTGTCCCAAATCGAAGCGCTTGACTTTGACGACCAAATTTCTATTTTTCGGACGATCGCAAGCCAAATGGGTTACACCGATGTTAAACCGATCGAAACTCAGGCACAGACAGGTAAAACATCAAGTCTCTAAATTTATTAGATTTATGAAGTTCTAAGCATTTATTGTATTCGAGCCAAGCCCGTACCAGCGGGCTTAGTTTATAGAGGTTAATGCCTGACGACGAAAGTTGCGGCTTATAACCAAAGTCTACCTACGTGGGCTAAAGAAGGAACCAGAAAAACTTTGGTGAGGGAACGAGTGGTGTAAACTTTTAGTTCCGAACAACCTGGAACTCTAAGATGTAGCAACTTGGTTGATGTCGGCGGGTGTGAGGTGCGAATGGATAACTTCACCATCTTTGAACCAGACAATGCGTTGTGTTTTGCGGGCGACGTCAGGTTCGTGCGTCACCATGACGATCGTGATACCGCTGGCGTTGAGTGTACCAAAGATTTCTAGCACTTCTTGCGTTGTTCTTGAATCGAGTGCGCCTGTGGGTTCGTCTGCAAGCAGTAGTACGGGTTGATTGACAATCGCCCGCGCGATCGCCACTCGTTGCTGTTGTCCGCCGGAAAGTTGGTTTGGTCGGTTGTTGAGTCGCTTTTCTAAGCCAACACGGCGTAAGGCTTCGGCGGCGCGATCGCGTCTTTCTGCTGTCGGAATACCAGCGTATACCATCGGTAGCATGACATTCTCCAGCGCGGTTGATTGAGGTAGCAGGTGAAATTGTTGAAAGACAAATCCAATTTTGCGGTTGCGGATGTGTGCTAGTTCGGTATCGCTTAAATCGGCGACATCAACGCCATCTAGGTAATAGTGACCGTCTGTTGGGCGATCGAGACAACCGATAATGTTCATCGCAGTCGATTTTCCTGAACCGGATGCGCCCATAATCGCGCAATACTCGCCTTGTTCTACGGTTAGGTTAACGTTTGATAGTGCTCGAACTTCTGTTTCTCTTGCACCATAGATTTTGGAGACGTTTTCTAGGCGTACTATTGTCGTTGCAGTAGTATTGCCTAGATCGCGTTGGGCAATGGCAACGGTAGAGAGTGGGGAGTTGTCTTTCATGCAGGTAGTTGTCCTGAAGTTATAAAGATCTGAAAAAAAATGAACCACAAAGGTCATATAGACGCGTCAGCGGCTTTCCGTAGGGTAGGACGCAAAGGAACAAAGATTTCAGGGAGAGTTTATGATGTGCTAGTGCATTCATTTCAACAACTTGATGACCTCCGGTCTCTTATACTAAGCTCGCCAACGTAAAACTTGGGTTTTTACTGGATTGTTGAACGGGCGACCTTCTGCGGCGGCGCGGGTAAATTCGGCTTTTAGTTGATAGTACCAACGTGCTTGAGTATCAGCATCGCGAATCAGGAGTAATGCCGGGTCATATTTTAAGCCTTCTTGCTGTTTGATGACGACTTGACGGTCTTGGTCGAGAAATGCACGGACAAAGGGTTTGATTAGTGGTTTGATTGCTGTAATCCAAGGGGTTGTCCAGTAAAGAAGCGTTGTAACTTCGGTTTCGGTTTCTGATATAGGAGTGACAGCGGTGAGGTTGCAGACGTTGTGGTGTTCGGTGCTGACGTGTTCAATGCGGACGCCAGGGAGACGAAACGAAATTTCGGTTTCGGGTGCGCCACTGCCAATGAGTCGATAACCAAGGGCGACGCTGGGAATTTTGTGCCGCCGCATCGTAAAGCCATACGGTGAGGGGTCAAAGGCTTTGACTTCTTCAAACAGCGATCGCCCTGATTTCCACCACCAAGAGCGATGGACAAATGATATATGTGCAGGGTCCATTAAACCAATAATTGCATGATCTACATAGCACGGAAAGTGCAATTTAACAACTAATTGATACGATTTGTCACCAAAGAAAGGCACTACGGGAACTTCCATCTCTGGTTCTTGCGGTGCATTGCGTTCGTTGGATGCCATATAAATCCAAATGTTGCCTTGCACTTCGCGTACGGGATACTGCTTAACTTGGAAGCGCTTGAGATCGAGGGCATCGCCTTCAACTAATGCGGGAATTTCTGTACAGCGTCCGGTTTGGTCAAAGCGCCAACCATGATAGCAGCATTCGATTTCTTGTCCGTCGAATCGTCCATAGCTGAGGGGTACGGCACGATGAGGACAAATGTTGCGGAGTGCGAATACTTTACCTTCGCGACTGCGGGCGAAAACGATTGGCTCACCCAGCAGCGTTTTTGCAACCATTGCTTTGCGTTTGAGTGAGCCTCCTGGTAAAGCATAGTACCAAACATTGCGCAAGAAGTCGTTTTTTGCCATTAGCTGAAATACTCTACGAATTAGCGTCTCGTCCAAAGTCCAGAATTGCAGGGTTATGCACTTCTCAAAGCAACAATTGGATCGAGTTGGGCAGCACGGCGGGCAGGCACAACACCGAAGATAATGCCAATACCACCAGAAACACCAACGGCAAGTGCGATCGCAATTGGCGAAACGCCTGCTTGAAACGGAGTGAAGGCTCCAATTAATAACACTCCGCCTACTCCTAACGCTGTACCAAGTACACCGCCAGCAGCAGAAAGAATCACTGCTTCAATTAAAAACTGAATCAAAATATCATCCTGAGTCGCGCCGATCGCTTTACGCAGTCCGATTTCTTGCGTTCTTTCGGTAACGGATACCAGCATAATATTCATGACGCCAATTCCACCGACTAACAGGGAAATTCCGGCGATCGCGGCTAGCATGATCGTCAAAGCGCCGGTGACTGTACCCGCAATTTCTAAAACGTCTTTTTGGCTTTGAACGCTAAAGTCATCTTCGCGGGTGATGTTGTGTCGCAACCGCAACAAGTTGGTAATTTGAAACTGCGCTGCATCGACGCTGGCTTCGTTTTGCGCGGATACGGAAATAAACGTTAAGTTAATGCCATAGGGAGAGTTTTCGCCGATAATTCGGCTTGCCATTGTTGTCACAGGAATATAGGCGCTGTCGTCATAGTTTGTGCCTAAAACCGAGCCTTTTTCCTCCATAACACCAACAACGAGAAAGCTGATGTTACGAATTCGCACTTGCTGACCGATTGGATCTTGATTGCCAAAGAGACGTTCGGCTAAATCGACACCCAAGGTGACGACTTGGTTATTGCGCTTAACGTCAAGGTCGGTGAGAAATCTACCGCGCCGGGCGTCAAAACTCCGAACGGCAGAAAAATCTGGGTTGGTTCCAACAATCAAGCTGTAGGTATTGCGATTGCGATAAGTGACAAGTTCGCGCGAGTGTAACTGCGGAGCGACTGCGCTGACTGTGGGGACTTGCGTGGCGATCGCTTCTGCGTCTTCTAAAACTAACGTTTTTGGTAAATCAACTGTTGTCCGTTGCGCGTCGCGGTTACCTGGAACGATAAATAATACATTCGTTCCTAACGATTCAAACTGTCCAGAAACGAAACGCTGCGCACCTTCACCGATACCTACCATTGCGATCACTGACGCATTACCGATGATGATACCCAACATCGTCAGAGTGCTGCGTAGCTTATTCGCTAGCAGCGTTTTTGATGCCATTTTAACGCTTTCTAAAATGTCCATTATGGATAAATTGGTAATAGGTAATTAGATAATGGGCGATCAATCATTTTCAGCTACAGTGCCATTAATCACCCACTACTGATTCGTTCTGTCTTGGGCGTTGCCGTTCGGGAAGATCGACAAAAACGCGATCGCCCTCGTTTAAGCCAGATAAAATTTGCGTGCGGTCTTGCAAGCTAAGTCCAATTGTGACTGGACGAAAGATTGGTTGATTGTTGTTTCCAGGAACAAGAACACCTGTTTCACCGCGTTCGGTGACAATTGCCACTGTAGGAACCATTAAGGCATTTGGCACTTGTTCGCCAAGAAAAGTCACGTCAACATTCATTCCTGAACGTAATTCTTGCGTGCCAGTTTCTAACGCAATACGGACTTGGAAAGAAGTCACGTTTTGTTCGACAACGGCTTCTGGCGCGATTAAGCGGACGCGACCTTGAAATACTTGGTCGGGATAAGCATCGGCAACAATTTCTACAGCTTGTCCTTGCTTAATTTGTCCGACGTCTACTTCGGGAACTTGTGCCAAGATTTCTAAACCACGCGCGATCGCTACAATGGATGTTGACGTTGCAGATGCTGTACTTGACGCTGAGGTCGTTGGTGTCACAAATGCGCCTTCAGTTGCATATTTCTGCGTCACAATGCCATCGAAAGGAGCGCGGATGATTGTGTCTTCTAATTGTACTTCGATTGCCTGCACCTGACTGGCAGCAGCAGCAACAGCAGCGCGACGTTGGGCGATTTCTTCAGGACGAGAACCGCGTTCAGCTAACGTAAGGGCTGCGCGGGCTTCATTCACTGCGGCTTGGCGTTGGGTGATTTCTTCAGAACGGCTACCGCTTTGCAGTTGGGCTAATCGTCGTTGAGCTTCTTGTAGTGCTGCTTGCGCGCTGCGATCGTCTGCTATAACTTCATCAAGACGATCCTGTGAGATGGCACCTTCTTGGTACAGGGTACGATTTCGCTGCACGCGGCTATTTGTCAAATTGACTCGCGCTTGAGCCGCATCGACTTGTGCTTGGGCTTGGGCGATTTCTTCAGGACGATTTCCGGTACGCGCTTGGTTGAGTTGGGCTTCTGCTTGTGCAAGTCGCGCGCGGGCTTGTACAATTTCTTCAGGGCGGCTTCCTGCTAAGGCTTGATCGAGTTGAGCTTGAGATTGCGCTAAATTGGCTCGTGCTTGCGCGAGTTGGGCTTGCAGTTCAGCATTATCCATCCGCGCAATAATTTGTCCTTGTTGAACTGTATCGCCTTGCTCGACACTCAATGCGGTTAATCGTCCTGAGGTTTTAGGGCTAAGATTCACGCTTTGAAACGGTACGACTTTACCACTTGCTGTAATGCGCAAGGTGACGTTTTGTGCTTCGACAGGAACAGTCAGTTCAGCAACATTAATTCTGGGTGTTGTTCGACTCACAACTGCATAAGTACCACCACTGACCACAACCCCAGCTGCTACTAGCCCAACTAACCAGCGACGTGGGTGTTTGACTTTGCCAATTAAGGGAATTTCCATGTAAGTGGTCATAAAAGTGGGCAGAATATCTTGCCAAGTTATTAGAAGAGAAGCGCTGTTAACAAACTTCATCTTTCTCGATCTTAGCGACCCATTGTTAGCTCTAGATAGTTCCTGAAGTAGGGTTTCCCTACCAATAACCGATTGTGGCAGCTATCAGAAGAGAGTTATAGAGATATAAGTGATGAGTGCCGAGTGCTGCGCTTTGCCAAAACTCTATTACCCATCCCATTAGCCACTCGCTTTGTGTTACGAAAATCCTTGCGATCGCCAGCGTTGTGGGTAAACTTTCTTAAGATATACAAATTAATAGCTACAGAATATGAATACACTGATACCGGTCATATTAGCTGGAGGCAAGGGAGAGCGGTTTTGGCCTTTGAGTCGCAAACATCGCCCCAAACAATTTTTAAGCTTGGATGGTAGTGGCAAAAGCTTATTACAAGCAACGGCTGACCGACTTTTACCGTTAGCAAAAGACTGGGAAAATCTTTGGGTTGTGACTTCAACTCAACTAGCGCAGGGCGTACAAGAACAGTTACCTCATTTACACGCGCAAAACTTATTAGCCGAACCCGAAGGACGCGATACCGCCCCAGCCGTCGCGTGGAGTACGCTAGAAGTTGCCAAACGTTACGGAGAAGATGCGGTTATTGGCTTTTTTCCTGCCGATCCTTGGATTGATAACCAAATCAACTTTCAAAAAACGCTTTGTGCAGCAACACTCTTAGCCGCAACCGAAAACGCGATCGCGACTTTAGGTGTCAAACCAACTTACCCCGCGACTGGTTACGGCTACATCGAACAAGGAGATTTAGCCGGTTCGTTTGGTGGCTTACCTGTTTATCGCGTCAATCGTTTTACAGAAAAACCGGATCGTGAAACTGCTGAATCGTTTCTGGTGACAAATCGCTTTAGTTGGAATAGCGGTATGTTTGTGTTTCGGGCTGGTGTTGTGTTGGATGAACTCCGCACTCATGCGCCAGAAATGATGCAAATTTTGGAAACGGAGGGGGTATCAGCTTACGCACGTTTGCCAAAAATTAGTATTGATTACGCTTTGATGGAAAAAACCCAAATCGCGTATGTTTTACCTGTCGATTTTGGCTGGGATGATTTGGGAGATTGGAACGCGATCGAGCGCTTGCTCAAAAAAGCTACAACAAGTAATGTTGAACTCGCAAATCACGTTGGGCTAGATACTAAAGATACGCTGCTGTATTCTACGAGTGATGATGATGTGATTGTTACGATTGGATTAGAAGATGTTGTTGTCGTGCGCGATCGCAACGTGACGCTGATCGCTCGTAAAGATCGCACGCAAGAAATTAAACAAGTCCTCAAACTTTTGCAGGATAACCCTAAATTTACTGACCTGTTGTAGCACGGTAAAACTCATGGCAGAGGAATTTTAACCGTCGGATGCGTTACAACTTAACTGTTGTCTGCTGCGGGTAAGATGCCCGTGCTGCTTTCAACATACTATACCTCTAACCCCTGACCCCAAAGAAATAGCTGTGTTTCTAACTCAAACGACATCTCGGCAAAGAGAAATTCTGGAAGTCTTCCTGCGTAATGGCTGGGACTATATGCGGCGGCTGTTAACTGGGGGAAAAACTGACGAACCCCAATTACCTACACCGGCTGTTCTCCGCAACATCCTAGTTGATTTGGGACCTGTATACGTCAAGTTTGGGCAATTGCTGAGTACGCGCCCTGATTTACTTCCAGCAGCTTATATTGAGGAATTGTCAACGCTGCAAGACGAAGTACCGCCCGTCAACTGGGCAGATATTGAAGTGGTGATTCGCCAGCAGCTACCGCAGTCGCTCGAATCTACTTTTAGCACGATTGACCCGCGCCCTGTGGCTGCAGGATCGATCGCGCAAACGCATAAGGCGGTATTAATTGACGGACGCGAAGTCGCGATTAAAGTACAACGCCCAGGAATTGATGCGATCGTGGCGCAAGATATTTCGCTGATTCGGGGTGTCGCCGACTTGGTAGCCCGAACCGAGTTCGGACAGATGTACGACATTGACTCGTTAGCTGAAGAATTTACCAAAGCGTTAGAGGCTGAGTTAGATTTTCTCCGAGAAGCAAGTTTTACTGACCAATTACGGCGCAATCTTGCTAACAGTCGCTGGTTTGATTCCTCGCAGTTAGTCGTCGCAGAAATCTACTGGGACTTGACGACACCCAAATTACTCGTTATGGAATGGCTAGACGGCGTTCCCATACTTGCTGCCGATTTTGGTAGCGAACAAAACGGTCAAGATCCTCGTGCAAAACGCGCTGCTGTCACAAGTTTACTCTTTCGCGCTTTCTTCCAGCAAGTTTATATCGATGGCTTCTTTCATGCTGACCCGCATCCAGGCAATTTATTCTATCTCAAAGATGGTCGCGTGGCACTACTCGACTGTGGCATGGTAGGACGTTTAGACCCGCGATCGCAGCAAATATTAACCGAAATGTTACTCGCGATCGTCGATTTAGATGCCCAAAGATGCGCGCAACTCACGCTACAACTTGCGGATTCGGCGCAGCCAGTGATTTTATCGCGCCTCGAAAACGACTACGATCGCATGCTACGCAAGTACTACAACTTGAGCTTGTCACAGATTAATTTCAGCCAAGTATTTTATGAAGTATTGCAAGTAGCACGTAACAACAAAATTCGCTTACCAAGTAACCTAGGTTTATACGCCAAAACTTTGGCAAATTTAGAAGGAGTAGCGCGATTAGTTAATCCCGAAATTAATCTTTTGGATGAAATTAAGCCACTTATTACTGATTTATTTCGCCGTCAGTTACTTGGTGCAAATCCGCTACAATCACTCCTAAGAACGGCGCTCGATCTCAAAAGTCTTTCGCTACAATCACCCCGCCAAATTGAGTTACTTCTAGATAGAGTCACTTCGGAAACACTACAGTGGAACTTATCAGTAAGTGGTTTAGATAACTTGCGCCGTACAATGGATAATGCCGCAAGTCGCCTTTCATTTAGTGTTTTAGTTGGTTCTTTAATTATCGGTGCAGCACTCATTTCTAATAATGCTCAAACAAGTGAACTATCTTGGTTGAGTACGATTTTGTTTGCTACTGCAAGTTTATTGGGACTATGGCTAGTTTTTAGTACTATCCGTTCGGGACGTTTGCGATAAGATATTCGTTAAAAATCAGTAATTTCATTGATTTAAGCCATAGAAGTATGGCTTTTTTATTAAAAAATTTTATACTGGAATGCCCTTCAACTTATCGATGCAATAAAAATATTATTTGCAAGCAAAATTGGGAATAAATATACACATTTTAATCTAAAAACTTAGTTGCCTTAATTTTTTTTATACTTATAGCAATCGCCGGGAAAGATAGAAGGATCAAAAAACGCAGAGACCTCATCCTAGGTAGCCTTTAGCCCTACCCTTTGACCTTTGCTCCCTGACCTCTGCTATGTACCTTACACAAAAATTTTGTCAGATAAATCGTATGTGTTTGTCAGCCAGCATGAATCGAACCAAGTCACGAAATCAAAGTTAATCATCACCGTTTTGGCGCAGTTACAGCAAAAACAGTGCGGAATTCTTACTTTACCAGTCCCCGATTGCAGTGAGTTAGCTGATACAAAGCGCGAAGGCATAATAGCAGACCGCAAAGGTTATTTTTGTGACGGTTAAGACAAAGTCGAAGATGAGAGTGAGTTTGAAAACGCGAGTTCCAATTTTAAGTTACCCCTTATGAGAATGTCGCAAATGCTTTTGCTGATGCATTGGTAATCGCTCCACTCTAGCACCTATGACCGGCGCGAATCCCTGCTTTAGAAGTTATAAAGACACCCACCCGCGAATGATGCTGAGTTGGAAATGTTCAACGCAATTACACCAATGGAATTGTAGTAAATGACACAACTATGGCGCACTGAATCATAACTTAACTAAAGGGCGATCGCTTTATTGTCAAATTAATAAGTTAGCGCTAACGTATAAGTCGATACAATTCAGTTTCTAGGTGTGGAATTAACTACAAAGAACGTGTTATAGACGCTGCAAATTGGTAATTTATTGAATCATTTTAAGCGTAACAATAGTACACGGGTTATTTTGCAAAGTTTTGACCTAGAGAACCTCAAAACCCTCAAAATGCAATATTTTTAGTGACTTCAACCGCAAGCATAGCGATCGCCTTGGTTTAATTGAATAACTGAACTTTTAAGCAATTAATGACCGCAAAAAACACTGGCAATACCGTAAACAATATATCTTAACTTTTAGTAAAGAAATTGCGAGACTTTTCAACTTAATAGCGAGTATTTTTGCGCAGTGTCATTTGCTCTTTTTCTAGCGAACTAAATAAGTTTTATGAAAATCAATCGAGCATTTCTGTAATAGAGATACTTTTTTTTGGTAGATTTTAATAATCTATTGTTAACCCTTATTGTTTGCTTGATAAAGATTTCATGAAGCAACGGCTAAATTTTTAAAGAAAATTTAAAGTTTAAGCAAATTATTAATAGTTGCGTTAATGCTCTGTTTTTTGGGGTTAGTATCTCTGGCAATGTAGGAAATTAGAATGGCTAAATTTGCACTACTTATTGGAGTTAGCCACCACGGTACTGGCTTTAATACTTTACCTGGTGCAGTAAAAGATGTCGAGGAAATGCAACGCGTACTGCAAAATCCAGGCTTAGAATTTGATGAAGTTGAAACTTTAAAAGATCCAGAACCGCTTGTCATGCAAGCAGCAATTGAAGATTTATTTCGAGGTAAAGCGCGTCAAAGTAATGATTTGGTATTACTTTATTATTCAGGATACTGCATCAAAGACTACAGAAATCAACTATCTTTTGCAACCAGTCATACCAGCAAAAACACACATAGAGAACTTATCAAATCAACCGTTGTATCGGCGAGTTTTGTGCAAGATATTATGAACGATAGCCGCGCAACGCAACAGATACTGATTTTAGATTGTTGTTTTACTCAAGCTTCAGCAGCAAGTGTCGCTGCTACAATGCAGGGTGGTGCTTCAGAAGATATCGCCACTCAACTAGGAGGAAATCGCACGATTCTCTTGTCGTCTGCAACTCAATCATTGTTTCAACAAAAGGGAAACGACATCTCTACTTATACGCGTTACCTTGTTGAAGGTCTAAAGGGTGCAGCGGATTTAGACGGCGATCGCCAGATTGCAGTTGACGAGTTGCATGAATATATCAGCAGAAAAGTTGAAGCAACCGCAGCAAATATCGAGCCAGTTATTATAAATTCCACTCATAACAAAATCTTAATTGCTCCTGTACTTGAGGCACAACCTCAACAGAGTGAACCGTTCGTATTACCTACCCGCAGAACACGAGTTTTCGCACCACTCGTCCAACATCGCAGCGTCCGTTTGCTTTTAGGTGTCAGCTTCACAACGCTAGTCACTTTAGTTGGCGCGACGTACATTTTACAACGGCAACATTTACTACAATTACCTTTTGGTAACTCGCTGGTTGCAGCACCGAGAGATTATAGTCAAACCGCCCAAACACGCCTCGATCACTCAAAAACTGTTTGGTCACTCGCGACAACGCATGATGGTCAAACGCTTGTCAGTAGCAGCGGTGATACAACAATCAAAATTTGGCATTTACCCAGTGGAAAACCAATACGTACCTTGTCAGGTCATACTGCTGCAGTTTGGTCGGTAGCAATTACTCCTGACGGGCGATCGCTAGTCAGTGGTAGCGGCGATCAAACAATTAAAGTTTGGAACCTTCAGACAGGCGAACTAATCCGTACTTTGACAGGGGTAGAAGCTACTGTTTGGGCAGTTGCCATTAGCCAAGATGGTAAGACGCTCGTCAGTGCTGATAGTAACAATACAATCAAAGTATGGGATTTACCAGCTGGAAAATTACTGAGAAGCTTTGCAGCTGACACAACGCGACTCAGAACAATTGCGCTGAGTCCTGATGGACAAACCTTAGCAAGTGGCGGTCAAGGTCAAGATATCAAAATTTGGGATGTCAATACTGGTCAACTTATCCGCACGCTAGCAGCGCACAAAAGTAAAATTATCACGGTCGCAATTAGCCCTGATGGCGAAACATTAGCGAGTGGTAGTAATGACGAAACTGTAGAAATTTGGAATATCCGCACAGGTAGATTAGTACGAACTTTGCACGGGCATACAGACCATGTAAACTCGGTAGCAATTAGTGCTGACGGTCAGTTTCTGGTAAGTGGTGCGGAAGACCGCGAAGTTAAATTGTGGAGTTTGCGCACTGGTAGATTACTACACACCTTTCAAGGACACCCTGGAGATGTGTACGCAGTGGCAATTAGCCCCGACGATCAAACTGTAATTAGCGGTGACAAAGAAGGGCAAATTAAGTTTTGGCGATAAAATGCCGATCGGCAAGTAAATTACATCACGCGTTAAAATCTAGTGCTGAAACTTATGAACTCTAGGAGAAATGGGATTGCCTACATTAGGAGTTAACATCGATCACATCGCCACTATTAGACAAGCACGCCGCACTGTAGAACCCGACCCTGTAGCAGCAGCCGTTCTTGCCGAACTTGGCGGTGCGGATGGAATCACTGTACATCTGCGCGAAGACCGACGCCATATTCAAGAACGAGATGTCCGTTTGTTGCGAGAAACTGTACGGACGCACTTAAATTTAGAAATGGCAGCTACTGATGAAATGGTGGCGATCGCACTGGATGTCAAACCAGATTACGTGACACTTGTACCCGAAAAACGCGAGGAAGTTACAACCGAAGGCGGTTTAGATATTGTCGGTCAACTCGACCGCATGAACGAAGTTGTCGATAAATTACAGTCTGCTGACATTCCTGTTAGTTTGTTTATCGATGCTGATAGTGCACAAATTGAAGCATCTGTCAAGGTTAAAGCTCAATTTATTGAGTTGCACACGGGGCGCTATGCGGAAGCGCATAACGAAGCAAGTAGACAACAAGAACTCGATATCCTCGCGCAAGGTGCCAAACAAGCGATCGCCTCCGGTTTACGTGTCAACGCTGGACATGGATTGACGTATTGGAATGTCTACCCTGTCGCTTGCATTCCTGGTATGGAAGAACTCAATATCGGTCATACCATCGTTAGCCGTGCAGCTTTAGTCGGGTTAGAGCGTGCGGTGCGTGAGATGAAACGAGCGATTCGTGGAGAAGTGTAAATTTCTCCTAAAATCAGAAGATAAAAAGTGAGACAATAACTACTTTCTAGTCGTTAACCTCTAGAGAGATGCAAACCTATTACTACGTTTTGGCAAGTCAACGCTTTCTCGTTGAAGAAGAACCGTTAGATGAAGTTCTTCGAGAACGCACGCGCAACTATCACGAACAGGAAAAAGAAATTGATTTTTGGTTAGTCACGCAGCCAGCCTTTTTAGAAGCGCCCGAAATGGCACAAATAAAAGCTCAATGTCCTCAACCAGCAGCGGCGGTGATTTCTACAAATCCGCAATTTATTACCTGGCTGAAGTTGCGACTAGAGTACGTCATTACAGGCGAATTTCAAGCCCCCTCAGCAACAATTCCCGATCCCCTAGCTTCGCTGGCGTCGATGTCGTCATGAAATGAACAATAACAAAAATGAGGGGATGATGTACCAACGTGGAGCAATGCCACTGCTCGGCTTAATTATACTTGCCGCTGTTCGTTGGGCGATGAGTATTCCTGTGGCAGTTGCCCAAACAACTCCTAATTGCCAACCACCCAAAGCAGGCGAATATCTTGTACTCGTGCGATCGCCAACGCCGGAAGCGCAAGAAAAACTACGTCGCGCCCTACCGCCTGATACGAATAGCATTGTTTGCCGCTATCTTAACGAAACAGTAACGCGCACTGGCACTTTTACACAACTAGAGAATGCTAACTCGCAAGCGCAATCGATTCGTTCTCTAGGTTTAGCCGCATTTGTTGTGCGTTCTCCTAGGGAAACAGTATCCACATCAACAGCAGGAGAACCAAAACCCTTAGGGGCAGGATATGCGGTGTTAGTTGAATATTTCAACCGCCCAGATACCGCAGCCCAAGTACAGCAATTTTTAGGAACCGACGTCGGTTTGACTTCCTACGCCCAGCGTAGTTACTTACTCGCACTGCACACAAGTGACCAAGACAAGGCAACTGAAACCTTAAAGCGACTCAGCGATCGCGGCTTTTATGCTTTGTTAGTCAATAGCCGCCAAGTCACGCTCGTTCGTTCCAGATATGATAGCAAGGGGGCAGAGGAGTAGAGGAGCAGAGGAAGCAGGGGGGCAGAGGAAGAATAGTGTTTTTTATATAACTTATCACTCATTACTCACAACTATCTCCTAATACGCTGGACTTGCTAGCCAAGAAATTGTAACGCCGAGAACTGAGCCAACAATGACTTGAAACGGTGTATGTCCAAGTAATTCTTTGAGTCGGTCTTCGTTAAATTCTTTGTTTTCGTGGAATAGTTCGTCAATCATTTGATTGAGAATGCGTGCTTGTTTACCCGCAGCCTGACGGACTCCCGCTGCATCGTACATAACAATAATTGCAAAAATTGTCGCGATCGCAAACTCAGTGCTTGCCCATCCTGTCGTTTGTCCAATACCTGTGGCTAAGGCGGTAACGAGTGCTGAATGGGCGCTTGGCATTCCCCCTGTTGTGACGAGAACGCGTACGTCTAATTTACGATTTTTGACTAACTCTACTATAAGTTTTGATGCTTGAGCGATGAGACAAGCTATTACAGCAACCAGCAGTACGCTGTTGTCTAGAATGTCGCCAAAGTCCTGCATGGTGTTTTGATGTCGGTTATAAAGAGCTGATAGCTTTAGTGCGTGCGGCTAGTAATAAATTCGGCGATCGCTTGTAGCGGTAGGGCTTTTTCTCCAAAAGAATCAAGTTCTGCAATTGCCGCTTGAACCAGTTGGCGTGCTTGACGCTGCGATTCTTCTAAGCCCCAAATACTTGGATACGTTGCTTTTTGTGCTTGTAAATCTTTGCCAGCAGTTTTGCCGAGTTCTTCTTGAGTCGCAGTAATATCTAGGATATCATCCACAATTTGGAATGCTAAACCGATATTTTGCGCGTAGCGAGTTAATCTTTGTAAGTCAGCTTCTGGCGCACCTGCTAAAATTGCTCCACAAGCAACACAAGCTTCTAACAACGCCGCCGTTTTGTGATTGTGAATAAAGTTGAGCGTCTCAATTGAGACATCCGCTTTTCCTTCTGATTCTAGATCGACAACCTGACCGCCAACCAAACCTGCCGCACCAACAGCACGCCCTAGGCGACTAATGACCTGCAAAACTCGCGGTGCTGGCACATTTTCAGTCTTTGCTGCAACATACTCAAACGCATACGCTAGTAAGCCGTCGCCTGCCAGAATTGCAATGTCTTCACCATAAACTTTATGATTTGTCAACATCCCGCGTCGATAATCATCATTATCCATTGCGGGAAGGTCGTCGTGAATAAGCGACATCGTATGAATCATCTCTAAAGCACAAGCTGTTGGTATTGCCATTTCTGTTGTACCACCAGCTAGTTCGCACGTTGCCAGACACAAAATCGGACGCAGCCGTTTACCACCAGCTAACAACGAGTAGCGCATCGCTTCGTAAATCTTCTCTGGATAAGCGATCGGAATGGCACGATCCAGCGCCGCTTCAATTTGCGATTGTCGCTGTTGTAAATAAGCTGGTAGGTCAAATGGTACTTTTTCTTGAGGCGTTTGTGGGTTATCCGTTACTACCATTCCCGAATTCCTTCAGCTGCTGTGGTGTCCGTAACAATTTTACGGGGCTTTGGCAAGTTATGAATCACAAATTCAGTATTTGTCATATCATTTCTCATTAAACAACCAAGCTATCGGCAGTGCTGCTAGTGGTTAGTTGCTAGTCCCTAGTCACCTTTCACCTGTGCTAGTCATGAATTACCACTTTAATCATCAGTCACTAACTGAATTTGATCTTGTTTACTGATGGCGTTGTAAATAACTTGCGAACGTATTTTGTAATAACATCGCGACTGTCATTGGACCAATCCCCCCAGGAACTGGAGTAATATACTCTGCAACATTTTGCACCGCGTCAAAATCTACATCGCCCACCAAACGACTACTACCACTTGCATCTGTCACGCGATTAATTCCCACATCGACAACAACCGCTCCAGGTTTTACCATATCTGCTGTAATCAGTCCTGGACGACCGACGGCACCTACTAAAATATCCGCAGACTGGGTAATTGCACCTAAATCCTGCGATCGCGAATGCGCAATTGTTACCGTTGCATCCGCTTCGAGTAACATCAACGCTAAAGGCTTGCCAACTAAAATACTCCGCCCAACCACAACCGCTTGTTTACCTTTCAGTGAAATTTGATATTCTTGCAACAACCGCATTACGCCAGCGGGAGTACAGCTACGCAAACCTGGTTCGCCGCGCACGAGTCTTCCTAAGTTTGTAGGATGCAATCCATCCGCATCTTTATCAGGATCAATTTGATGTAATAATGCAACTCCATCTAAATGTTCGGGTAGAGGTAATTGCACTAAAATTCCATCAACGCGTTCATCTCGATTAAGACGGTGAATAGTCTCTTCTAGTTCTGATTGCGTAACTTCTACCCCAAAATGTTCTCCAAATGAAGCGATTCCTACGTTAGTACAAGCGCGTTCTTTGTTGCGGACATACGCAGCGCTTGCAGGATTGTCTCCTACCATTAATACTGCTAATCCTGGTGGACGTCCAATCGCCGTTTGTTTCTGAATTTGTTCTTTGAGTTCGCTTTGCAGGCGTTGCGCCAAAGCTTTACCATCGAGTAACTTTGCTTGCTGCATAACCATATTTTGGCACCTTTGTTTTGCATGGCTACTTGATGCAGCCCTGTTGCATCAAAATCTTACTATTTAACCCTGACCTCTACGAGCAAAGCATTGCCTTGCCCCTATGACTAATTTTTTCTAACAATACTGGGCGATCGCTATTTCTTTGCATACGATTGAAATCTACTTCGTTCATTCGTTGTGATGGTGCTAGTGACCATGCAATTTCTTCGTCAGGCGATCGCGCCACAACTCAAACCTTTCTACATTCTACCCTCTCTGTTGCTGACTGGCTTACTTGGCTGTAGCAGTGTACCGTCTGCACTCAACAGCATTAACAATGTGGGTTTTGGCGTTGATGTTTCTCAAATCGCTGATATCGAACCAACACGCGATCGAGATCAAACAATTTATGTTCAAGGTAGAGTCGTGGCGCTAGTTCCTCTCGTTGATTGGTTTGCATACCAAGTCCAAGACTCTAGTGGCACAATTTGGGTGTTAACGAATCAACGCAATATTCAACTTGAAGATCGCGTTTTAATCGAAGGAAAGCTACGCTACCACAGTATTCCTGTTGCTGAACAAGATTTTGGTGAAGCTTATGTCGAAGAACACCGCCAAATCGAACGCATCCCTGCTAAATGATCTATGAACGAACAAATTCGCGTCGCGATCGCCATTCTCTATCGCCAAAACCAATTTCTCATGCAATTACGCGACAATATTCCTGGAATCCTCTATCCTGGTCATTGGGGATTATTTGGCGGTCACATCGAACCTGGAGAATTACCTGATGCGGCTGTAATCAGAGAACTTCAAGAAGAAATTAACTACACTCCACCCACAATATCTAAATTCGACTGCTATTGCGATACACAAGTTGTCCGTCACGTTTATCACGCACCTTTAACCGTCGATCTCGATCAACTCGTGCTTCATGAAGGGTGGGATCTCGGTTTATTAACACCTGAGCAAATTTTAGAAGGTGAATGCTATTCAAAGAAAGCCCAAGCAATTAAACCCCTAGGAACACCTCACCAAAAAATTTTGTTGGACTTTATTCAGCTTAAGCTTTATTCGTAAGCAATACACCAATTACTACTAAAGTACCGCCTACTAGAAGACTCAAAGTAATTTCTTCTTGCAATACAACGGCTGCTAGCAAAATTGCTGATACTGGTACTAAATTAATAAAAATAGCAGCTTTGGCAGGACCAATTGTTCTAACACCTTCAGAATACCAAATAAAACCCAACGCCGAACTTAAAAAACCTAAATACCAAATTACTAACCACGTAACCAAATTGATTTGAAAAAATTGTTGTAAAATCCCTTCGGATAGAGCGGGAAAAAATAAGGCAATAGTACCAATCAAGCAAGCATATGTCGTAGCAACTAAAGGTGAAAGTTGTTGCATTGCTAGTTTACCAATCAGCGTATAGGCAACCCAGCTAAAGACACAGCCGAATAAAAATAAATCCCCGATACTTAGATTATCAGCTAAAATATTAACTATATTTCCTCTGCTAATTGCTAATGCAGCTCCTAATAAAGACGTAATAATTCCTATTAATTTTAAAATTGTCAGTTTATCTTTGAAAAATAAAACAGAACCCAGCGCAATAAACGTCGGGTTTAACGCAACAATCAATGCTGCACGGCTAGCAGCAATAGTTTGCAAGCCAAGAAAAAAGAAAGCATTGTACGCAAATACCCCTGTCATTCCTAATAGAATTACTTGCGTAAGTTGCTTTCGTTGAAGACGCGGTAATTGCCCTTCTTGCTGAGCCGTAAGAAATAATAAACATATGGAAGAAACAGCAAAACGGCAAAATGCAGCGGAAAAAGGTTCTAAACTTTGTACAACCCATCTTCCAGCAATAAATGTGCCGCCCCAAACAACCGCTGTTAATACTAATTTGAGATAAACTATCAATACTAAATCCTAATAACTATTACCTTATTGTAAGGAAAACCTACAAAAGTTGACCTTGTTTTAAACGAACCGCATAGGCGTAGCCTTCCCATAGGGTAGGATAGAAAAAATGACAAAATTAAGATGTAAAATGAAAATTTTATAGTGTTTAATCGTTTTAAGTAATATATGGAGTGTTGATTTTTAGCCGCAGGAATAATTCGAAGTAGCAGTTATTTGGAAATTTTCTATAAATATCAATATTATTTTAATATTTTATTGAGTCGAGCGAAAAAGTGATAAAGTATAGTATAATTCATTAGCAAAATCAGCGTTGGATAGGAAGAAGAATAATACTGGATAAAAAGTTGTCTATTTCTAAGTTAGTAAAAATTTTATAAATTACTTTTACTTACACTAAAAAGGCTAAGGCGTATAACTGATTGTTGACGGCGATGAACAATTCCTCCTCTGCATCTACTTCTACAGAATTTGATAGTAAGCCGATGGTGCGTAATGCGGACTATCGAAAACTGGATATCACCAAACTTTCACCAATGTACCAGCATTTTGTGCAAGTCAAGGAACAGTATCCAAATACCATACTACTCTATCGATGTGGAGATTTTTTTGAAACTTTCTTTCTCGATGCACTCACGGTTTCGCGAGAATTGGAACTGGTGCTGACGAGTAAGGAGGGTGGAAAAGAAATAGGGCGCGTACCCATGACGGGAGTACCGCATCATGCACTAGAGCGCTATTGTGCCATGTTAGTGGAAAAGGGATACGCGATCGCAATTTGCGACCAAGTTGAAGATGCCGAAGTCGCCGCCGCCCAACATCGTCAAGTACGCCGAGAAGTGACGCGAGTACTCACTCCAGGAACACTTCTTGATGACGGAATGCTGCAAGCGCGACGCAATAACTTCTTAGCAGCAGTTGTCATAGCAGGTAATCACTGGGGATTAGCTTATGCAGATATTTCCACAGGCGAATTTTTGACAACGCAAGAAAATAATTTAGAGCAACTGACGCAGGAATTAATGCGGTTGCAACCATCAGAAGTTTTAGTTCCTACAAATGCACCAGATTTAGGAAGTTTACTACGTCCTGGAGAAACTTCAGAGCATTTGCCAGCGTGTTTACCACCTGCCTTTTGCTACGCCTTGCGATCGCATACAGCATTTGCACAATCAGAAGCACGACAACGCTTAATTCAAAAATTTCGCGTGCGATCGCTTGAAGGATTAGGTTGCGAACATCTTCCTCTCGCAGTGAGGGCTGCGGGCGGTTTGTTGCAGTACTTAGAAGAAACGCAAAAAGAAAATCCGATCGCCCTACAAGCTTTGCGCACGTATACGATTAGTGATTACTTAATACTGGATCATCAAAGTCGGCGCAATCTAGAAATTACGCAAACAGTGCGCGATGGAACGTTTCACGGTTCGCTGCTGTGGGCGTTAGACCGTACAAGTACCGCAATGGGTGGACGTGCGTTGCGTCGTTGGTTTTTGCAGCCACTCATTGACATTAAAGGAATTCGCGCCCGACAAGACACAATTGAGGAATTAATTGCAGATAGTTCGCTACGGCAAGATTTACGCAGTTGTTTGCGACAAATTTATGACTTAGAAAGGTTAACAGGGCGTGCGGGTTCTGGCAGTGCCAACGCAAGAGATCTTGTTGCTTTAGCCGAGTCATTGGCAAAACTCCCCGAAATCGCGCGGATTGTAGAAACAGCTAAATCGCCTTACCTGCGAGCCTTGCAAAAAGTCCCCGTTGTATTGGAAGAATTAGCCACGAAACTTCGCGCTCATCTTGTTGAGTCGCCACCAATTCTTCTCTCAGAAGGTGGCTTGATTCGCCCTGGCGTTAATTCGCAACTCGATGAAAGACGCGCTACCGTAGAAGCGGATCAGCAGTGGATTGCGAATTTAGAAGTTGAGGAACGCACAAAGACAGATATTCCTACTTTAAAAGTAGGTTACAATAAAACATTTGGTTATTACATCAGTATTTCTCGCAGTAAAGCCGATCAAGTTCCTAGTCATTACATCCGCAAGCAAACTTTAACGAACGAGGAACGCTATATTACTCCTGAGTTGAAAGAGCGCGAAAGTCGGATTCTCAGTGCTAGAGACGAGCTAAATCGCTTAGAGTATGAAATCTTTGCCCAATTGCGCAGTGAAGTTGCCGAACACGCAGAATTGATTCGCAACATATCGCGGGCGGTAGCAGCAGCCGATGTACTGTGTGGTTTAGCTGAAGTCGCAGTTTATCAAGGCTACTGCCGTCCAGAAATGGTGGAAGGGCGAGAAATTACAATTGTAGATGGGCGCCACCCTGTTGTAGAACAATCCTTACCTGCGGGCTTTTTTGTACCAAATTCTACGTGTTTAGGTAGTCGCCATGACCAATTACCTATTACCAACCATCAATACCCCGATCTGATTATTCTGACAGGACCAAATGCTAGTGGGAAAAGCTGTTATCTACGTCAAGTAGGATTAATTCAGTTAATGGCACAGGTGGGAAGTTTTGTTCCCGCTAGTTCTGCACGTTTGGGAATATGCGATCGCATCTTTACGCGTGTTGGTGCAGTAGATGACTTAGCAACAGGTCAATCAACATTTATGGTTGAGATGAACGAAACTGCAAATATTCTCAATCATGCAACGCGGCGATCGCTGGTGTTGCTAGACGAAATTGGTCGAGGTACGGCAACGTTTGACGGTCTTTCGATCGCTTGGGCTGTAGCGGAATATTTAGCAACTGAAATTCAAGCACGCACAATCTTTGCAACCCACTATCACGAACTCAATGAACTTGCATCAATTTTGACGAACGTTGCGAACTACCAAGTCACTGTCAAGGAATTACCCGATCAAATTATCTTCTTACATCAGGTACAGCCAGGGGGTGCCGATAAATCTTATGGTATCGAAGCTGGACGCCTAGCGGGATTACCCACCGTTGTGATTCAACGTGCTAAGCAAGTGATGGGACAAATCGAAAAGCACAGTAAAATCGCCGTAGGGCTGCGCGAAGGAGTTGCTGTAGAACGCCATACGATTAACGCAAACTAACTCTTGACTTTTTGCCTAATGTATGCATCTGACTTGCCTTGAATGAGAATCCTTCCTGCTTGATCGCTTATCCCAGCTTTAGCAACGCCGTGGACAGCAATTTTGCCGCTACCGATCGCTCTTGTGTAATGTTCGTGATGATGACCGTGAAAGACAGCTTTGACTCCCAAAGCTTCCGCAAGGTCATCGAGTTCTTTAAAACCGTAGCGATGGCAAGAAGGTGCTTCATGCGTCACCAAAATATCTGCTTGCTGATGCCAAAGCGCTTTATAGTGTTGCCAAAAAATACTCGCATGATGTTTGCGCGGAATACCACCACGCCAACGTTCGCCTTTACCGCAGATCGACAAAAGGTCATTTGGACTAGGAAATCTTGGCGCAGCAGGAGGACGCCAAATTTTGGCACGAAATACGCCACCTAAACCAGCAATACGCACGCCAGCGATTTTTACAACACGACCGTGTAGATTGCGGTGCGCCAATTTTGATGAAAATAAATTATCGTACCAATGGTCTCGATCCGCGTCGTGATTGCCATGAATGAACCAAACTTCGGTTTTATCCAGGATGGCAGCTAGTTCTTCTTCTAGCGATCGCTCTAGGTCAAAATCACCTAGCAACACAACTGCTTGCGGAGAATATGTATTGACTGCCCGAATCACAGGTCTGAAATCACCGTGCGGATCTCCACCGAATAAAATCATTAAGTTGAAAATGCAACTCCTTATTAAAATAAGGATCGCACATTTATAACCGATGTTCCTTGACCAAAAGATGGATCAAATCTTAGGCGACAAGGCATATATTGAGAAGTTTTTTAGAGATTTTAATTTTCTTACCTCTTGCAATTTCCCTGCTTTAGTCCATCATTCTGTAACTTTTTTTAATAAAATGCCCGTTGAAGCATTACACTTCATTGCAAAGTGCGACAATGGTGAAGCAGCACGTGATAATTTCGGATTTGGATTAACTCGCACAGGATCATTAAAGGAGAACACCGTGGCAATGCAATCAAAGGAGCTAAAACAACATTCAGTGCGTGAAGACTTCAGTGAGTATGTAGCACATCTTCAGCTTCATATGACTTTACAAGCTCGGAATTTAGTTCCTAACCTCAATCCGAAGGTAATTGACAGCCGCGAACATCTACTCCATCAAACACAAGCAACGATTGAAAAATTCATTTCTCGCCAGGCAATATCCTAAGTATCGTACCGCTGTTAGGTTATCAAGCACAGCCGGCAGTCGTGTCAACTTAACAAGAGACTCCAGACCTTAACACGCATCATCAGTGCTAAGGTCTTTTATGTTTTGGTAATATATTGAGAAAATTTTGTAAAATGTATAAAGCTAAAAATCTATTCCAGTAAGGTTTTGCAGCATATAAATTGCCAGTAGTCAGAAATCCGTACTTCAGCAGAACAGCGATCGCCAAGCTTTTGCCGTTAAGATAATTGCAGCGACACCTTTTAACTTCAGGCTGAATGGCGGCCCATCTAACATGACTTCCATGCCTCCCCAAAACCAAAGTCTAGTCATTAGACCAGTTCAATACCGCGATCTAGATGGTATTGAACGCTTGAGTGCTGAATCCTTTGAAGCAGAACAATCAAGTAATGCCAAAAATGCAATGCGTTCGCGAAGCGCAAACAAGGTTCAGTCGCACTTAAGCCCGCTGCGTCGTTGGTTTGGACTGCTAAAGTGTTTAAGCCTTTTTCCTAACCCGCTACAGTATCGTTTTTGCATCTACGTAGCTGAGCAATACCGCCAAGTGCTAGGTATGATTCAAGTGGCACCTTTTAATCGTACTCGCAGTACGTGGAAAGTTCAGCAAGTTGCTGTCGATGCGAAAGCCCGCGCGCAAGGAATTGGTTCGCAACTTTTGCGCTACTGCTTTGAAGCAATTGGTGAAGCTCGCACGTGGTTATTAGAAGTTAATGTTAACGACAAAGAAGCCTTAGCGCTTTATCGTCAGAACGGGTTTCAGACCTTGGCACAGATGACATACTGGGAAATCGAGCCAAGCTTATTACAAGAATTATCCGCACGAGAACCTGATTTACCAAACCTACTGCCTGTAAGTAATGCAGACGCACAGTTGCTCTACCAACTAGATACTGCATCAATGCCACCTTTAGTCCGTCAAGTGTTTGACCGCGAGATTCAAGACTTTAAAACAAGTCTTCTTGGCGCACTCATCGAAGGAATAAGACAATGGCGCAGTAAAACTGAGGTTGTGAGCGGCTATGTGTTTGAACCGCAGCGGAAAGCAGCAATCGGTTATTTTCAATTACGCATGTGTCGCACCGAACAACCGCACGTTGCAACTTTAACGGTACACCCTGCGTATACTTGGCTGTATCCAGAGTTGTTGTCTCAACTAGCACGGATTGTTCAAGACCTACCACCCCAACCTCTACAACTAGCTTCGGCGGATTATCAACCAGAACGCGAAGAATATCTAGAGCAAATTGGAGCTAAGCGGATAGAACATACACTAATGATGTCACGCTCGGTTTGGCACAAAATCCGCGAGTCTAAATTCGCTTCTTTAGAAGGTCTGCAATGGCCAGAAGTCCTTCAAGGTTTACAGCCAGCGCGTAAACCCGTACCTGGTGGCATGTCTTGGATACCAGATACTCCATCTACCTTATTAAAGCTCAAGACGAATTCCCAATCGCATTTTGCTAATCAATTTAGTGCGTCAGACGCAACTTCTGCAAGTAATCAAGAGGAAGATTCGTTGCAACATCAGCTAGACGACGAGGCAGAAAAGTAAATAATGTCAGAAGTTAGCCATCTACAAGTCACTAGCAATCATCATGCTCATAGCGTGACGGAAAATCTAAGCAAACAGCGCTTTATCTCAGCATTAGGCTTAGATATCGGTCGCAAGCGGATTGGCGTTGCTGGATGTGATGGAACGGGTTTGATTGCTTCAGGACTCACAACTATCGAGCGCAAATCTTTTGCTGCGGACTTGGCACAACTCAAGTTGCTTGTTCAAGAACGCCGCGTTCAAGTGTTAGTTGTTGGTCTACCTTATTCGATGGATGGCTCGTTAGGTAAGCAAGCACAAGAAGTACAGAAATTAGCAAGTAGATATGCTCGCGCTTTACAATTGCCGTTGGAATATGTCGATGAGCGATTGACTTCGTTTCAAGCCGAACAATTACTCCAAGCACAAAATCTTTCTCCATCACGTAATAAAGGACTTGTCGATCGCAAAGCAGCAGCTTTGATTTTGCAGCAATGGTTAGATGAACGCCGCACGCAGCTAAGGGCGTAGCATACTGCCCATTTGCAAGATCGCCTTTTTAAATTGATTTGATGCTGATTAGCAAAAAGTCTGTAAGATTAGGAGGTTAGGCACGCCAGCGTGATATTCTGAAAGCTAACCAACACTACCTAAAAAGAGTTTATTTATAGGTAGTTTTTGCATGTAGGTAAGTTAATTACCAACGTCCTTGTCAGATAAGTTGACGGTTTTTACTATCGGCTATGTTTCCATCTGAATTTTCTGAAGATAACGAGCAATCCCATGCTAGCTCCGTCACACTGACGGATGAAGCAGGACGCGAACTAACTTGTTATGTAGAGCGATCGCTTTACGTAGACAATCAAGAGTATCTATTGCTTCTTCCCGTAGACTCTGCAGTAGAGATTTTCGCTTGGCAAGGTGACGGCGAGGAAGAAGAAGCTGTTCCTGTCGAAGACGAAGAAACTATTGACAGAATTTTCAGCACTGCCGAAGCTGTTCTTGCTGAGCAAAATTTAGTTTTAAAACACACCGCATTTGCTTTAACGGTTGCTGGTGAATTACCACCAGTTGAAGAAACTGAATTATTTACACTGGAAATTGAGGAAGACGGCACCGAGCTAGAACCCGAGCAATTACAGTTATTAGCAAGTTTCTACCACGACGAGCAAGAATATGCGATATATACTCCTTTAGATCCACTACTGTTCTTCGCCAAAGCAAACGGTAGCGGTAAACCCGAACTACTTTCTCCGGAAGAATTTCGCAAAGTCCAACCACAGTTAGAAGAACAGCTATTCGATGAAATGGAATAGTACTAAAAAATTAAGCGTGGGCATCAACGGTATTGCATCTTCTGCTAGATCCCAGGCAATTGAAAGCTCAAGCTCAAGTAGCAAGAAAAGTGGTACAAAAAATATTTAAGTGGTCGCTCATTTTAGGTCTGCCACTAGCGTTAGGATTAGGTGTTTTGGCAGGCAAAAACTGGTGGAACTCTGTAAGTTCGCCTCCACAATTAATGGAAGCATCCGCCGTACCAGAAATTCCTGAAGCTCAAGTCGTCAAGTTTGAAATTCCTCAAGGTACAGCAACGCAGCAAATCGGGCGCGATTTGGAAGCCGCAGGGTTAATCCGTTCCGCAAGAGCATGGGACTTATGGGCACGCTGGTTGAAGTGGCAAGATCCAGACGGTGGGTTTAAAGCAGGAACGTATGCGCTGTCACGAACGCAGTCACTCGAAGCGATCGCCGAGCAAATTTGGCAAGGTAAAGTGATCGAATTGAGCTTCACCATTCCCGAAGGTTGGTCAATACAGCAAATGGCAACGTACTTTGAAGCGCAAGGCTTCTTTCCTGCTACAGAGTTTATTGCTGCTGCTAGTACAATCGACCGCAATAAGTACCCGTGGCTCCCTGCAGACTTACCTCATCTCGAAGGCTTTTTATACCCAGATACGTACAAGCTAAACGGCGACCAAGTTACACCCCAAGCCGTAGTCAACCAAATGCTGCAACGCTTTGAGCAATTGGCGCTGCCTTTGTACGAACAACAGCGCCATCAAACGCCATTTGACCTTCGTGAATGGGTAACGCTAGCAAGTATCGTCGAAAAAGAAGCTGTTGTAGCCAACGAACGCCAAACAATTGCCGGTGTTTTTGTGCGTCGGTTAGAGCAAGGATTACCTTTAGGAGCCGATCCTACAGTCGAGTACGGTTTGGGCATTCGCCAAACTGCCGACCAACCATTGACGCTGGCTCAGGTTAATACACCTTCTCCTTATAATACCTACCTTAATCCTGGATTACCACCAACACCAATCGCTAGCCCTGGACTTGCCAGTCTTCAAGCAACACTCGACCCCGAAGATACTCCATATCTTTACTTTGTTGCCCGCTATGACGGCACGCACGTCTTTAGTCGGACTTTAGCTGAACACGAAGCAGCACAAGCCGCAATTCGCAGGCAACAGCAATTAAAACAATAAGCTACGTCGTTAGAAGCTACAACATGCTAGCAGTGGATGTAGTTTAAAAAGATACTTGACTTACTGTGGTTAATTACTTTATCGAGAAAGTATACTTGATTCCTCTACCGTTACTTTGAGCAGAACATGGATTGGAACGAACTACTGCAGCCAGACTTAATTCTTGAAGGTTCTATTCTCCACCTAACACCTGATGTTCTGCAACAGTATCAAATCAAAGGACTAATATTAGATGTAGATGAAACACTTGTACCTATCAAAGCTACTGCAGCATCTTATGAGTTGCAACAATGGGTTGCTAATACCAGAGAAGTTGCTGAAATGTGGCTCGTTAGCAACAACCTCAGCGATGCGCGCATTGGCAGTATTGCTCGCTCCTTAAACCTACCTTATATTTGTGGTGCAGTTAAGCCTTCTCGACGCAAACTGAGACAAGCATTAGCGGCAATGAACTTACCTGTTGCACAAGTCGCGATGGTAGGCGATCGCTTCTTCACTGACGTCCTAGCAGGAAATCGCTTGGGAATGTTTACCATCCTGGTAGAACCTTTTGTAACTCCTGGTGAAGTTGTTCGCTCTTCTCCAATCCGCAACTTTGAAGTATTACTATCACAAGCTATGGGAGTTTCATTATCGGCAAAAAATAAATATTTAGATAAATAAACTTGTTAGAAAAACTGAAAATCTTAGAGAGCGGTCTATTTCCTCAAATGCTTACGCCGATCGCATTGGCACTTTACAATTGATATTTGGAATTGAGCATCTTACTAGCCTCTTTTTTTGTTAATGCCTCAAACTCTTGTCGTCAAAATTGGCACTTCAAGTCTGACACAACCAGAAACAGGTCAGTTAGCACTTTCTACTATTGCCATGCTGACAGAGGTTTTGACTCAATTACGACGACAAGGTCATAAAGTCGTATTGGTGTCTTCTGGGGCTGTAGGAGTAGGTTGTGCGCGATTAGGTTTAGTTGAACGGCCAAAAACGATCGCCCTCAAACAAGCCGTTGCTGCAGTTGGACAAGGGCGATTAATCCGCGTGTATGATGATTTGTTTACGACGCTACAACAGCCGATCGCACAAGTTTTGTTAACGCGAAGTGACTTGATGGAACGCAGCCGCTACCTTAAGGCATATAATACTTTTCAAGCGCTACTTGGTTTAGGAGTCATTCCGGTAGTCAACGAAAACGACACTGTGGCTGTAGAAGAATTAAGATTTGGTGACAACGATACTTTGTCGGCTTTAGTCGCCAGTTTAATCGAGGCTGACTGGCTATTTCTACTCACCGATGTAGACCGCTTATATTCTGCCGATCCGCGTTTTGTTCCCGATGCTAAACCGATAACTCTTGTCGAGAATATCGCCCAGTTAGCTCATTTACAAGTTGGCGATCGCGGCTCGCAATGGGGAACTGGTGGCATGGTTACAAAAGTCACTGCCGCACGAATCGCAACAGCCGCAGGCGTCCGCACAGTAATTACAGAGGGGCGCTCTCCCTACAACATTTCGCGCATCTTGCAGGGCGAACCACTCGGAACGCAGTTTGCACCACAACCGCAGCCCACAAATGCACGCAAGCGTTGGATTGCCTATGGTTTAATTCCTGCTGGCAAACTTTACCTCGATTCCGGTGCGATTGCTGCAATCTGTCAAGGTGGTAAGTCTTTATTAGCTGCAGGTATTACTGCTGTAGAGGGAGAATTTGATAGCCAAGAAGCTGTGCAGCTATGCGATCGGCACGGCAATGAAATCGCCAGAGGAATTGTCAACTATAGCAGTGACGAACTCAAGCGCATTCGCGGGCGACATTCTAAAGAAATTTCAGCAATTTTAGGCTACGAAGGTGCAGAAACTGTAGTGCATCGCGATAATCTTGTCTTGATTTAGCCTCTAGGATGAAGTAGTTGTGTATTTGATATGCGTTGCGCAACAATTTCAAATCGCACGCTTAAGCCTTTCATTTCCTTATCTATATACGACAGCAGTGCATAAATAAAAATAATCACACCTAGCATCTCAAAAAATTCCTCAATACCTGCGATTACTGCATAACCCATGTTTTGTTCGCCGTAAATTTGTGCATAGTATCCGCCAATTGCTTCGATACCAATTGCACCGCTGACAAAGATTGTGCCTGCTACCAAAATGAGCTGACGAGTTTTGCTGGGTAGATCTTTGAGAAACTTTGCAAATGCCAAGAAACACAGTAAAACAAATATGATACCAGGAACTATCCACGTATAATGCAGTAAGCCACTAGCATTGAATGCAGAACGCAAAGGATCAGTCATGCGCTCGTGCAGACTTGTAATCTCATCAATAGCAAGACCGAGAAAAATTATCGACAGTGCAACCCAGTAACGCACTTGGCGATCGCCTCTTACGTGCTTTGCACGTGCAATTATTGCTAACAATATTGAACTTACAAGCAACAAACCCATTGCATAAAGTGTTGGGATATTAAGCTCTCGGTCTAAATTAAACAGTTCTGCAATAAAATCTCTGGAAAAATAGTCAGGTAGAAAGTGTTCGGTAAATTGTCCCACTAAGTGAGCGCCTAGTAGGATAACTGCTATATAAAATAGCAACCGCGTAGTTCTGTAAGGAGAAACAGGAATTTCTAATTTTTGGCGCGGTATCTTTGTCTGTTGCTTTGTCTCTACAGTGTCTAACTGATGTCGATCGTCTTTTTGAATTAGACGCAGTTTTTTTTGTGAACTACGCTCGGGTAAAACAACTTTTTCAATTAAGTAATCAAGCGTTTGTTGTCTAATCCAACCTTTTCTAACTAAAATTTCTCCTAAACGTCTTCTTTCCGATCGTTGAGCAGCAAGTGCTACTTTTAGCTGCTCAGAATCAATAAAACCACCTTCAATTAGATATCTTCCTAACGGCTTCTGCTCCTCGATATCTTTCTTAACCTTAATCACCATTAGCGATTCCTCATCCTGACGACCGCGTTGCCAATTGCCATGACAACGCATTGTCTGTGGATCTTTATGGTGTCATTATTTAAGCTATGGTTAAGATGAGTTTAAGGAATCTTTGCCGAGCTTGCGACTAAATTAATGATTAGTTAAAGACTGATACATCGCTCGCCCAATGTGTTAGTGTAGCCTTACAAATACTATTACTTTAGTAGAAATTACTTTTATAGAGGCGAGTTTTCTATTTAAAGCGATCTTGCGAGTAACATTCCTGTTTCCAGCAGCTTTCCAGGAGTTGTACTCTATACATATATTGAAACCGTCGTGGATTTAGTATAAATTCTGTTGTGGAATCAAATAAAGGTTGATTCAAGTATTGCAATATTGGAAAGTTAGCAAGGCTATATTTCAGACTCATAATGTTTTGTTGGATAGTTATGACAATAAGCAGTTTTCAATGAAAATAACAACTCAAAGACAATTTACTGCTAAATTAACATTGCCATAAATCCCACTTACTTTGCCTGGTGAGGAATACTGAATATTCAAATCATCTTGAGTTTAAATCTGTAATTTTGCGGTTGTAATGGAGTATTTATGACATTAATATCTGGTTAGATTTTTACTTCAAATGCCACAAAATAACTTAACTCCATTATTAAAAAAATATTCATCACTTGTAGTAATAGCTAAAAATCTTAATTAATAGTTACCTAGCATAACAACTCGGTTGAACGAGTGATGCATTCAGAAATGCCCGAATCATATTAAAACCTCGCTGCAAACGTGCAGGTTGCTTATATAAACGTTCCATTAACAAAACCCCCTCAATCATCGTCAGTAGTTGTTCGGCTAGTTCTTCAGGGTTGACGTTTGGTTTTAGTTGAGATTGACCTGCTTGTAATAATTGAGCGATCGCACTTTGCCATTCATCGAAGACTTGAGCTAAATGTTCTTGAAACGAGGTATCGCGCTCAACTAGATCGACAATCAAATTACCTAAAAGACATCCCGCACAGTTAGGATCGCTAAGATGCTTTTCCTCCAAGCGGTCGATCGTCCAAAAAAGGTTTGCGATCGGATTTCCAGAGGCATTCATTGCAGGTACTAGGATAGCAGCTTTAAGCTCATTCCATTTAAAGTCAATGAGGGCGTGTGCCAGTTCGTCTTTTGACTCAAAGTAGTTGTAGAAACTACCGGAAGATACTTGGCTAACTGCAAAGAGTTCCTTTAGCCCTGTTGATTGAACGCCTTGACGATGAATCAGTTCTCCAACCGACGATAATATATCCTCGCGAGTCCGCTTGAGATTGACCATAAATGTTAAGTAGCTGCTACCCACAGTGTTTATTTTATTTCTGTTACTTGTATTACAGCAAATTGCTTTACCACTTCTTGTAAGGCAGGAACTTACCATTCATAATCACTTTGACGCGATCGCCCTTGGGATCTTCCTCCTTTTCTACCTCTAGGGTAAAATCAATCGCACTCATAATGCCATCGCCAAACTTTTCGTGAATGACTTCTTTAATGGGCATTCCGTAAACTTGCATAATTTCATAAAAGCGATAGATTAGCGGATCTGTAGGTACGACAGGACCTAGTCCCTTTGCAGGACAAGCCGTTAGTTCTGGTATTAGATCTTGACTGAGATCTAAGGCATGCAGAATTTTACTAGCTTCATCTTCCGAGGCGCTTGCTTGACGATAAATTACCGCAGCAATCCATACCTCATCGCGCCCAACAGATGTTTCTAAATCGGCAAAGCTTAGACCCTTAGCTTTCTTTGCTGCGAGTAGTTTCTTTGTAACTTCAGGAATTTCAACTAACATCATTAACTCCTTGTTTACTAGGTGGGATAATCGCGTATCAACATCGTCTTTGGTAAGCGGTAATTAGGAACCTATTGATTGATATGGTTTCTCATAACCAATTACCAGTTTTTCAGTTATGTCACTACTTACTAAGCATTAACTCCAATTCGCGCTTCTTCCACAGCCCGCGTTTCTTGCGACAGGTGCATTTCTAATTCGGCTTTTAGGTCGTGGTACGCTGGATACTGGTCTAGACATTCGCGCTTGCGCGGTCGGGGAAAAGGAATATCTAAAACTTCAGCAATGCGAGCCGCCGGACCTCGCGTCATCATGACAATTTTGTCTGAAAGTAGCAAGGCTTCTTCAATGCTGTGAGTAATGAGGATAACCGTTTGCCGTTGTTGTTCCCAAATTCGTGCTACTTCGTCTTGCAAAAAACCACGTGTCAGCGCATCCAAAGCACCAAACGGTTCGTCCATCAGCAGAATTTTCGGGTTAATCGCGAGGGCGCGGGCAATGCCTACTCTTTGTTTCATCCCGCCAGAGAGTTCGTGAGGATGCTTGCGTTCCGCACCGCGCAGCCCAACTAAGTTAATGTACTCGCGGGCAATGTTTTTCTGTTGGGCTAGCGGCATTTGTGGATACACTGTCTCAATTGCGAAGCGAATGTTCTCAATGACTGTCATCCATGGCATCAAAGCATAGTTTTGAAACACGACGCCGCGATCGGGACCTGGTTTGCGAATTTCGACTTCATTCAGCTTGACTGAGCCGCGCGTTGGTGGAGTAAGACCAGCAATAATATTGAGTAAAGTCGATTTGCCACAACCAGATGGACCAATAATTGAGACGAAGGTATTAGCTTCGACTTCTAAGTTAATGTCTGCAAGCGCTACAAAATCGGAGGAAGTACGTCGTAGGAGCTTATCTTGCCAACTTTGCCGCCCTGGATAAACCTTGAAAACATGATGCAAAGCAAGTTGGATAGAAGTAGCGCTAGTTTTGTTAACAGGATCGACGCGTGAAGAAATCATAATAACGTTAGGACTACTTAATGTTACAAACGACTTGTCTTACTCCTCGGTTTGTAGCAGCGTGCTGCTATTTCTGCTGTCCAAAAGAAACCCAAGATTGCAGCAATCCAAATATTCGGTCTAGCAGTAAACCAACAAATCCGATCGCAATAATTGCGGTGAGGATACTCGTAATTTCTAGGTTGTTCCACTCGTTCCAAATAAAGTAACCGACTCCGGTTCCTCCTACGAGAATTTCTGCTGCCACGATAACTAGCCAAGCAATACCAATACTAATGCGCAATCCAGCAACAATACTAGGCGCAGCAGCTGGAAGAATCACCTTCCAAATCGTACGCCAGCGCGAAGCCCCTAATGTACGGGCAACATTAAGAACCGCTGGATCGACATTGCTCACGCCAAATTTCGTATTGATGAGTGTGGGCCAAAGGCTCGTAATTGCGATGACAAATAAGGCAGTATTTTCTGAGTCTTTGAGTAAACCTAGTCCTAGCGGTAGCCAGGCAAGAGGCGAGACGGGTTTGAGGACTTGGATATAAGGATCGACTGCCTTAGAAACAACGTCTGATAGTCCGATCGAGATACCCAGAGGAATGGCGATCGCTGAACCAATCAAAAAGCCGGTAATGACTCTTCTCAAACTGGCAAGCACGTGCCAGCCAATGCCTTTATCGTTAGGACCATAATCGAAGAATGGGTCAGAAACCCAGCCCCAAAAGGCTTGTAATGTTTGACTTGCCGATGGTACGAGTTGCGAGAAGATGTTTAGTTGGACTCCAAGTTCCCACACTCCCAAAAATAACACCAGTAAAATTAGAAATAGCGCAAATGCTTGCACGTTGCTATTGAGCCAGATAGGTGCGGATTTACGGCGCGATATTGTATTAGCCATAGCGCATCCTCAAACATTAAATTTTTGGCTTTGTTGTTCTAAATACGCTGCCGGATTTGCTGGGTCGAAGGTGTCAAACTTGAGGTTTTCGACTCTTGTTTCTTCATTAGGTGGGTTTTGACCTAATTCCTGCGCAAGTTCTCTTGCTAAGTCAGTCATGTAGATTTGTTCTGCAATTTGAGGATAGTCTGCTTTCTCGGCTGGCATCAAATCCCACCGTACCAACTGCGAGGAAATCCATTTGGCAAAGCTTTTCCAAGGATAAGGGTCAAAGCCAATACGATCGGGTACGTTGAGAGTATTTCCTGTCCCGTCATCAAAGTTACCTGTCATGACGGCTTGCAATACAGATTCCGGCTGGTTGAGATATCGACGTTCCGAAAGAACTTTCGCAATCTCGGCGCGATTTTCAGCAGCATCAGCGTGTGCGGCAGCATCAATAATCGCTTTATTAACTGCGCGAAAGGTATTAGGATGTGCGTCAATCCACTGTTGACTTGCGGCAAAAGCACAGCAAGGATGACCATCCCACAAATCTTTTGTCAACATGTGAATAAAACCAATGCCTTCAAATACCGCTCGTTGACCAAAATTATCGGGCATTAAGAAAGCATCAATTTGTCCTGCAGACATCTGTGCTACAGAGTCAGGCGGTGGCACAATTTGAATCGCAACATCGGTATCTGGATTTAACCCTCCAGACGCTAAGTAGTAACGCAACAATAGGTTATGCATTGAGTAGGGAAAAGGAACGGCAATCGTCATTCCCTTAAAGTCTGCAGGACCTTTAATGCGATCGCGATGTTTCAGTGCAACTGTGATTGATTGTCCGTTAATATTTTCGATACTCGCAAGTTGAATCGGGAAGCTAGTGGAGCCTAAACCTAAAGTCACTGCGATTGGCATTGGTGAGAGCATATGATAGGCATCAAGTTCGCCAGCGATCGCTGATTCTCTAACTGCTGCCCAATTCGGCATTTTTCTTAAGGTGACATTCAAGCCGTGTTTTTGATAAAAGCCTAGTGGTTCTGAAATTACAATTGGCGTTGCACACGCGATCGGAATAAAACCAATTGTTATATCTGTTTTTTCAAGGTTTCCAGAGGTGTTAGCTTCTTCTGATGACTGTGTGGTATTTGTGTTGTTTCCTCCGGCACAGCTAGCTAGGCTCACAATTGCAGCTGTTGCTGCTACCTTGATAAGAAAATCTCTCCGTCGGAATTTACTTGCCC
This sequence comes from Chroococcidiopsis sp. TS-821, assembly GCF_002939305.1. Lineage (NCBI taxonomy): Bacteria > Bacillati > Cyanobacteriota > Cyanophyceae > Chroococcidiopsidales > Chroococcidiopsidaceae > Chroococcidiopsis > Chroococcidiopsis sp. TS-821. Next base: position 707,550 of record NZ_MVDI01000001.1, on the reverse strand, counting down.
GCAAAGTATCGCTAAAAAATTCTGTTGCATGAGGTCCAAATGCAGCTGCAAACGCTTCTTCTAATCCTCCTGCTTGTTTGATTAAGTCATTACATATTCGTTGCTGTTCTGGTTCAGCTTTGGCAAGCATTTGTAGAACTAAAGCTTTTCTCAATTCTGCGTGAGTGAATTTTTCAGCTAGCTTTAGCGTTTCAGGTTTATATTGCCCCATAGCTATTAAATCAGCAACTAAATCTGCTGGATCTTGGGGCATTCCTTCTATAAATTTCCAATGCTCCTCTGGAGCATGCAGCCCACCGCAAAAACATCCGAGACTTTCTAACTTAGAAGTTTTTCTTTTTGCATCCAATAGAGTTGCCATATGTTTTATGTTCACTTGAGTGCAGTCTTGATTTTTTCACAGATAAATTTATGTTTTCAGGTACATTTAAAAGCAAAAAATTGGCATTTTCCTTTTCTTGGTACTTAATGTATTTTTTGATAATTGCTTTTTTAAACGAACCACTGCAAATACAGAAAAAAAGGTGAATATGTCATCCTTTAGGTCAATCAGTAGCTACATCTTTCATATGAGATAGTAGTTTTCTTAAATGCTTGAGTGCTGGAGTTACAATTGCTACAAAGTAAGCTTCGCGCAGCTTTCTAGAAACAGTACTACCTTCCAAATATGCCTTGGCTCCTAAATGTAACATTGCTGATTGTGCAGCACGCAGAGCCAGTTCTGAAGCTGTGGCTCGTGCTTGAACAACTTCTCTGAAGAACTTATTGTCTTGAACATGTTGATGGTTAGATATTTCTGTTGCCAATATGTAAGTGTGTAGACGCAAGTTTTCCAGTTCGTTTTCTAAAGCTTCTACACAGTCGTCGAGAAAGCAATTGACATGAGCAAGTCGTTTGTTGGCTTCTTGCATCAACTCGATACAACTTGCGACTAACCCCAAACCCATACCTACTTGAGTTAGAACAAAACCAGCTTTAATTTGCTCTACATACTTGCCACAAGGTACTGCTAATATAAGTTCGTCAGGTATAAAAACATTTTTGAAAATACACGAGTAAGTGTTGCTGCCTTCGAGAGCAATAAAATGAGTATTGCAGCGTAAAGTTAATCCAGGTAAGCTATCATTAACAATCGCCATTAAGTAGTCGTCGGAATTAGCCAGTTGAGCCGCGATCGCAAAGTAATGTCCTGAACCAATATTTGATACCCATGGCAAAGTACCATTGATTAAGTATCCGCCTGCTTGTCGTTGTGCGACTAAAGCAATTTTCTCAATGCCAGCAAAATGCTTCATAGGATTCGATAAGCCTGTACCTGCTAAAATTTGCGCGCTGGCGACTTTGGGTAAAACGTTGTTGAGCAAGTATTTGTTCTCGCTATTTTGTAAATACCAAGTACAAGCAAATTGACACCACGTAATAAATCCTGTATTTAAGCATTCTTGGGAAATCGCCTCAATCATTTGTACCGGAAACTTTAGCCCTTGATATCCAGTACCGCCAAACTGTGTAGGAACAGTTTGCTTAAATCCACCAATTTCACCTAGCTTCTGGAGAAATATATGAGGGTATTCCCCTTTTTCATCAATATCTTTGACTTTAGGTTTTAATTCTAAACTAATTAACTTTTGTAGTTCCTGCGCGATAACTTCAGTATTTGTGCGATCGTCTAACAGCGTCTGCTCAACGGAAATATCTGTAAATTTGGTGTGAATATTGGGATGCATCGCGAGTTCTCTTTCGTAGTAACTACAAAAATATAGGCTCAATCTATACGCTGTTATGGCAATATCGCTCTTGAAGATTGAGCCTAATCCATTGAAATGAGCAAATCAAAAATCTAAGCGAGCGAAACTTCCATGTTTACAGGTAGCCTTAGTGTATTAGCAACCGGCGACCAATAGTTGGAATGCGCAACGAGTTCCTCTAGTTCTTCACGCGTTGCATCGCCTTCTAAATCGACTTTGACGCGAATATCAGTAAATCCCAACCGCTTTTCAGATAAATCGCCAATTCCCCACACACCTGTAATATTGATATCGCCCTCAAGTTCTAATTCAAGTTTGGTGAGGGTAATACCACGCATAACAGCATTCGCATGGATACCAACTGAGAGACACGAACCTAAGCAAGCAAGTACAGCTTCCGAGGGATTTGGTGCTGTATCTTGTCCTAAGAGACTCGGTGGTTCGTCAATAACATGAGCGGGTAAATCGCGGACGTAAGTTAAGTTACGAAACTGTCCTTCACAAACTGTCTTAACTTTTAGTGACTTAACTACATCTGGATTAGCTTTCGCGTTAGCTGCTAGCTTTTCCAAACCCTCTTTGCTAACTGGGCGCAGTGGAGATTTCACTTGTGTTGTCACTGTCGTTTCAGCCATTGGTATTTAAATAGAACGTTCTATCTAATTCAATCAGAGGCAATTGTAGAAAACAGTAAATTGTGCTACGTAATACAAGCTCTTTGCTTCAAAAACGCTTAGCTTTCTGCACTAAATTTAAACTTGCGTAGGAATCTTGCTTTGGCTTGGTTCCCCTGTTTCAATTGGTAGTGACGGATCGCGCGACCATTCATTCCAAGAAGCAAAATAGTTGCGTACGTCTTTGATTCCAGCTTCTTTCAACGCAATCAGTGTATTTGATGCCCGCGATCCTTTAAAGCAGTATACGTATACTGTTGAGTCAGGAGTGATACCGACTTCTCGACAAATTTCCAGAATCTCATGAGTAGGACGGAACATTGGAGTTTTTGCATCGGATTCCATCATCCGATACCACTCGATCCAAACCGCGCCAGGAATTCTACCTTTACGCGGGCAAAAGTCTACACCATAAGGTGAAGAACTTTCTCCTCGCCATTCATCTGCATCTCTGACGTCAAGTTTGACAATCGCTGGATTATCTAAAGCTTGCAGCATTTCTACTGTCGTTACCATGATGGAAGAATCAATTTCGTGAGTGACAAAACTTTTCTTCTCGGTCGCGGGTATTTCTGTTGTCGTTGGTAAGCCCGCTGCTAGCCATGCTTGATAACCCCCGTGTAATACGGAAACTCGAGGACAGCCGAAGTATCTTAATAAAAAGTATCCTCGACACGATTGTCCGTAACCCGTATTTAGTGCATCTTCATAGATAATGATATGCTCTGTACCAGAGATTCCTGCTGCCCCTAAAAGTTCAGTAAATTGCGATCGCATGCTATTTAATCCTTCAGGGGTAGAAGTTGCTAGGTAAGTAAAGATCTCTCGTAAGTTGACTGCTTGAGGAATATGCGCCGCAGCGTACTCTTCAGGTGCGCGAGTATCTAGAACAACAACTGAGTTTTGCTCTAAAAGATTTGCTAGTTCTTGCGGCGAGATTAAGGGTTTGGTTTCCATAGATTTACTGAGCTTGTATAAATTAACTTTTGCCAAGTTACTTTGTCAGAATGGTCATATGTGTAAATCCATGTCCTCGCTATGTCTTAATAAAGTACTTGCACTTCTGACAAATTTACGCTTCAACCTTGTATATAAAAGTTCTTCCTTGTTTTTTTCCTAAAATTGAGGCTGAAAGCTGCCAAGTTTCCTATTCAAAACCTACCGCTAGGGAATTTGGGGGCAAGCCTCAACTCCGAGCCAAAGCGCTTGTGCTTGCACTACAGCAAAAAGACATGACTAGATTTCACGGCTTCAGATTTGGATTTGAGCTTTTTCTGACTTAATAACTTTTGTCTAGATTTTCTATACAATTAGTAAGCCAACAAGCCGTTTATTACAGTGTCTTTTACTACTAATTTCCCTAAGCTTTTTATATAAAATCATAAACATAAAAAAAAGTCTGCCTTAACACCCAAGGTAGACTTTCAAAAGCTTATCAATGGAGCTGGGCAGGATCGAACTGCCGTCCGTAATGGGTATTAGCCCTCCGTTCATTCACAGGCTTAGCCTTTCTGATCCTCAAGGCGGGAACCACTCATTATCCCGAGTGGTAGGATGCACTGGTTAAGTCTTAGCTAGCGAATAACCAGAGAAACTTCGCTAGGGCATCCGTTGGGGGTTGGTCTGCAGCCCTTAACGGAGTCAGACTACAGACGCTCGAATCTTTGAGAGATTATTAGGCAGCTACTAGAGCTTGCTTACGAGCAAAAGGAACGATGTTGTTCGCAGTTACTTTTTTTCGAGCCCGGTATTAACGAGAGAAGACTCACTCTCGACCTGCATCACAGAGCAGCGTTCGCCACCACGTCGAAACCATTACAGCCCCGTGCGTCTATATTCTCATTATAATTAGCTAAATGGGAATTGACAAGTTATGAGAAGTCGGGGTCAGGAGTCGGAGGTTAGAGCGTTTCTTTCCACTAACCTTGAACTTATCTTTTATCCTAGTGCTTGTGCACCGCCAACAACTTCGAGAATTTCTTGTGTAATTGCAGCTTGGCGTGCTTTATTGTATGACAGCGTCAGGGTATCAATAAGTTCGCTAGCATTATCGCTAGCGTTATTCATCGCGGTCATTCTGGCTGCAAGTTCGCTGGCTGCGGCTTCTTGTAGTGCGCGTAAAAGTTGGTTGTTGAGGTAAAGCGGAAGTAAAGCATCGAGGATTTGCACGGGGTCTTGCTCAAAGAGCATATCGCGCGGGAAGCTACGAACAGTTGTGCTGACTTTTTGGCGTTCTACCTCAAATTCACCGCCGCGCGTGGTTAAACGGAAGATTTCGTCATCTGCGGTTTCTAAGCCTTGCGCATCGAGTGGTAGTAATGTTTGTACTACTGGTCTAGAACTGACTAAGGAAACAAATTTAGTATAGATTAGCTCAACGCGGTCTACACTCTCAGATAAGAAGAGGGAAAGCAGTTCATCGGCAATGCTCGAAGCCTCTGCAGCAGTGGGAATTTGCTCTAAGCCTGTGTAGGTTGCGTCAATCGGTTGGTCGCGTCGTTGGAAGTATTGAATCGCTTTACGTCCAACTAAAACGTATTTGTAGTCCAAACCTTCGGCTTTAAGTTCTTTGGCGCGATTTTCAGCACGGCGAATAACGTTTGTGTTATAGGAACCACACAAGCCGCGATCGCCTGCAATCACTAATAGTCCTACTGATTGAACTTCACGTTTTTTTAATAGCGGTAAATCTACATCTTCAAAGCGCAACCGACCTTGTAGGTTATAAAGTACTTGTGCTAAACGATCCGCGAACGGACGAGTTGCCGTTACCTGTTCTTGTGCGCGACGTACCCGCGCTGCTGCCACGAGACGCATGGCTTCTGTAATTTTTTGAGTATTCTTGACCGACTGAATGCGATCGCGAATTGCTTTTAGATTAGCCATAGTTTTCTCAATTCTCAGTTGTCGTTACAGAGACTAGGATTCAGGGGGTTAGGGATTGGGGTTAAGCGAAAATACACGCGATCGCTGCTATCGCTTTCACTTTCATTAAATTCTCTGACCTCCGACCCCCAACCCTTCAAATTAGACAGCTGCCAAGAAAGTTTGTTTGTACTCTGTTAGTGCTTCTTTGAGTAGCTTTTCTGCATCATCGGTCAACTGCTTTTCTCTCTGAACAATTTCGCCATATTGCGGCTTACTTGTTTTTAAATATTCGCGCAGACCTTTGGTAAAGCTTGTAACCTTATCCGCTGCAATATCATCAAGATAGCCGTTGATCCCCGCATAAAGAATCGCGACTTGTTCGTACACGGCTAGTGGCGAGTACTGCGGCTGTTTCAACAGTTCGCGCAAACGTTCACCACGGGCTAGTTGGTCTTGTGTTGCTTTATCTAAGTCTGAGGCAAACTGGGCAAAAGCTTGCAAGTCGTCAAACTGCGCAAGTTCGAGCTTTAGCTTACCTGCAACTTTCTTCATTGCTTTAGTTTGAGCAGCAGAACCTACGCGCGATACTGAAATTCCAGGGTTAATTGCTGGACGAATACCTGAGTTAAACAAGTCAGCAGACAGGAAAATTTGCCCGTCTGTAATCGAAATAACGTTTGTCGGAATGTAGGCTGATACGTCGCCAGCTTGCGTTTCAATAATTGGGAGCGCGGTCATACTACCTCCACCAAGTTCATCATTGAGTTTCGCGGCTCTTTCGAGTAAGCGCGAGTGGAGATAGAAGACATCACCTGGATAAGCTTCCCGACCTGGCGGGCGGCGCAAGAGTAAGGACATTTGACGATAAGCTTGAGCTTGCTTGGAAAGGTCGTCGTAGATAACGAGCGTTGCTCTGCCTTTGTACATAAAGTACTCTGCCATACTGGCTCCCACATACGGCGCTAGCCACTGTAATGGCGCTGGGTCGTTAGCATTTGCTGCAACAACGATCGTGTATTCCATCGCGCCTCTTTCTTGAAGCACGTTGACGACGTTTGCTACCGTCGAAGCTTTCTGACCGATCGCAACGTATACGCAAATAACGTCGCCACCTTTTTGGTTAAGGATTGTGTCTACAGCGATCGCGGTTTTACCGGTTTGGCGATCGCCGATGATCAGTTCGCGCTGTCCTCGACCGATGGGAATCATCGCATCGATCGCGGTAATTCCTGTTTGTAAGGGTTCATAAACCGAACGGCGGTCGACGATCCCTGGTGCAGGAGATTCAATCAAGCGGCTTTCAGAAGTTTGAATATCTCCTTTTCCATCGATTGGGCGACCTAATGCATCGACGACGCGCCCGATCATCGCTTCACCTACAGGTACTTGAGCAATTTTGCCAGTTGCAGTTACGGAACTCCCTTCTTGAATCTCGCGACCTTCGCCAATTAGCACTGCACCTACGTTATCTTCTTCAAGGTTCAGCGCCACGCCAACGGTTCCATCTTCAAATTCTAAAAGTTCTCCTGCCATGGCTTTTTCCAAGCCATAGATTCGGGCAATTCCGTCTCCTACTTGCAGTACCGTACCAACGTTAGCAACTTTAACTTCTTGGTCGTACTGCTCAATTTGCTGTTGAATAATGCTGCTAATTTCGTCAGGTCTAATGCTGATCATTTTTAGATTTTGGGTATTGAGGAATGTCGAGGTTATGAATATGAGTTAGGAGTTGCGGCTTAAGAGTCAGACTCTAGTCCCTAACTCCTTTTTTAGGCACTACCGCTCAGACGTAGGGAAAGGCGACGTAGTTGACCGCGGATACTCGCATCAAAGACTTGAGAGCCTACTTTAATGATGACACCACCAATCAAATCAGGATCGATTTTGATGTTCAATTCGACTTCACGCGCGTTCGTCATAGCAATGACTTTCTCGCGAACGGCTTGTTGCTGTTCTTCCGTCAACTCTACTGCGGAAGTCACTTCGGCTAGAACTGTTTGATTTAACTGTCGGAGAATTGCCAAAAACTGCTGGCAAATGTCTTCTAACAAAAGAATTCTTTTGCGGTCTACTAGCAGCATGAGGAAGTTCCGTAAATACGGGTTGATTTCTTCACCAACTACGCGCTGCAATACGGCTTTTTTATCCTCAGCTCTCACAAATGGATTTGCTAAGAAGTTACGCAGTTGCTCAGAATTCTCTAAAATGTTGAGTAAAGCGCGTATGTCGTTACCAAATTGTTCAGTCAAATTGTTTTTACGGGCAACCGACATGAGCGCCTGAGCATATGGCTCAACGATTTGGGTTGTGGCGCCACCTTTCATAAACGACCTCCCAACAGCGCGATACTGCGGTCAATTAACTTTTGCTGCGTTTCACTGTCTACACCAGTTTTTAACTGGGATTCGACTTTTTCCAGTGCCATTGCGACTACTCGTTGACGCAACTGGGCGATCGCGCGATCGCGTTCCGCATTCAAGTCTTGACTTGCGGTTTCTTTCATGCGTTCAATATCAGTTGCTGCGGTTGCCAAGATTTTTTCTCTAGCAATTCTGGCGTTTTCTTGGGCATTCTTGCGGATTTTTTCGGCTTCCGCTTGTGCCTGAGCCAGCTTTTGTTGTTGTTCTTCTAGTGCTGCTTTGGCATCGGCTGCACGCTTTTGCGCGCTGACAATTGCGGTTTCAATGCGTTCGCGGCGATCGCTGAGCGTTTTTCCGACTACTTTCCGCCCAAAGAAAAACAGCACGCCGATAATGATCGCCAGGTTAATTAGGTTTGTTTCTAGAATATTGAAATTCAACCCAAAACCGTGATTCCCTTCTGCCAATTCAGCATTCACAGCGCTGGCTTCTGCCATCAACAATAAAAAAGTTTCCATTGTACCCGTCCACATCTGCGCTGCTTGAGTTTGTCTTAATGAAATGATTGCCTATCCCAATCGTGGCATCAAGCTTCTACTCTAATTTTTATCTGGTTTCCAACTAACGCTGACTTACAAGCTGCGTCCCTAGCAGTTTTTCCATAATTTGTTGACTCAAAGCGTCAACTTGTTGCTCTAGCGATGCTAGGGCTTCTTGCTTTTGCTGTTCGATCTCTTGAGCCGCTTGTTCTCGCTGGGCTTGTGCTTCGCGTTGTGCCGCTGCTATTTTTTCGGCGGCAACTTTCTCAGCTTCTGCTTGAGCATCGGCGATGATTTGTTGCGACTGTCGGCGGGCTGTTGCGAGTTCTTGCTCGTATTGTGCAGCTAGTTGCTCAGCTTTTGACAAGCGCTCTCGCGCATCCAATTGATTTTTACGGATATACTCGTCCCGCTCGTCAATTGCTTTGCTCAGTGGCTTGTAAAAAGTCACGTTCAGAATCAAAACCAAAAATAGAAACTGTATGGCCATCAAAGGCAGGGTAGCGTCGATATCAAATAGCCCGCCTTCTCTACCTGCTGTTTCTGCTGCGAGTAAGATTATTGAATGTGTCATAGTCTCATACCCCTTTGATGTCATTCTAAGGGGCGATAGTTCGTTGAGCAGGAGTTGTATTTAAGTAATGAGCGAAATAATGTAGAGACGCTCGTCAAAAACGCCTCTACACTTGACAAATACTCGCTTACGAGAATGGGTTAGCAAATAATAATACAAGGGCAACAACCAGACCGTAAATCGTCAACGCTTCCATGAATGCCAAGCTCAGCAGCAGCGTACCGCGAATTTTGCCTTCTGCTTCTGGTTGACGTGCAATTCCTTCTACAGCCTGACCTGCTGCATTTCCTTGACCAATTCCAGGACCAATAGCAGCTAACCCGACAGCAAGAGCAGCAGCTAGAACTGAAGCAGCAGAAATCAATGGATCCATGATATTTTCCTTACCTTGACAAAACTGAATTTACAAAAGAATTTTTGGACTTGCTCTCAATTGCTAGGTTTGGTTATTAGGTGTCTCTAATCTCCATTCCTTAGTCCTTCGGTTTATGCGTGTTCCCCGTGTTCTTCACCATGCCCGTGGTCTTCCATCGCTTCTCCGATGTAAGCTGCGGCAAGCGTAGCAAAGATCAGCGCCTGAATCGCACTAGTAAATAGACCTAATGCCATTACTGGCAAGGGAACAAACAGCGGTACGAGTAACACCAGCACTCCCACGACTAATTCATCCGCGAGGATGTTACCAAACAATCGGAAGCTCAGGGAGAGGGGCTTGGTAAAATCTTCGATAATTTTAAACGGCAGCATAAAAGGTACAGGCTGCACGTAGTTACCAAAGTATCCCAACCCTTTTTTGCTGAATCCCGCGTAGAAATATGCTAAGGATGTCAGCAAAGCTAGTGCCACCGTGGTATTAATGTCACTGGTGGGAGCGGCAAGTTCGCCTTCGGGTAAGTGAATCAGCCGGAAAGGAACAAGCGCACCTGACCAATTTGACACAAATATGAACAAGAATAAAGTGCCGACAAAAGGCACCCACGGGCGATACTCTTTTTCCCCGATTTGATTTTTTGCCAAATCCCGAATGAATTCTAGGGCATACTCCATGAAGTTCTGTAGCCCGCGGGGGATTCGGTTGATATTTCTTGTAGCGGCAAATGACACAATTACCAACACCGCAATCACAAACCATGAGGTCAAAAAGACCTGACCGTGAACTTTGAGATTGCCAATTTGCCAGTAAAGGTGTTTACCTACTTCTAATTCGGCGAGGTGAGCGAAGTTGACGACGTGCAAAATATTTAGCATTTTCCCTTCAACTGGATTCCCCAAGCTTTGAGAATAAGACTCTTCTAGGATTGCCCGACTTTGCGAGAGCCAGAGACAAATGTCGTCCGTAGTACGTAGACGATCAGCGAAGCTTTGTAGGTGAGAAAACCTAAAAATATAGGCAAAATTTGCAGTTGATTCCACCGGCTTGCCAGTAGAATTAACCCAATTAGTAAAGCTAACCGAGTTTTACTCAACTGCTTTTTTTCTCCGCCTAGTCGCTCTACATCTCTTGCTAACATCCTCAAGTAAACCACACCAGTACATGCCCCGATCAGATAGTTCAAGGCAATGTTGAGGGAATAAAATATCCAGACAAAGACAAAGATAATCCCTGTCAATGCCACAGTCCAAAGTAGCAACTCTTGTGAAAGTTGATAAAACTCTTGCATCGAGTTGCTTGGTTTTGACGCAGCAAAACCAGTAGGGAGATCTCCCTGAGAAGGTGCGGGTTCTGAGGAGTTGTTTGCCAAGTTCACGGGAAACGCAAACCATTACGGTTGATTAAATTGACTCTAATGAGCCAGTTGAAATCATAACACGTTGCGGTAACAATACTTAAAAAACAATTAACTCGGGTTTAAGATAATTAGTCCAGACTTCAAGAGCGATCGCGCGCTAGCTAACTCTAGCTTGACTTGAGACAAAATCTCGCTTACCGTTTTTTGTTGGGCATTGGCGTCACAAGCTTGCAGAAATTCAAATTCTGCTTCGGATAAGTTCACAATTTGGTAGTCGTAGTTGAATAAACAACGGCTTGCCCATCCTTCGATACATGGATGACGTTCGGGAATAGCGGCAAGTAGCGTTTCATCGTTTGACCAGTCGGCTTTAGGTAAGGGAGGACGCCCTAGAAAGAATTCGTAGTGTGTTGCGCCTTCAGGATCTAGCAATTCGATCAATCGATATCGGGCGCGATCGCTTAAACCTTTTGCACGTTGCATCAGCGTTGGCTCTTTTCCTACGAGTCGTTCTAATTGCCAATAACTCGGATTGGAAAAACCTAAAAAGTCCAAACCCGAAGCGTCAATCAATTCAAAAAGTGTCTCGATATTGTAGTCAATTTCTTGAGGATGAACGTACATATCCGCAAAATTTGCATCGCGCTGATTTTCTAGCGACCAGCGTTCTTTTTCGCGTTTGACAAGGCGATTATTGTCTGGCAGAGCAGCAAAGATTTTTCGTCCGATATAGACGCCATCTTGGTAATCACCTTGGTGTTGGAGAAGCGCGATCGCTTTTTGCATTAACTGAATTTCCCAACGCCCTAATTCTCCATAAACAAAAACGTGCATTATACCGCCAGGAGCGAGTTTAGCGGCTAATGCTTGAATACCTCGAATCGGATCTTCGAGATGGTGCAATACTCCTACACAGTTAATGAAATCAAACTCTCCTGAAAGCTGGGCGACGTCATACAAGCTGAGATGATGAAATTCGACGCGACGGTCGGTACCAGATCGCGCGCAGCGATCGCGCGCTACAGCTAATGCGCCGGAACTTAAATCAATCCCGACAACTGCAGCTCTAGGATTGAGGTGCACTAGATACTCAGTGCCTACTCCTGTACCGCATCCTGCATCAAGAATGCGGATATCTTGCTTGTCAGGTTTTTGACCTGTACAAAAATTGTATGCTGCCGTCCAATTCCAGCGCCAGTTATACCCAGGCGGTGGGCTATCTAAAAGCGGTTCTGGAGGAAAAGGATACGTGTCGTATAGCCGCTGCACGGCAGAACTGATGTCTCGATCCATATGTGAAAAGTAACAAAACTTATCTTTTTTCTCAGGCGCTCTGCCTATATCCACTATGATCTCCTACGTAACCTCCATAAAGTTACGTATAAAGCAGAAAAAGCCGCAGTCAACTCCCGCCCTGTCTAAGCAGAGGTGAGGTTGATAAACAGCAAAGTTTGTCAAGTAAATCGTTGACTGTTAAAAGCTCGTTTTCCTTTACAACTGACTTAGGTCGTAAGTTGTAAAGCAAGAAGTAGCCCAAGTTTCGACTTCGTTCTTGGTTCGGCAAGCAAAAAACGAACATCATTAAGTTTTGTGGAGTAGTACCACGCTCGCTTGACTTTCTTTAACCAAAAACATTTTGGGTGGGAAATTCTAGTGGGAAAATAGTAAGCAACAGAAACTAGTACTCTAATTTAGATTGATCGCTGTTGTGATCTCAAGGGAGTTTTAGGAATAATAATGAGTGTTAAAGCAAGTGGTGGAAGCTCGGTTGCACGCCCGCAACTATATCAAACACTAGCCGTCGCCACAATTTCCCAAGCGGAACAACAAGACCGCTTTTTGGAACGCGGCGAACTAAATGAATTAGCCAGTTATTTTGCATCGGGTACAAAACGATTACAAATTGCTGAAACTCTGACCCAGAATTCAGCATTGATTGTGTCTCGCGCTGCTAACCGCATCTTTGTGGGAGGTTCGCCAATGGCGTATCTCGAAAAACCACGCGAGCCAGAAATGGCAACGGTAGGTGCGAAAGAAGCAGCACAAGATGCCGCGCGATTAGGGAACATCACGTACGTAGAAAGTCGGGGTGGATTTTTAGAAGGACTGCGATCGCTCTTTAGTGCTTCGCCGAGTGGTCCTACCCCGCCAGGATTTCGTCCGATCAACGTGGCGCGCTATGGTCCGAGCAACATGCAAAAGTCGCTACGCGACTTGTCGTGGTTTTTGCGCTATGTGACTTATGCGATCGTGGCTGGCGATCCAAATATTATCGCGGTGAATACGCGTGGATTGCGCGAGATTATTGAAAATGCCTGTTCTGGAGAAGCGACAATAGTTGCTTTACAAGAAATGCGGCAAGCTGCAATCTCTTACTTCCGTAGAGACCAAGAAGCAACGGACATTGTGTCCCAGTACATGGATGTCTTAATTACTGAATTCAAAGCTCCAACACCATCAAATAAACTACGCCAAACTAATTCGCCAGATAAGCAAGGCTTACAGCTACCACAAATTTACTTTAACGCAGCAGAAAGACGGCAAAAATTTGTCATGAAGCCCGGTCTTTCTGCAACTGAAAAGCAAGACGTTGTTAAAGCAGCCTACAGGCAAATTTTCGAGCGCGATATTACTCGTGCTTACAGCCAGTCAATTTCTTATCTGGAATCTCAAGTGAAAAACGGCGATATCTCAATGAAAGAGTTTATTCGCCGCTTGGGTAAGTCACCACTGTATCGCAAACAGTTCTACGAACCATTTATTAACAGCCGAGTCGTTGAATTAGCTTTTCGCCACTTCTTGGGTCGCGGTCCATCAAGTCGCGAAGAACTACAAGAATACTTCTCGATTATTTCGCAAGGCGGTTTACCAGCTTTAGTTGATGCCTTAGTAGACTCTCAAGAATACTCCGACTACTTTGGTGAAGAAACCGTTCCTTATATTCGCGGTCTCGGTCAAGAAGCACAAGAATGCCGCAACTGGGGGGCACAGCAAGACCTCTTAAACTACAGCGCGCCGTTCCGCAAAGTACCGCAGTTCATTACGCTGTTTGCTGATTACAACCAACCTTTACCTGACCAACATCCCTACGGTTCAGGTAACGATCCGTTAGAAATTCAGTTCGGTGCGATCTTTCCAAAAGAAACTCGCAACCCCAGCACGCGACCGGCTCCTTTTGGTAAAGATACGAAGCGGATCTTAATTCACCAAGGACCCGCAATTAATAATCAAAACAGCAATCCAAAAGCGCGAGGAGAGTTTCCTGGAAGTCTTGGACCGAAAGTTTTCCGTCTCGACCAGTTACCTGGCGTTGGTAGCAGAAGAGCACCAACAGGTTCAAGTGTTAAATTCTCAGAAAGTTCGACACAAGCTGTCATTCGCGCTGCGTATCTGCAAGTGTTTGGTCGCGATGTCTACGAAGGACAGCGGCTGAAGGTCGCAGAAATCAAGCTAGAAAACGGTGAAATTAGCGTTCGCGAATTTATTCGTCAGCTAGCCAAATCAGATTTATTCCGTAGTTTGTATTGGACTCCTTTGTATGTAACAAAGGCGATCGAATACATCCATCGGCGGTTGCTGGGTCGTCCTACGTACGGCAGACAAGAAACAAACAAATACTTTGATATTTGTGCCAAGAAAGGTTTCTACGCGCTGATCGACGCCATTTTGGATAGTCCAGAGTATAGCGAAACTTTTGGTGAAGATACGGTTCCTTACGAGCGTTATTTGACGCCTGCAGGTGTTGCTTTGCGATCGCTGCGCGTCAGTAGTATCCCCGAAGATATTGTCAGTGCCAAAGTCGAAACAGAAGAAGTGCCGCGCTTTGTCGAATTGGGTACAGTTAGCGAGACTCGCTCGGAACCTAATATTCAATTCCGCGTGAATCAAGGTGTTTCGCGCCAACGCGAGCAAACCAAAGTCTTCAAGCTGGGCAGCAACGCGGATAAAAATGACGTTCAAACCATTATTCGGGCTGCATACCGTCAAATCTTTGAGCGTGACATTGAACCGTACATCGCTGAGAACGAATTTACAGCACTAGAAAGTCGTCTTGGCAACGGTGAAATTACAGTTAAAGAGTTTATTGAAGGATTGGGTGGTTCTAAGCTCTATATCAAAGAGTTTTACACGCCGTACCCAAACACAAAAGTCATTGAGCTAGGAACAAAGCACTTCTTAGGTCGTGCGCCGAAAGACCAGGGAGAAATTCGCAAATATAACCAGATTCTAGCTTCGCAAGGGATTCGTGGCTTTGTCAGCGCGATGGTTAATAGTATGGAGTATCTCCAAGTGTTTGGGGAAGATACTGTGCCATACCGCCGCTTCCCGACGCTACCAGCAGCGAACTTCCCGAATACAGAGAAGCTTTACAATCAGCTGACGAAGCAAAATGATGACTTGGTTGTCCCAAGTTTCGAACCGGTCAAGCCAAGAATGGATGCAGCGAAAATGCCTTTGACTGCAAAGGCGATCGCAGACGCGGCAGCAAAAGCCCGACAAATGGACCGCACTCGTCCGCTCTTTATCGAACTTGGTCGTTCGTTTAATGACGGTCGCGGGCAATCGGTCGAAGTTGGTGTAGGCACAACTCGTCGCCGACCCGCACGCATTTACCGTGCGACTCAAGGTACCAGCGCTGCAGAAATGGCGCTAGTCGTTGATGCGATTTACGCGCAAGTTATGGATCTGTTCAGCGGTCAAGTTCCTGCAAGTCTAAGGCGTCCTGATTTAGATAGCAAGCTCAAAAATGGCGAGATTTCAGTACGCGAATTTGTCCGCACACTGGCAAGTTCAGAGGTTTATGTACGGCGCTTCTATACGCCATACCCCAATACTAAGGTGATTGAATTTTTATTCCGTCATCTCTTGGGTCGGGCACCCGCGACACAGCAAGAGATTCGTCAATACAACAAGCTGTTAGCTGATGGTGGCTTGAAAGCAGCCGTTGACGCGATGGTCGATAGTGCTGAGTATGCTCAATACTTTGGCGAAGATGTCGTTCCCTATCGTCGCTATCCGTCTTTACCTGCAGGTAACTACTTGGGTAGCGTGAAGGCAGCAGCAGACCTTGTTAAACAATCTTGGTCTGATTTGTCTCCTTCGGTTTTAAACCGCCTCTAAAGTCTCGGCAAAGCTCATTTTGAGTAAATAATTCGACTCAACCTCTGACCGGTCAAAAGAAAATGACGGGTTAGAGGTTTTTGTCCGCAGGAAAACTGAAAAGTAATGTTAAAAACTGTTAACAGGTGACTCAGAAGATGAACCAAATGCCGCAAAATATTTGCGGAAGGTAACTGTGTCTGCAAGCTGATGTATTTCTGGTTACGCGGGTAACTGGTAGATGTCTTGACGAGAGCAGTAAACTCACTGGTAAGTCAAAACAGATCGAGCAGCAGATGTTATAAAAAACACCTTGGAAAAGCTGGGAACTCTCCCCAATTGGAACACAAATGTAGCGGAATTCCGCATAGTGGCATCCAAAAAGTTGAGTAAATTGCTACTAGCAGCGGGGATATTGCAATATCCCATACTTGAGTTGCTCAAGATAACAGCTAGCAGCTTGGACTTACTGCCAATGTAAGTACGAGAAACAAAACAAAACCTGGTTTCATTAATTTTTGGAGGAATCGGTTAATGAGTATCGTCACGAAGTCAATCGTGAATGCGGATGCCGAAGCTCGCTACCTCAGCCCTGGCGAGCTAGATCGGATTAAAACCTTTGTTACAAGTGGTGAGCGTCGTTTACGCATTGCACAAACGCTAACAGACAACCGCGAGCGTATCGTTAAGCAAGCCGGCGATCAACTATTCCAAAAACGTCCTGACGTTGTTTCTCCTGGCGGAAACGCTTACGGTCAAGAAATGACAGCAACTTGCTTGCGCGACATGGATTATTACCTGCGCTTGATCACCTACGGTGTTGTTGCTGGCGATGTTACTCCAATCGAAGAAATTGGTGTTGTTGGAGTCCGCGAAATGTACAAGTCGCTCGGTACTCCTATCGAAGCTGTTGCTGAAAGCGTTCGGGCAATGAAGAACGTTGCTACTTCGATGATGTCTGCTGAAGATGCTTCAGAAGCTGGCTCTTACTTCGACTACTTAGTAGGTGCTATGCAGTAGGGTAAGAAAACCTACTTTTAAATTAATCATTGCAACACGGTGGGAAATAAGGAATTAAAACCATGCAAGACGCAATTACAGCAGTAATTAATGCTTCAGACGTACAAGGTAAGTACCTGGACAACTCGGCAATGGAGAAGCTAAAAGGCTATTTCCAAACTGGCGAACTCCGCGTACGTGCTGCTACCACTATTAGCGCTAATGCGGCAGCAATTGTTAAAGAAGCAGTAGCAAAATCATTACTTTACTCTGATATCACTCGCCCAGGCGGCAATATGTATACAACGCGTCGCTATGCTGCTTGCATCCGCGACCTCGACTACTACCTGCGCTACGCTACCTACGCAATGCTTGCTGGCGATCCTTCGATTCTTGACGAGCGCGTACTCAATGGTCTAAAAGAAACCTACAACTCGTTAGGCGTTCCTATCGGAGCAACAGTACAAGCTATTCAAGCAATGAAAGAAGTCACTGCTAGCTTAGTTGGTCCTGATGCCGGTAAAGAAATGGGTGTTTACTTCGACTACATCTGTTCTGGCTTAAGCTAATGACTCGCGCGCATAAGCGTAGCAGCTAGAGCTTTAAGGTACTTCTCCTTAAATTGAGGTCTGGAAGTTGATCGTGAGTGCTAAGACTGTTTTATCGCTTATTCAAAGCTTTAAAAAGCAGCAATAAGTGCTAAAGGTTTGGTATTGACGCTTGACTTCCAGCCTTTGAGCAATTAACTGAAAATTGT
Organism: Chroococcidiopsis sp. TS-821; assembly: GCF_002939305.1. Taxonomy (NCBI): domain Bacteria; kingdom Bacillati; phylum Cyanobacteriota; class Cyanophyceae; order Chroococcidiopsidales; family Chroococcidiopsidaceae; genus Chroococcidiopsis; species Chroococcidiopsis sp. TS-821. Next base: position 690,201 of record NZ_MVDI01000001.1, on the reverse strand, counting down.
TCGATTATTAAAAAATTGCGTAAATACATGGGAAAATAGGGTAGCAGTGGTAGTTTGTTGCCCTCGAATCGCTTGAAATCAAAAATTTTCCAAATTCAATAATCAAGGAGAAACTCAACCAATGCGGATGTTTAAGGTCACTGCGTGTGTTCCCAGTCAAACTCGGATTAGAACACAGCGGGAATTACAAAACACCTATTTTACCAAGCTCGTTCCTTACGATAACTGGTTTCGCGAACAGCAAAGAATTATGAAAATGGGTGGCAAGATTGTTAAGGTAGAACTAGCAACAGGAAAGCCAGGAGTTAATACAGGCTTGCTGTAATTGCTTTTATATTTTTAGATTTAAGCGAGAGGTCTTGTGGGTCTCTCCTTTTTTATTGGAAGATAATTCATAATTCTTAAAGCCAAGGCGATCGCATAACCACAATAGCCGCTATACTCCTAATGTCATAACCTCAAATTCACTGCCGTGCAGATCCGTCAATTCATTCCTTTCTTTGACAAATCTGTAGCTGGATGGGCTAACGAAGCTCGCCTATTGCGTTGGTTAACGTTCCTGTGGTTGTTCGTCGGGCTAGTCATTTTATTTTCTGCATCGTACCCCGTTGCCGCTGTAGATCAGAACGACGGGCTTTATTTTGTCAAGCGCCAATTGATAGGAGTGGCTATTGGTTTAGTTGTATTTAACGTTCTTGTTCATACATCTCTACGCTTTGTACTTAGTATTACGCCTTGGAGTGTATTGCTTCTTTTAGGATTAATTTTTTTAACGCTGTTTATCGGAGAAGAAATTTTAAACGTTAAGCGCTGGTTGTCAATTGGCGGAATTCTGATTCAACCATCTGAGTTAATCAAGCCTTTCTTGATTTTGCAAAGCGCTCGTCTTTTCGGGCAATGGGATAAAATTAGCTGGCAAGCGCGCTTGTTTTGGTTAGCAGTGTTTGCACTGATTTTAGTCGGAATTCTTCTCCAACCTAACTTAAGTACAACCGCGCTCTGTGGCATGGCATTGTGGCTAATAGCACTCGCAGCCGGTTTACCCTATCTCCCTTTAGTAGGAACAGCTTTATTAGGGATATTAGCGGCAGTTGTCAGTATTAGTAAGAATCCCTATCAACTTAAGCGAATTACGTCTTTTCAAAACCCATGGAGCGATCCAGCAGACACTGGTTACCAGTTGATTCAAAGTTTACTGGCAGTAGGTTCAGGCGGAACGTGGGGAGCAGGATTTGGACTATCGCAACAAAAATTACATTATTTGCCAATTCAAGATACTGATTTTATTTTCGCAGTTTTTGCTGAAGAATTTGGGTTTGTTGGTAGTATCTTGTTGTTGCTTTTGCTAGTTATGTACGCAACAATTGCATTAATTGTGGCGCTCAAAGCTTGGCATCCAGTCCACAGATTAGTTGCAGTTGGTGCAATGATTTTTTTAGTAGGACAATCAATGCTGAATATTGGAGTTGCTACTGGAGTTTTACCTACAACCGGTTTACCACTTCCCTTTATTAGCTATGGTAGTAATTCAGTTATTTCCAGCTTGGCGATCGCTGGATTATTGATCCGTGTTGCTAGAGAAAACGCAGATGCTAATATTGTTGCTTTGCCTGAACGTAACCAGCGCCAAGCGCGCTAAAAGCTTTAGTCAGGCATCACGTAAGTTAAGATTGAAGCAGAATCAGCCTTTTAATGTATCTGCTCCATGCTCGAACTTTGGCAAGCTCGGTTGTACGAATTAGAACAATTTGCGAATACCCTCGTCTCTGACCAGTTAACGCATCTTGGCTGGTTGAGTATTGGTGTGATTTTTATGGCTGGTTTGTTGACTAGCTTGACACCGTGTATGCTTTCGATGCTGCCGATTACAGTCGGCTATATTGGCGGTTATGAAGCCGAAAGCCGCTGGCACGCGATGCAGATGTCTACTTGGTTTGCATTAGGTTTGGCAACTACTTTAGCAACTTTAGGAATCATCGCAGCATTCTTAGGACAAATTTACGGACAAGTAGGCATCGGGCTACCCCTTGTCGTTAGTATTGTGGCGATTTTGATGGGGTTAAACCTACTGGAAGCACTACCCCTACAGTTACCATCATTTGGTGGTTTAGAATGGATTTCGCAAGATTTGCCCCAAGGAATACGCTCCTATCTGATTGGTTTGACGTTCGGTGTTGTTGCTTCGCCTTGTAGTACACCTGTCCTGGCAACGTTACTTGCTTGGGTTGCGACAACGCAAGATCTGATTCTTGGTGCAACTCTACTTCTTGCGTATACCGTCGGCTATGTGGTGCCGTTAATTTTGGCAGGAACTTTTACAGTCGCAATCAAAAAACTGTTAGAGTTGCGCCGCTGGTCAGGCTGGATTACGCCAGTCAGTGGAGCATTACTTGTTGGTTTTGGCGTCTTTTCACTGTTGTCGCGCATTCCGGTAGGAAGTATTTAAATTTAAGTCAATGTCTTCAAATTCTGCCAATTTAAATTTGTGGTCATCACTGCGACGCTTTTTTCGACGTGAGTTTTTACCTGTACTAACAGACTTGCGCTTGGCAATTGTTTTGCTGTTAGCGATCGCGGTTTTTAGTATCGCAGGTACTGTGATTGAGCAAGGACAATCGGTTGCTTTCTACCAAGCCAACTATCCTGAAGATCCTGCATTATTTGGCTTTCTTAGCTGGAAAGTCTTGCTAAGGTTAGGGCTAGATCGCGTTTATCGTACGTGGTGGTTTTTGGCACTGCTGATTTTATTTGGTTCTAGCTTAACGGCTTGTACATTTAGACGCCAATTACCCGCACTGAAGTGGTTTTCGCGAACGTGGAAGTTTTACAAACAGCCGCAGCAGTTTCGTAAGTTTGCGTTGAGTGCAGAACTCAGTTACGCCACAGTCGATAAGTTAGTACCTCTATTAGAAAAACGCTATCGAGTTTTTCGCGAAGGAGATGCGCTTTATGCAAGTCGGGGTCTTGTAGGGCGCGTTGGACCTATCGTCGTTCATGCGAGCATGATCTTGATTCTGGTAGGTGCAATTTGGGGTGCGATGACAGGCTTTATGGCGCAAGAAATGGTTGCAAGTGGAGACACGTTTAAAGTCCAAAATATAGTTGATGCAGGACCTTGGGCAGCACCACAAATTCCTCAAGATTGGTCTGTACGAGTCAATCGATTTTGGATTGACTATACACCAACAGGCGGTATCGATCAGTTTTATTCCGATTTATCTGTCATCGATAACCAAGGACAAGAAGTTAAGCACAAAAAGATTTTTGTCAACGAACCGCTACGCTATCGTGGTGTAACTTTTTATCAAACTGACTGGGGAATTGCAGCGATTCGCATCCGACTGAATAAAAGTCCCATTTTGCAGCTACCAATGGCACAGTTGAATACAAACGGTCAAGGACGCTTATGGGCAACTTGGATTCCGACAAAACCCGATTTAAGTGCTGGAGTCTCGCTTGTTGCTAGAGATTTACAAGGAATGCTACTTCTTTATGACACGACTGGGCAGTTGATTAATACTGTGCGCCCTGGAATGGCGGTTGAGGTCAATGGTGTAACGCTAAAGATTGAGGACGTTGTCGGTAGTACAGGGTTGCAAATCAAAGCCGATCCAGGTATTCCCTTCGTTTATTCGGGTTTTGGCTTACTCATGTTAGGTGTTGTCATGAGTTACATCTCGCATTCACAAGTTTGGGCGTTACAGAAAGATGGTAAACTATATATTGGTGGTAAAACTAACCGCGCTCACGTTGCTTTTGAGCGAGAGTTTTTCGGTGTGTTAGATCAATTAGGACAGCCGACTGTCGTTCAAGATGCTGTGGGTGCGATCGCTAATCAAGACGCAACATAACCTTTTTACCCAATTACCCTTACTGGAAGCTTGACTCTTTGCGAGCTAGGACATTATTTTGGATTGGCGTTTGCTCGCGTTTATAATTGATTTCGATCGCCGTGTGTACATTACCGCGAGGATTAAAATCTCCCTTGATTTGAACTTCTAAAGGATCGCACGCAGCAACAAAGTCGTCTAAAATTTGGTTTATAGATTCTTCATGCGAGATGTAGCGATCGCGATAACTGTTGATATAAAGTTTAATCGACTTAAGCTCTACGACGCGCTCGTTGGGAACGTAAGTAATATAAATTGTGGCGAAGTCAGGATAGCCAGAAAAAGGACACTTACAGGTAAATTCTGGCAAAGTGATATGAATATTGTACCAACGCCCAATCCGCGGGTTTGGAAAGGTAATTAGTTTTCCCTCGGCAATATGACGTTCGCCGTACTTCTGTTGCTGAGCCGTTTCACTATCATCGGCTAGAGATTCAGTACCACTTTGCACTAAACTTGATTCATTACTCATGAGTCGCAATTTTTGCTAATTCCTAATTCTGTTCCCAATCTGGACAATTGCTATCATCCCAACCATACGGATGCATGGCACAAACTAACAAGTTTCCACTGTACACTTGACCGTGATAGTGACGACAACCGATACACGCGGCGTTTTGTTCTAAACTCGGTTCAACCTCATAAGGAAAAGAATGTTCTGCTTCTCCAACAAACTCCTCTAAATCCCAATAAACTTCCAAAAGTGGGTCGGCTAGATCGTTTAAATACTGGTCTATTTCCGTAGAAATTGTATAGTGAACCTGCTCGGTTATTTCTTCAGAAATCTCAAATACGGAATCAACGACCTCTGCAACTCCTTGAAAAAATCGCTCTACTTCGTCTGCTACTGTTTCTAGCATTTCAAAAAAATCTTTTTGCCACTTCTCCATAACTAACTATGTCCTTAATTAGCGCTTGAAGGAACACACTAGGCAACTTAAATCAATCGAGGTGGAATTGCCCTATTCGATCTATAGTGCAAAAACAGTAGCGACAGACAAAACTATTTATTAATCGCAACTTAATGCAACAAATGAAGCATGCACGTGAGAAAGATTTTATTGTTGTCGTTTAAGTCTTTGTAATTCTTCTTGCAGTCCTAAAACTTGCTGACGCAGCTTCTCTACGTCTCGATCGTCTTGCTGTACTGGTGTTGGTTCGTCGTCAGTTAAAATTTCGATGCGGCGTGGTTCTCTACTTTGACTGCTAGCACTAGATTCGTTTGCAGATGGTTGTTGTGCCTGCTGCATCAATTCCTCGACAAAGCGCTTAGCTTCTTCTGTCGTCATCTCACCACGTGCGACCATTTCTTCTGCTAACTTTTGGGCTTGCGATCGCAATTCTGATAATTTCACGCCTGCTTTCTCGCCTGCATAAGAAGCTAGCCCAACGCCGAGATAAAAAGCTCTTTGTACGACATCTCCAAATCCAGGCATAGTAGTCATTTGCTCCCTAAACTAAGGCGACCCGGAGTCCACGCCGATCGCGAGCATCCCGTATTGCTGCTACCTTCCGGTCCTGACAAGGTTTGGGCGTCATGATTGCATGGGTCCAGGTCTAAATCTAGGATAACACTTTAGATGCGCGATTGTGAGGTTATACTTTTCTTTGTTGGATAACAGGTAATAGGTAATTGAAAGTTGATTAATCTTTCTACCCATTACCTGTTACTGATGACCAGCTCGATCAGTTAACGTTAATTTTCATTTATTGACTTAATTATTCGACGACGACTTGCCACTCGTAGAGCTTGTATCGTACACAGCCATTTTGAATCAAAGGATCTTTGGCGACGATCGCTTTGGCTTCTTCAAGCGATGCGGCTTGAAACACCATCATCCCTCCACCGCGTTGAGTCCAATAGCCGCTACGGGCTTGGTGTCCTTTAGCAATCAATTCTTTGACGTAAGCTTTGTGGGCAGGTACGTGTAGGTCAAACTCTGGCTTTTCGACTATGCCTTCTTCAATCTTGACAAACCAAGGCATTTATGTTAACCCTCAGCAATAATACATAAATGAAGTTTTCATAGGTTATCAGAATCCTTGGCTCAAATAACCAATCGCTATTTTATTGCTTTATTGCCACCGTTGGATATTCAAACTCGCGTTCGAGAAATTCAGCAGCATTTTGCTGAGCATTATGGTAGTCGAGGTGCGTTGCGATCGCCGCCGCATATTACACTACAGCCACCGTTTCTTTGGAATGCGGATCGCGTTAGCCAATTAGAAATGCTTCTTGGGAATTTCGCTCAGCAGCGATCGTCGGTACCCATTGTTCTTGATGGATTTGGTGCTTTCTCGCCGCGCGTCATTTACGTTAATGTCCGCAAATCTCCAGAATTATTATCTGTACAAGCTTGTTTAATGGCACAGTGCGAATCGATAGGAATTGTCGATCCTGTTTCTAAAGCACGTCCTTTTGCTCCACATATGACTGTTGCCTTTCGCGATTTAACACGGCAGAATTTCAAAGCAGCGTGGATGCAGTTTCAACACCAAAAGTTATATTTTGAATTTACGGCAACTGATTTAACGTTACTACTTCATAACGGTAAACAGTGGACTATCCACGCTAATTTTCCCTTTGCTTGTAAAAATTAGCTCGCCTTATTACTACTTAGTTATTATCTGGTCGTTGTACGATTGTTTCCATGATTCGACGTTTATTTTTGGGGTCTATACCAAAAATCCGCACGTAGTCCCCAGTATGTTCGTCTAAGCACGTTTCTAAAGCGATGACAGCTTCTGATTCGCCATGAATTGCAGGGCTACAACTTTGCCAGGAACCAGTACTAAAGCGTCGTTTATCTACATATTCGATACCAATATGATACCCTTGAGCAATCAAGTTTTTGACTTGTTCTAATGTTTCTAAGCCGACTCGGCGCGTGAGAACTTCGTTATGGCGGTTTGTTGAAGTATTAAAACCGTTGTAGCGTGGGGGATTCAACGAACTAGGCTCGTAGCGTGTTGACTGAAAGCTGACAGGTTTCTTCGTATTTTCAGCTAAAGGACGTTCAGAATGAGATTCTGGAGTAGACTGTTGTGCGGAAGAAGTAGGTGTTGGATTTATTGCAGGCGCGATCGCCTGTCCGCGATCGACACTCAATGGGCTACGGTTGGCGTAGTACAACGCTTGGTTATATTCGCGAACTAATCGCGAACTTTCAACGCGTTGCTGTTCTTGAACCATGAAATTTCCGTATTCGAGTAGATGAGCTAAACTAAAATCTGGTTTTTGAAATACGGGCGGTCCTTCGGTACTGTTAACGACACGTAATGATACGCGCTCGATTCCGGTTTCATGGATAAAGCGGCGAATTTGTTCGTCATACACGCGCGATCGCAAAGCACTAAAAAAGTCGATTGCCTGATTTGGAAATGCATCAACGAGTTGCGCAACTTCTTGCGCAGACAAACCATCTTCCGAAAAGATTCCGCCAACGATACCGATTTTATCGTCGCGATCCGGTTCCCAGTAAAACTTTTCCATTCGCCCTTCGCGAATCAGTGGTGCGTATAACGTGGAAAAATCGTTACCTGTAACGATGATGGGAACGCGGTGTAACGGTGTCGAGTCGTAGCTACCAGGAAGTTGTACGTCAGTAGGATTATCAGCAATATTCATCAACGTTGCGTTGACTAATTGCGTGTTTACTGTATATTGCGTTCCTTCGTCAAATCTGCCGGCACCTGCATCAAGGTCATTGATCATCAACGCGGTCATTTTACCGCGCACTTTAATTAATTCCGCAGCTTCGCGATAACGCAAACGAATCAGTCGCGCCGGATCGCCTGCGTCTGGGCTTTCAAGTTCTCCACCAGAAATGTGAACAACTTCAATTCCCATGCGTTCGAAAACTAACTCGCATTGAAATGATTTTCCTTCGCCTTTGCGCCCGTGAATACCTAAAATAAGGGGTACGCGGACTCCTGGAAGATCGAGAAAGTTTTTTGTAATATGAACAGCAAGTTTATCGAGAAAGCGGGGGGAAATATAGTAACTCATGAATTCACAATAGTACCCAATTTAGGATTTAAGACAATCTTAATTTTTTCTAGCCATTGCGATCGCATCCCTACTCAGTTTTGTACTAGCTTGATTTATTAGTATTAACTGCGATCGCGTAAGTAGCTTATGACTTTTCTATATTTAGAGTAGGTAGTCACGGTCAGGTATGTTAAGTTGTTTTTTATATTAATTAAAATTTCTTATGTATAAATAACTGTAGTTAATCTCTTTTCACTACTCTTTGATGCAATTTTATAGCACGCTAAACTACTCATTTTCAGCAAAAAAAGAGGCAGGTTTTCTACCTCTTTTTCCAGGGGATAGATAACTTAAGTTACAGCTTCCCCAGGTGCTCAAACGCAGAAAGTTTAGTATCTACCGCCGTAGCTGCTTTGATTTGGCTTGTGTACGATAAAGCTAAGGACTTGACATTGCTTAACGTTGTCAAAACCTACAACACGAATATAACAGTTGTTGTACTCTGAACGACAAGCTTGGACTTCACTAAGCACTTCTTGGGTACTTCTCGCACCGAACAAAGGCAACTTCCATAGTGTCCAGTAGTGCTCTTCTGGTTCAGAAGATTCATTGAACTCAATTGCTGGAATGTAGCCTTGATTCAGAATGTACTGGACTTGCTTCGTAATTTGAGCATCACTTAAAGGTGGGAGATAAGACAGGGTTTCAAAGCGACGCTCTTTGGGTAAGGTTTGCATATCTTCAGAATTTGCGTATGTCGATGTACGTTAGGGGAGGGAAGTTATCAGCTAGCGAATTGCTAAGTGCTGTGTGGGCTTGCTAACTGGATGAATTATCCAGGTTAGACTCAGTAGTTGCTTGTTGCTCGTGGCTGGGGCTAGATTCTAGTTGCGTAATGCGCTCTAAGTGTTGACGGCGATGCTCCATGTTTGCTTGTTGAATGTCACTAAGAACCATTTCCGGTAGAAAGTCTACGACTTCTTGCGCAATGTGTTCTCTGACAACCATAATCCGCAAAGCCAAATCAGGCTTTTCTTGAAACAATTTGTGGATATATGCTTCTCCGTCTTGAACGACTTCTTTCGCGGAAAAGCGATGCAACCAAAGTGCCAGTGGCGGATTGGTTTCGCTGATCTGAGCTAGTACCGTTCTCATTGCCTGATATGTCAGGTAGCTAGAGAGCGTCTTCGCTGTGTCTTTCGCAATTCGTTTTAAATCCATGCTCGACCCCAGCCGGAGAAATTTAAGATTTTAGATTTGGAATTTAGATTTAAGGTTAATCTAAAATTCAAAATCTGCCATCTCAAACTTAAATTGTTAGAGTGTATCCACTGCCTCGAACTCGAACTTAATTTCTTTCCAGAGTTCGCAAGCAACTGCTAGTTCAGGACACCACTTCGCAGCTTCGCGGATGACGTCGTTACCTTCGCGTGCTAAGCTACGACCTTCGTTACGTGCTTGAATACAAGCTTCTAGTGCAACACGGTTAGCCGTCGCACCAGGTGCATTACCCCAAGGATGTCCTAAGGTTCCACCACCGAATTGTAAGCAGGAATCGTCGCCGAAGATTTCAACAAGCGCTGGCATATGCCAAATGTGGATACCGCCAGATGCTACAGGCATAACGCCAGGCATCGAAGCCCAGTCTTGAGTGAAGAAAATTCCGCGATCGCGGTCTTGCTCGACGTAGTTCTCGCGCATGAGGTCAACGAAGCCCATCGTAATGCCGCGTTCGCCCTCAAGTTTACCTACAACAGTTCCGGAGTGTAAGTGGTCGCCACCAGACATCCGCAAGCATTTTGCTAATACGCGGAAGTGCATGCCATGGTTCTTTTGACGGTCAATCACTGCGTGCATTGCACGATGAATGTGTAGCAGAATTCCATTGTCGCGACACCAACGCGCTAGTGTCGTATTAGCCGTAAAACCCCCAGTCAAGTAGTCATGCATGATAATGGGCATTTCGAGTTCTTTAGCAAACTCTGCCCGCTTCAGCATTTCTTCGCAAGTGGGAGCAGTAACATTAAGGTAGTGACCTTTAATCTCACCTGTTTCTGCTTGGGCTTTGTGAATTGCCTCTGCTACGAACAAGTAGCGATCGCGCCAGCGCATGAATGGCTGTGAGTTGATGTTTTCATCGTCTTTCGTAAAGTCTAGACCACCACGCAGACATTCATAGACTGCACGACCGTAGTTTTTCGCCGAAAGACCAAGTTTTGGCTTGATCGTACAACCGAGCAAAGGACGACCGTACTTGTTCAGTTTATCGCGTTCAACTTGAATACCATGCGGCGGCCCTTGGAAGGTTTTTAGGTACGCCACAGGTATGCGTAAGTCTTCTAAACGCAGTGCTCGTAGGGCTTTAAAACCAAATACGTTACCTACAATTGAGGTTAACATATTGGTGACAGAGCCTTCCTCAAACAGATCCAGTGGGTAAGCAACAAAGCAAAAATATTGGTTGTCTTCACCTGGAACGGGTTCGATATCGTAGCAACGACCTTTGTAGCGATCGAGGTCGGTTAACAAGTCCGTCCATACTGTCGTCCATGTACCTGTGGAAGACTCAGCAGCTACAGCGGCTCCTGCTTCCTCTGGAGGAACTCCAGGCTGAGGAGTGACGCGGAATGCCGCCAGAACATCCGTATCTTTAGGTGTGTAATCTGGGGTGTAGTACGTTAAGCGATAATCTTTAACCCCTGCTTGATACCCAGTCTTTGTCTGAGTCTTTGTTTGAGCGTAAGACATATTTTCTTCCCAAGAAGTCACTCACTTCCACTTGCCACGTGGCAAGCTTCTTAGGAAAACTATACCAAGGATTTAATAAGTTAAGATTTAAATCTGCTGTATTGTTTGATAATTAAACTTTATAAATCTTAAGAATTATTAAATTTTGTGATATAATTTATAATCTGTAGTTAAGGCTACAGTCACTCTAACCCTTAAAAAAACATTAAATTCAAGAAAAACCGACATTAACAAATCTGTACAGTCATGACAAGTTCAGCGCTCGGCAAACCCAATCATAAATAAACAGAAAGAAAAATTAACAAAACTAAACACTATGTTTGATTTAGGCTAACGCTGCGGTGTTCGTTGATTTTAATCGTGTTAACAAAAACGGATATGGCAGTAAATATCCAACAATTAGTTCAGTGGAAAAGACAGGGAAGGGCAATTGTAGCGCTGACAGCGTGGGATTATGCGATCGCGCACCTATTAGATAGCGCTGGAGTAGACATAATTTTAGTAGGTGATTCTTTATCTGTTATCCTTGGTTACGAAACAACACTGCCGCTGACACTTGAAGAAATGTTGCACCATGCTAAAGCTGTCTGTCGCGGTGTCAAGCAAGCGTTGGTCGTAGTTGATTTACCATTTTTAACATATCAAGAAAGCCCGCAGCAAGCATTGCGAAATGCCGGACGAGTTTTAAAAGAGACAGGAGCTCATGCGGTAAAGTTAGAAGGTGGATATCCGGCAATGACAGCAACAGTTGCTTACCTAGTGCAAGCAGGAATTCCAGTGATGGGTCATGTCGGCTTAACACCGCAATCGATACGTCAACTTGGTTTACGGCAACAAGGTAAGACACCAGAAGCTGGAGAAAGAATTCTCCAAGAAGCGATCGCCCTCGAACAAGCAGGAGCCTTCAGCATCGTTTTAGAACATATTCCCCACGATTTAGCCGCACAAATTAGCCAAAAACTGACAATTCCAACAATCGGTATTGGTGCAGGATCGAAATGTGACGGACAAGTCTTAGTAACAGCTGATGTTCTAGGGCTTTCTGAGAAACAACCACCCTTTGCAAAATCATATACCAACTTAAGTGAAGCGATTGTGCAAGCGGTTCAAAGTTTTGCAGCTGAGGTACGGAATCGCAAATTCCCTGAGTAATACCGTTTCGCTTTCAGGTTTCTATAAATAGACCGCAGAGGTGCTGAGGTACAGAGGAGATCTGAGGAAAAATTAGTTGCAGTTCTTATTAAGAGAAATGCTACAACAACATAGTAGAGCTTACAGCTGAGAGGATAGAGATCGGAGGCAATACTTCTCAACTCTCTAGGGCTTCTTCAACTAAGTGAACCTAAAGCCCGTGTAGGTGAACTATGTTTCTTAACAGCAAATTTATTCACTAAGCACTTCTGTAGGTGCGATCGCAGCATCTTTGCGCCGAGCAAGAAAATACAAGAAGAGCATTCCACATAGTGTAGTAAAGGAAACCACTAACCAGGAATGATGCGCTACATTTGGCGGCTGATCCATTGCCCAACCGCCGAGAATAGGACCAATAAAATAACCAATAGACCAACATTGGTAGCTGATAGCAAGGTAAACTCCTCGTAGGGATAAGGGTGCTAACTCAGCAACAATGGCAGGAGCAAAGGGCTTATAAACGACAGAAGCGATCGACAAGATACTTAATGCAGCAATCATTATCGCCAATTGTATTGATGAATCAATTCCAGTCGCCCAAACAAGGAAAAATCCAGTTCCCCATAGCAGCATGGAAATCATCAAAACTCTAACTTTCGACAACGAACCGAGAATTTGGACAATTGGCAGCTGGATTACTGCACCTAAACCGACATAACACCACGTAAACAGATTAGCAATACTGGCGAGTGAAGTTTGTGTAGATTCAGTTGTACTTAGTAGACGCGAACTTGTGTTCGTGAAGTATAAAGGTAAGGTACTGCTTACTAAAGCAACATAAGTCGTAAATAAGATATTAACAACCACAAACAATCTCAACACTTGGTCTTTGAAAGCAACAGCAAATCCTTGCAGCGTATTAGTAGGCTCTGGAGTATCTTGCCGTGTCTCAACAATTGCAACTTGGATTAGCACTAAAAAACCAAGAAATAGCAATCCACCGAAGATAAAAAGTGCTTCAATACGATGAATGAGACTCAGCAGTAACCCGCCACTGAAAATCCCCAATCCGTTCCCTAGACTATCTGCCAAAACTAAAATAGCAAAAGCATGATGACGTTCTTCTGACGCTGTCACATCGATTGTCGCAGCATCAGCAGCAGTCCAATAGCACCCCGCACTCAAACCTATGATTAAGTTGGCAACAATCAGCAGTGGTAAGTTATGAGTAAGCACTAAAACAGACGCAGCAAGGAGCGATAAGATAGCAGAAACTAACAGCGTGTTTTTGCGACCATATTGCGAATCGGCTAAATAACCACCTAAGAAATGTCCTAAAACACCTGCAAGCGAACCGCTACCAATCCCGATTCCAACTGCGGTTGCAGATAAACCCACTTGCTTCACAAATACTAGCGGGATGTAGAACTGAATCAATCCGTAACCTGTTTGGTAGAGCAATCGACCGATCGCTTGAAACCAAACTTGGCGGTTTGACGATTGAAGCAAAGATGGCAGATAAGTCATGTGGTTGGTGGTTAGTAACTCGTGGCTAGTTGCTCGTACATTTATCACCGCAGTCACTCATCACTAACCACTATGCTATTACCTATCTACCCTAGCTGCTTGCGGCTATCGCGATTGAATCTGAGCATTGAGCGTTTTTTCGATGCGATCGCGCGTTTCTTCTAAATGAGCTTTTGTATAGTCATCAAACTTATGCGAGCGTGACAGAGTGCGATTTAGGTGATTGCGCAGTTGGCGAAGTTTATACCAAGCAAGCGTCCGCGCGTCTTCGGGTACAGAAGAAGTACGTAACACCATTGCAGTTAAAATTTTGAGATGTTCGCGTTGTAAAGCACGACGCAAACTATTAATTTCAGTACGTCTATCTGGTTGAATAACTTCTGTCCAGATGTCATTTTGTAGTGTATCGAACAATTCTGGTAGCGTGAGCGCAGTTCCTGGTTGACTTTTAAGTTCGATATCGCGCAACCGAACTAAGCGATCGCCTGACAGTAACTCTTTAAGTACTAAACTTTGCATTAAGTTAATACTGTCGTGAATGGGGTAATCAAGACGTCCTAGCATGACATCACTACCCCAGTGTCGCCAGCGTGACGGTGCTAACTTATTAAGTAAATCAGGTGGGAATTTAAACGCATCCGCGGCAAAGATGTATTTCTCTAAAGTGGCTAACGCCTGACGTTGTTTTTCTACAGGTACGGGTTCAAACGGTAGCCTCCCATTCGGATCTCCTGCATGGTTGCGCGAGAAAGTCTGCCCCCCAATATATTTTGTTGTGTAATAAGTATGGCGGAGGTAGTGCAAGAACACTGCATCAAATAACTCGCTTAATTTCGCGTAGCTTTCTCCTGTTTTGGGATAACGCTTGTGTAAGCGATCCCACATGGCTCGCGAGTTTTCTAATTGCCACTGCGAGTAACGTAACACGTCACTGCTATTATCCCAGGCATTCACTTCTGGATCGAGGTCAAACAAGTCTTCATCAGTGGCGTAGGCGAGTTCTGGTTGTGCGGAACGCCGCGCGATTTCATCTAAAAATGGTTTTTCGGCGATCGGGTGTGCCGCATTTGTTGGTGTATATCCGTATTGAATCGCCCAAATGTCATAAGGACCAACTGCTGAAGGAAAATAATCGCCTTGCTGCATTCCTGGCGGTGCTAAATTAGGCGGAATGTAGTCCATAACCGAGGTTGTCAGCCCTCTAATTTGGGTAACAGTTTTATTGTTCAACTCTTCTGGTTGCAACAACGTGCTACCGCGAAAATTGTGTCGTAAACCCAAAGTGTGTCCTACTTCGTGTGCAATAATCAAACGCAAATACTGATGAATATACTCTTTCATCTGGTCGCTGTTGGGCGACGTATTGTGAAACAACGACAATGCTAGCGAACCGATCGCAAACTGATTAAGCGCTTCAATTCCATAACACAAATCGTATTCGATTGCCATTTGCGATAGCGGCGACAAACGTGAAGGAACTGGACTTGCAATACCAACAACACTTGCTAAACTGGGTTCTGATTCAGGTTGACGTAGCTCATTCGTACAGAGATTACCTCCAGCCCCCATCATGTGTGATAGTAATGATGTTGGTTGTGTTTGGTGCTGTTGAATTAAGTTGCGGTATTCGTGCTTCAGCCGTCGGACAAAGCTAGCATCGACCAAAATATCAGCGTCTAAAATTTCTCCGGTTAAAGGGTTAACGCGAGATGGACCTAACGCAAAAAAGCCGTCAACGGTATTAATCCAGCGAATGGTGTTGTAGCGAACATCAGCCGGGTCCCACTTCGCATCGTTAGGCATTTGCTTAACTTGAATCGCGTCTTTAAATCCTGCTTTTTCAAACGCTTGATTCCACATCAAAACGCCTTCTTTAATCGCCTCGCGGTACTCTAGGGGAACTGCATTTTCAATCCAAAAGACAATCGGCTTTTTAGGTGGTGACAACGGTGCATTAGGATCTTGCTTTTCGAGATCCCAGCGATTGATATAACGTACAAAAGGATCGCTACGGTCGTCGCTGGAAAAATCTTGATAAGCTGTGATGAAATAACCGATACGTTCGTCAGCTAAACGCGGACGGTAGTTACTATTTTTTGGTAATTCAGAAAGACTATAGCGAACGCGCAAAGTTAAGGCACGGCTATCAGGTATTGTAGATAAATTAGCAGGATTTGTGCTGTTACTAGAGGAAAAACCATAAACTGACTCAATTTCAACGTTTAAGGGAAAAGCTTTCGCATCACCAAAATGTGACTTTTTGCTATCAAGTTGATAAGGAACTGATAGCATTGCTGATAGCTGCGATGATAATCCTGGAACGTCGCTTAAAAGGAGATCGCCTAAATCAACAAGAATCGTTTGGCGTTGGGGATGGATGCTTTTGATAGGTAAAGCGTAAAGCACTGAATCACTAAACGAACGTGCGAGCGATCGCGCTTGCGGATCTCCTGGGCGCGTGCGAAAGTTGACATTACGCACCACAAAATGCAAACTATTATTGACGCG